>JADGAX010000002.1:0-356808 GCA_015231795.1 Alphaproteobacteria bacterium | reverse complement strand
CATCCCAGGATGTGTCCGTGCTGCCGTCATCGACGCAAATCAACTCTGCATCACCTTGCATTTGCATAAGCGCGCTGCTTGCCGCCGCCCTTACATAGGGTGCTGCGTTGTAGACCGGCATGACAACGCTTAATCTCATTTGCGCTCCGGCAAATGCGCCAGCATGGAGGCAATCGTTTCGTCATCCAGATCGCGAATGGCGCTTTGCAAACGGTTGGCGAATTCGGTGGCCAGCGGCGTCAGGCCCGACGTATCCAACGTCACCTTGGGATGCGATATTTTCGCCAGTTCCTTCAGCTCCGCCGCCTCGTCCCAAATCAGATTCAGCACGCCGCACATTTGCATGATCAGCCCAGGGGCGGGCCTGCCGCGCCGTCCATGTTCAAGGGCCGACAGGTAAGCGGGGGTGACGCCCAAATCCTCCGCCATGCGAGACAGGGTCAGGCCCTTATCCTGGCGCAATTGACGAATGCGAGCGCCAAAAGGCGTCATTCAGCCAGGCCCCGGCGGCGTTTGAGCAACACATAATAGGCGCCTGCCCCGCCATCCTTGGGCTTGGCTTGCGAAATGCCCAGCACCAGCGGGCGAAGCTCGACCGTGTTCAGCCATTTGGGCAGGGCGGCGCGGATCACGCCTTTGCCTTCCACGCCCTTGCCGGTGATCACCATCACGCAACGCCTGCCCAGCGAACTGGAGACATGCAGGAATTTCAGAAGTGCCGCATGCGCCTGCGGTTCGGTCAACCCATGCAGATCAAGCCTGCCTTCGATGGCCATCTGCCCCTTGGCCAAACGTTCCGCCGTTCGCTTGTCCATGTCGGGCAACAGATCGGGCACCAGCTCCTTCAGCTTGCCCTTCGGCTTGGGGGACGGCGGTTGCGGCGCAGCCGCCGCAGGCTTCGCCTTGGCGACGGCAACAGGTTTTTCGTTGTCATTGTCGGCATAGGTCGACATTTCGGGCACCGGGCGCAAAGGCTGCGCCTCGCGCATGACATGGCGCCAAAGTAAAATTTCCTCGTGCGTGGGATGACGCGTGCGGCGAAACGACATGGGACTGGTCAATCCTCGATCAGCAGAATGACCAGACGCCTGGGGCCATGCGCGCCCAGAAGGATGGTCTGTTCGATATCGCCGGTGCGCGACGGCCCGGTAATCAGATTGATGGCGCGCGGCATGGCGTTGCTTTCGCGCCTTTGCATGTCCCAGGCGTCTTCATAGGTGCCCAGGATGCGCGATTCCGAAAGAACCACGATATGCAGATCGGGCATGAAATTCATCAGCGTGGGGCTGGCCGCACCCGACGACAGCATCAAGGTGCCGGTTTCCGCGATGCCCGCCCTGGCATGGGCCAGACCCGCCATATCGTCGGGCCGGGGCGCGCCCTTGTGAATCTCGAATTCGTTCCAGTCGATGCCGTCGAACCAGGGATCGGGCGAAACGGCCAGACGATAGGCCAGGCCGGACTCGTCCAGCAACGGCCGGATGGCGGCGGGAATGTCGTTTTTCGAGCGCAGGGCCAGCACGCGGGCCGACACTTCCTCGGCCTTGGCGATGAACAAGGTGCGCAGCTCCTCGACCCCCAATTGGGCGCGGGCGGGAACCAGGAAGGGTTTGCGGTCGGCAATGCGCCTTTCCACATCAAGCCTGCGCGCCGCATCCAAGGCTTGGCGGCCCTTGGACTGGCGAATGCGCGACAGAATGGCTTCCTTTGAAGTCGTCATGCGATGCATGCCCTATCAATAATCGTCATGCGCTTCGCCTTTCCTCGCGCTTGCCCAGCCCGCCTTCCTCATCGCCTTCCCCGCTCTCGCCTTCCGCCTGCTCGGCTCCGGGCAGGGCCAGCGGCTGGGCGTGACGTTCGGCGAATTTCTGCCAGTCGCCTTTGGGGGCCTGACAGTAGTCGGGCGGATAGCCCGCCCAGACCAGCGAAAAGCCGCCCAGCCGCCAAAGCATTTTGAAAGCGTGCAGATCGCGCAGCAGCAAACCGATCAGGCGTCCGTGCAGACGCCAAGCCATCCAGCGGCGGACCACGAAAATGTAAATGCCGCAGGCAGCCAACAGGGCAATGGTGCCCCACAGAAGTTTGTAGACCATCATGATGGCGAGACTGCCCAGAATCAGCACCAGCAGCGGCCCTACATTGTCCCAGGGATTATAAAGCGGCGAGTGGGGATGATTGAGCATTTTCATGTTGCCCACCGCATCCAGCATGCTGTGTTCGTAGGCCGCCTTCAGGGCCATGAACATTTCTTCCTCGCGCGTCATCGCTGGCCGCCCTTCTTGTAGGCTTCCCATTGCGCCAGAAAGGTCTTGCCCTCGGGCGCTGGCAGATCGCGTGATTTCGTCCAGCCCGAAGCCAGCGGCAGCTGGGCGAAACGCCCGCGCTTGCCCGCCAGCATCGCCAGCAGCGGCATGCCCAGATTGACCAACGTTCGGTACAGCCAGGGTCGACGCGCCACGAACCCCCAAACGCCCAGGCCGAAGCGCGTGGCGGCTGGCGTGATGGCGCGCTCGAAGGCGCGTTCGCGCCAGGCGCGCATCATGCGCGGCAGCGGAATGCGCATCGGACAGACTTGCTCGCAGCGCCCGCAAAAGGTGGAGGCGTCGGGCATTTCGGCCCAGTCCTCGAGACCGGCCAGGGCGGGCGTTAGAACGGCGCCCATCGGTCCGCAATAGAAGGAGGCGTAGGCGTGCCCGCCGATGGCGCCGTAAACCGGACAGTGATTGATGCAAGCGGCGCAGCGGATGCAGCGCAGCATGTCTTCGAAAGGACCGCCCATCATCGCCGTGCGCCCGTTGTCGAGCAGCACGATATGGAATTCGTCAGGCCCGTCCAGATCGCCGGCGCGCTTCGGTCCGGTGGTGACGGTGGTATATGAGGTCATCTCCTGGCCGGTCGCCGAACGGGCCAGCAGACGCACCGCCAGACTGGCCGCTTCCAGCGTCGGCACCAGCTTTTCGATGCTGGCCAGCACGATATGCACGCGAGGCAGGGTTTGCGTCAGATCGCCATTGCCCTCGTTGGTGACCAACACGAAACTGCCGGTTTCGGCGACCAGGAAATTGGCCCCGGTGATGCCCACGTCGGCGGCCAGGAATTTCTGGCGCAGAATGGCTCTGGCTTCATCAAGCAGCGCGCGCGGTTCATCGAGCGGACGGTCGCCGTCCAATTCCTTGTGGCGTTCCTTGAAGGCGCTCGCCACCTGTTTGCGGTTCAGATGGATGGCGGGGGCGATGATGTGGCTGGGCGGTTCCTTGCGCAATTGGATGATATATTCGCCAAGGTCGGTTTCCACCACCTCAAGCCCGTGTTCTTCCAGCCAGTGATTGAGCATGATCTCTTCCGAGATCATCGATTTGCCCTTGGCGATCAGCTTCGCATTGGCCTTCTTGCAGATCGCCAGCACGATGTCGCGCGCGTCTTGGGCTGTTTCGGCCCAATGGACTTGGCCGCCTTGTTCAATCACCTTTGATTCGAAAATCTCGAGATAGGAATCGAGATCGTCCAGCACGGCGCGTTTCATGTCGCGGGCCTGATCGCGCAGGGCGTCGAATTCAGGCAGATTGGCCGCCGCTATTTTGCGTTTGGCCTGGAAGCCGGTTTTCAATTTGGCCAACGCCTCTTGCAAGACCGGATCGGCCAGGGCGGCGCCGGTGTTGCTTTTGATGCTGCCGGGGCGGCTTCTCATGGGGCTAGCGCTCCTCGCCGATGGCGGGGCCGCCCACGAAACCTGCCAGCACTTCGGCGACATGGCGCGCCTTTACGCCGGATCCTTTGCGCTTCAAGCGCCCGGCGATGTTCATCAAGCAGCCCAGATCACCCGCCAAAATGGTGGTGGCCCCGGTCGCTTCGATATCGGCAACCTTGTCATTCACCATCTTGGTGGAGATGTCGGGATATTTGACGCAGAAGGTGCCGCCGAAGCCGCAACATTCCTCGGCCCCCGCCAGTTCCCGAAGCTCAAGCCCATCGACGCCCGCCAGCAATTGCCTGGGTTCGTCCTTGATGCCCAGTTCGCGCAGGCCCGAGCAGGAATCGTGATAGGCCACCGCTTCGCCATAGCTGGCCGTGGCCCGTTCCAGCTTCAGAACGCGCACCAGAAAACTGACCAGTTCGTAAGTGCGGCTGGCCAGCGACAAGGCCAGGGCGGCGTAATTGGGATCGTCGGCCAGCAGGGCCGGATAATGCGCGTGAATCATGCCAGCGCATGATCCCGACGGCACGACGACATAGTCATATTCCTTGAAGGCGTCGATGACTTGGCGGGCCAGGGCGCGCGCGGTTTCGCGATCGCCATTGTTGTAGGCAGGCTGGCCGCAGCAGGTCTGGCTGGGGGGAACCTCGACGATGCAACCGGCATCTTCCAACAGCTTGGCCGCGGCAAAGCCGATCTGCGGACGCATGGCGTCCACCAGACAGGTCGCGAAAAGCCCGACACGCGGCTCTTTGGCCATCTTTTCGTCCCTCAAAGTGCGAAAGCCAAGGATGGTCTTTCGGGGTCGAAAAGGCAAGCGGAGAAGGAAAAAGCCCGGCTTTCGCCGGGCTTTTCCATTACGAAAACATCCAACCCGCCGGATTGGGATGCGCCTGACCCTGGGCCACGTATTTCATGCCCTTGACGCAGCGCACGACAAACCAGACCATCATGAACAGCAAGATCAGGAAACCGACGCCGATCATCGTCGTCATCACGCCGATCACCCCCATCAGCAGGCTGATCCAGAAGGTGCGGATCTGGAAACGGTAATGGGTCTGCACCCATTCCGGAGCACCCGCGCGATTGATGTAGGCCATGACCAGACCGATCAGGCCGGTGATGCCCACCAGCAGGCTGGCCAGATAAAGAATGTAAATCAAATTGGCTGTCTTGCCCTCTTGGGGCGGTACCAAGGCTTCACTCATCTCGTTTGTCCCCCTTGCGGAAAATACCTACTCCGCGGCCAGAATAAGGTAGGATTCCAAGCAGGTAAACCGGTAAGACGGCAAAAAGCCCGGGATTTCCCCGGGCTTTTCGCTGACGGCTGGCGGCTGAAAGCTGACCGTGATCAGCTGTTCATGGCGTCGAAGAAGTCGTTGTTGTTCTTGGTGCCCTTCAGCTTGTCGACCAGGAATTCCATGGAATCGACCACGCCCATCGGCATCAGGATACGGCGCAGGACCCACATTTTCGACAGCGTGCCCTTGTCGACCAGCAGCTCTTCCTTGCGCGTACCCGACTTGGTGATGTCGATGGCGGGGAAGGTGCGCTTGTCCGACAGTTTGCGATCCAGGATGATTTCCGAATTGCCCGTACCCTTGAACTCTTCGAAGATCACTTCGTCCATGCGAGACCCGGTATCGATCAGCGCCGTGGCGATGATGGTGAGCGAACCGCCTTCCTCGATGTTGCGGGCTGCGCCGAAGAAGCGCTTGGGGCGTTGCAGCGCATTGGCGTCCACGCCGCCGGTCAGCACCTTGCCCGAGCTGGGAACCACGGTGTTGTAGGCGCGAGCCAGACGCGTGATCGAGTCCAGCAAGATCACCACGTCGCGCTTGTGTTCGACCAATCGCTTGGCCTTCTCCAAAACCATTTCGGTCACCGCCACATGGCGGGTGGCGGGTTCATCGAAGGTGGAGCTGACCACTTCGCCCTTCACGCTACGCGCCATGTCGGTCACTTCTTCCGGGCGCTCGTCGATCAGCAGCACGATCAGATAAACTTCCGGATGATTGGCGGCGATGGCGTGCGCCAGATTTTGCAGCATCACCGTCTTGCCGGTGCGCGGCGGCGCCACGATCAGGGCGCGCTGGCCCATGCCCAAGGGCGAGATCAGGTCGATGACGCGCGACGTGTTGTCCTTCTTGGTCGGATCATCCACTTCAAGCTTCAAGCGGCGGTCGGGATAAAGCGGCGTCAGATTGTCGAAGTTGATGCGGTGGCGCACATTCTCGGGCGGCTCGAAATTGATCGTATTGACCTTGAGCATGGCGAAATAGCGCTCGCCGTCCTTGGGCGAACGGATCTGGCCTTCCACCGTGTCGCCGGTACGCAGGCCGAAACGGCGCGTCTGGCTGGGGCTGACGTAAATGTCGTCGGGGCCAGGCAGGTAATTGGCTTCGGGCGAACGCAGAAAGCCGAAGCCGTCTTGCAGGATTTCCAAAACGCCGCTGCCATAGATCGGCGTGTCGTTGTCGGCCAGCGTCTTCAGGATGGCGAACATCAGCTCCTGCTTGCGCATGGCGCTGGCGTTTTCGATTTGCAGCTCTTCGGCGAAGGCGAGCAGCTCGGCGGGCGTTTTGGCTTTTAATTCCTGAAGATTCATGAAAATTCCGAATGGAAAGGGGGGAGGGAAGGCAAAGAAGGATGTTTGTTTCTGGGAGAAGCGCGCCCCATGGATCGTGGCGGGGCCTGGGGCGAAGCCCCGTCAAATGGGGGTGCCCTTGTGTTGCGCTATGATGTAGCTGGCCTGGGCCTTGCTGTCAATGGGGGTTAGAAAGGTTTCACAATCACCAGAATGACGATGCCGATCATCAGAAGGGTGGGGATTTCGTTGGCGATGCGAAAATAGCGCTGCGAGCGTTGATTCTTATCGGCGGCGAAATCGTTCTTCCAGCGAGCGCAGTAGAAATGAAAGACCACCAGTCCCAGCACCAGCAGCAGCTTGGCATGCATCCAGCCCTGGGTTAGGTGATCGGAGGCCAGCAGCATGGGCAGGCCGAAAGCGACGGTCGCCAGCATGGCGGGCATCATGATCGCCTTATAAAGGCGGCGCTCCATCACCTTGAACAATTCCGACTGCTCGCTGCCGACCCGCGTCTGGCTGTGATAGACGAACAGGCGCGGCAGATAAAAAAGCCCGGCCATCCAGGCTGCGAAGGAAATGACGTGCCAAGCCTTCAGCCACAGATAGGCGGTTGCGGACATCTCGATCACAGATGCGCCCCCGGACATGTGAAACCCGTTCCGGCGCAGGCAGCGCCGCCCGGCTCGGTGCCCGGCTTGGCGTTCTGCGCCAACTCGGCCAGATCGGCGATGAAGGCCGGATGGTCGCAAGGTGTTGGTACGCGCAGATAACAAGGCGATCCCGACGCCTCGGCCACATGCCGATATTCGATGTCCAATTCGACCAGCGTTTCGGAATGTTCGGAAACGAAAGCCAGCGGCACGACGATCACGGGCCTGCTTTCGGCCCCCGCCGCCTTGATCTCAGTCACTGTTTCCGGTCCGATCCATTCCAAAGGCCCGACCCGGCTTTGATAGCAGACTTGGCTGTCGATTTTTTCGCCAAGCGCTCGCCTGATGGACGCCGCCGTGCGTTCGACCTGATGCTGATAAGGATCGCCCTTCAAGATCAGTTTCTTGGGCAGGCCATGCGCCGAAAACAGCACTTTGGGCGGCCCGAAGCGAGAGGCTTCGATCAAGGCCTGATGCAGGCCTTCGGCGAAGGCCTGGGCCAGACCCGGCAGTTCCGGATAGCAGCAAATGCGATAAGGGTCGGGCAGATCCGCAGCCGCCTTGGCCCAAGCGCCAAAGGAAGAGCCGCTGGTGGTGTGGGAATATTGAGGATAGAGCGGCAGCAAGACCACGCGCTGGGGGGCGAATTGGCGAACTGCCTCTACGGCTTCCTCGGTAAAAGGATGCCAATAGCGCATGGCGATGAAACATTTATAGCCGTTGCCCAGCCTGGCTTCCAGCGCAGAGGCTTGGCGCTGGGTTTGTTCCAAAAGCGGCGAGCGCCCGCCGATCTGGCGATAAATGTCCTGGGCCACGGGGGCGCGCTTGGCGGAAATATATTTGGCCAGCAGCCAGCGAATGGGCCTGGGCGCTGCAATGATCGCCGGATCGCTAAACAGATTGAACAGAAAGGGCCGCACCGCGGCAAGACTGTCGGGTCCGCCCAGATTGAACAGAACGACCGCCGTTTTTTGCTGCATCAACCGGCCTCGCGAATGATGTCGGCCAGCCGGGCTACATGTTCCGGCGGCGTTTGCTGCAAGATGCCATGCCCCAGATTGAAGACGAAGCCGCCATCGCCCAGCGTATTGATGATGCGCTTGGTTTCGCGCTCCATCGCCTCGCCGCCGGCCAACAGCAACACATTGTCTAGATTGCCCTGTAGGGCGGCATGCGGCTGCAAGGTCTTGGCAGCCCAGGAAAGCGGCACCGTGCTGTCCAGGCTGACCGCATCGACGCCCGTTTCCTTGACATAGGCCTCGTAGAGCGCTCCGGCCCCCTTGGGAAAACCGATGATGGGTACGTTGGGACAGCGGGCGCGCAGACGTTCCACGATCTGGCGGGCGGGCCGGATCGACCATTTGCGAAATTCCTCTTCCGGCAACACGCCGGCCCAACTGTCGAAAAGCTGAATCACTTCAGCCCCGGCGGCAATCTGCATCAAGAGATATTCCGCCGTCATTTCGGTCAGCAGATCGATCAGACGTTCAAGATCAGCCGTCTGGCGATAGGCCCAGCCCTTGGCCTTGACGAATTCCTTCGACGACCCACCCTCGATCATATAGGTGGCCACGGTCCAAGGAGCGCCCGCGAAACCGATCAGCGCCGTGCTTTCCGGAATGGCGAAAACCAGTTGGCGCAAGGTTTCGTAGGACGGCTCGAGCCGTTCGTGAAATTGTTCGATGCTAAGACGGGCGATGTCGTCCTTGCCGGTCAGGGCTTTCAATTTTGGCCCCTCGCCTTCCTGGAAGCTGACTTCCTGGCCCAGCGCGTGTGGCACCACCAGAATGTCCGAAAACAGGATCGCGGCATCCATGTTGTAGCGGCGAAGCGGCTGCAGCGTGGCTTCGACCGTCAGGCCCGGGCTGGCGCAGAAATCCAGAAAGTTTCTGGCTTTGGCGCGGATTACCCGATATTCGGGCAAGTACCGCCCGGCCTGGCGCATCAGCCAGAAGGGTGTGGGGCGGGTTCGCTCACCCTTCAGGGCACGAATCAGAAGTTTGTCGCTCAAGGTCTTTCTCTCACCGTTTTCCCCATGACCCCCTATCTCTACAATCTTTATATAAAAGTAAAAAGGTAGTTGTTGTAGGTAGGGCCTGTGGATAACGGGGAGGAGCGGTCATCCACGGCTTATCGACAGGAATTTTCAGGTCCTGGCCGACGGGGAAGACAGGCTGCTAAACCTTGGCTATTGCCTCTCTTGCCGTCAAGTTGACCCCTCTGTGAATGACGGGGATAAAACAGATTGTCCATCCTGACAAAGGACCGGGGGCAAAAAGCCCCACATGAGGATGCAAGGTCGGGCGGATTCGGGATAGGCGCTGGCATCGGCAAGCGATTGTGGATATGTTCGGACCTGTCCACGCAACGCAGAAACCATCCACAAGCGGCTTATGAAAAACTTTCATCTCCATCTGGTCTCGGATGCCACCGGCGAGACGGTCACCAGCGTTGCCAGAGCCTGTCTGGTCCAGTTCGAAACCATCCAATCCACTTTGCATCAATGGTGGCTGGTTCGCAGCGAAGGACAGGTTGACCGGGCGCTGCAGGGAATTTCCCACCATCCGGGAATCGTTCTTTATACATTGGTCGATCCGATCATCAGCGAGAGGCTGGCCACAGGCTGCCGGGCCTTGGGGCTGCCCTGCATCGGCATTCTCAACCCCGTGCTGGCCGGTTTGGAAGATTATCTTCATCATGAAATGGACAAGCCATCGCCGGGCCGCCAGCATGTTCTGGATGACGAATATTTCAAGCGCATCGACGCCATGCATTACACTATCGCCCATGACGATGGGCAGTTGATGGCCGGGCTTGAAAAAGCCGACGTTATCTTATTGGGCGTTTCGCGCACCTCGAAAACCCCGACTTGCATGTATCTGGCCAATCGCGGCGTCAAGGCGGCCAATGTGCCCCTGGTGCCCGGCATGCCGCTGCCCGACGAAGTTTTGCAAGCCAAGAAGGCTTTGATCGTCGGTTTGACGCGCGAGCCGTCCAGCCTCTCCGACATTCGCAAGAATCGCCTGCGCTTGCTCGATCACGACGAAGAAAGCGACTATGCTGACGAAGAAAAGGTGCGCGAGGAAGTGCTGTCGGCCAGGCGCCTGTTTGCGGCGCATGGCTGGCCGGTCATCGACGTGACGCGCCGCTCGATCGAGGAAGCCTCGGCCAGCATTCTGCAATTGCTGGCCAAACGCCAGGGCGAGGCGGCATGATTGTCCTGGCCTCGGCAAGCCAAGCGCGGATGCGGCTGCTTGCCGATGCGGGATTGGACGTCTTGGCCGAACCCAGCCGGATCGACGAAGCCCGGATAAAATCCGAGCAAGCCCTGCTTTCTCTCGAACGACTGGCCATTTTTCTGGCCCAAGCCAAGGCCAAGGATGTCAGCCAGCGCCATCCCGGCAAGCTGGTTCTGGGGGCGGACCAATTGCTGGAGTGCGAGGGGCGGCTTTACGACAAGCCTATCGACCGACAGGCGGCGGCCAGCCAATTGAAAACGCTTCGCGGCAGGAAACACCGCTTGATCAGCGCGGCCGCCCTGGTCAAGGATGGAGCGGTTCTTTGGCATCATGTCGAGGAGGCGGTCTTGCGCATGCGCGAGATTTCCGACGACTTCATCTCAAATTATCTTGAGCGCGAGGGCGACTTGGCGCTGCAATCGGTTGGCGCTTACCGGCTTGAAGGATTGGGCGCGCAATTGTTCGAAACCGTGAAAGGCGATCTTTTCACCATTCAGGGCCTGCCCCTGCTGGCCTTGCTTCGGGAGTTGCGCGACAGAGGAGTCTTGCCCGCATGAGAGCGATCAGCGGCAGCGCCAAACTGGCTGGCGTGATCGGTTGGCCGGTCTCACATTCCAGATCGCCCAGGCTGCATAATTACTGGCTGGAAAAGCACAAGATCGACGGAGTTTACGTTCCTTTGCCGGTGCATCCCGATCATCTGGGCGAGGTCTTGAAGGCCCTGCCCCGCATGGGATTCGTGGGCGTCAACCTGACCTTGCCGCATAAGGAAGCGGCTTTGCGCCTGGTCGATCAGGTCGACCCAACGGCCATGCGCATCGGCGCCGTCAACACCATCATTTTCACCAGCCAGGGCAAGTCGATCGGTTCTTGCACCGACGGTTTGGGATTTTTGGAAAATCTGCGCCATTCCTCTGCTGGTTTTTCGTGCGCCAAGGGCCCTGCCGTCATATTGGGCGCGGGAGGCGCTGCGGCCGCCATCGCCTTCGCGCTGCAAGAGGATGGCTGCCCAGAAATACGCATCGCGAACCGCACGCCCGAAAAGGCCCACGCGCTGGCCCAGCGCCTTGATGGACAGGCCAAGGTGATCGCCTGGGAAGAGCGCGCCCAGGCGCTTGCGGGGGCCGCTCTGCTGGTCAACACCACCAGCCTGGGCATGAACGGCCAACCCATCTTGAACATCGCCCTTGACCATTTGCCCAAATCGGCCCTGGTGACCGACATCGTTTACGCCCCCTTGGAAACAGCGCTGCTGGCCGAGGCAAAGGCGCGCGGCAACAAAACCGTCGATGGACTGGGCATGCTGTTGCATCAGGCGCGGCCCGGATTCGCCGCCTGGTTCGGCCTGGCCCCCGAAATCAGCCAGGAATTACGCAACCATGTGCTGGCGGATGGCTGATGTTCGTCTTGGGCCTGACCGGATCGATCGGCATGGGCAAAAGCACAGCGGCCAACATGTTCCGACGCCTGGGCTGTCCGGTGCACGACGCCGACCGAACGGTGCATGATCTGATGGCGCCGGGCGGCGGCGCGGCGTCGGCCATCGCAAGGCAATTTCCCGCTTCGTTGAACGCGCAAGGCGGCATCGACCGCCAGAAGCTGGGCGCTCTGGTCTTCGGCGACGATGCGGCTTTGAAGAGGCTGGAAGCTATTTTGCATCCGATGGTGCGGGCGGCCGAAGAGCGTTTCTTGAAACGGGCCAGGGCGAGGCGCTGTAAATTGGCCGTGCTCGACATTCCGCTCTTGTTCGAAACCGGCGGCGACGAGCGATGCGATGCGGTGGCGGTGGTCACGGCCCCTTTGTTCATGCAAAGAAGCCGCGTTTTGAAGCGTCCTGGCATGACGGCGGAAAAATTCCAGAACATCCGCGCTCGCCAAATGCCCGAGCATGAAAAGATGCGCCGCGCCACCTGGGTCTTGAAAACAGGGCAGGGAAAGTTGCATACCTTCAGACGCATTCGGGCCATCGTATCGACCCTTCGAGAGGATTGATTTTGCGCGAGATCGTTTTCGATACGGAAACCACCGGTCTTGATCCCAATTCGGGCCATCGCATCGTCGAGATCGGCTGCGTCGAATTGTTCAATCACCTGCCGACGGGCAATCATTTTCACCGTTATCTGAATCCCGAGCGCGACGTGCCCGACGAGGTGGTGCGCGTGCATGGGCTGACCCGCGAATTCCTGATCAACCACCCCACCTTTGCCGAAGTGGTGGCTGATTTTCTGGATTTTCTGGGCGACGCCCAGCTGGTGGCCCATAACGCCTCGTTCGACATGGGTTTCCTCAATCACGAATTGGGCCGCTTGGGCTTTCCGCCCATTCCCATGAGCCGGGTCACCGACACCATTCCCATGGCCAGACGTCGCTTTCCGGGCGCCCAGGTGAATCTGGATGCGTTGTGCAAGCGGTTCGGCATCGATCTGTCGGCCCGCGACAAGCATGGCGCTTTGCTCGACTCCCAGTTGCTGGCCGAAGTGTATCTGGAACTGATCGGCGGCCGTCAGCCGGGGCTTGAATTATTGGGGCTGGGCGCTGCGGCAGCGCAGCAGCAAGGCTCGGTCGTTCTGGTTGAGGCGGTGAAGCGGGAAGCCAGGCCCCACGCGCCCAGCCCCGACGAGCTGGAGGCGCATGCGAAGGCGCTTTCCAAAATCAAGAACCCAATGTGGCTGGCCGACCTTAGTTGATCGCAGCCCCTTCGGGCGGCGTCTGGGCCTGGGCCTGCTGGGCTTGTTGGGCCTGCATCTGGGCCAGGCGCTGGCGATAGAGTTCGGCGAAATCGATGGGCGTGACCAGCAGGGGCGGGAAGCCGCCGTCGCGGGTCAGGTCGGCGATCAGCGAGCGCACGAAGGGGAACAGCAGGCGCGGCACTTCGACCAGCAGCACCGGCTGCAGATGCTGCTCGGGGACATTGATGGTGCAAAGCGCGCCATAGGCGATTTCCAGCATGAAAAGCTGGCGGGTCTGGTTCTTGGCCTCGACGCGCATATGCAGCACGACTTCGAACATGTTGGCTTCGAGATGGCGGGTCTGCACCTCGATGCCGATGGGAATTTCCTGGCCCTCGCCCTGCTGGCGGAAGACTTCGGGAGCGCCCGGCACTTCGAAAGACAAATCCCGGATATATTGGGTATTGATGACGATCGGGGGCTGGCCGTGAGCGGGCGGATGGTCGGGAGTGGCGCTGGGCGGCTGGGCCGGGGCATCGGTCATTTCTGGGTCTCCTTCAATTCTTTCCAAGGGCTAGCACGAAGCGGGGCAAGTCTCAAGCCCGGCGAATGGTTTAGCCCTTGCCCTGGGACCATGACAGGCTTATCTAGAGTGTGAACGAAATTGGCGCGCCCGGCGTCCGAGGGCTGATGGACATGCATTATTTCGATATTCTGATTTTTGGATTGATCGCGGTTTTTCTGGCTTTGCGCCTGCGAAGCGTGCTGGGCCAGCGCAATGGCGAGGAAAAGCCGCCCACCGATCCCTATTCGCCCCGCCCCAGCGAACCCGACGAAGGCAAGGTCGTGCGTTTTCCTGGCCAAAGCCAGCCCGCCGACGTGCGTGAGGCCGAGTTCGAGGAAGCCGCCGCCAAGCCGCCCGTCAAACCGCCCATCGATTTCGAAGCCTTTGGCGCCGCCGGATTGGGGCTTGAGGCCATTCATAAGGCCGATCCTTCTTTCGATCCCAAGTCCTTCCTGGAAGGGGCCAAGGGCGCGTTCGATATGATTGTCACCGCCTATGCCAAGGGTGACGGCAAAACCCTGAAAACCCTGCTGGCCCCGCATGTCTTCAAGGATTTCTCGTCCGCCATCGAGGCCAGGGCCAAGGAAGGCCAAACGCTGGTCAGCGAACTGGTGGGCGTGATCAGCAGCACGGTCGACAATGCCCGGCTTGACGGAACCCAGGCCCATGTCACCGTTCGCTTCGTCAGCGAGCAGGTGAACGCCCTGAAGGACAAGTCCGGCGCTGTGATCGATGGCGATCCAACCAAGGTCGAGCGCGTCGTCGATATCTGGACCTTCACCCGCGATACCCGTTCGCGCGATCCCAACTGGTTCCTGGCCGAGACCCAATCTCCGGAATGAGGTTCCTAGCGGCCCTCCTGTTGTTGTTGCTGGCTGCCTGCGCGCCCAGGACGGGCGTGCCGCCCGAACCATCGCCCCCCGCCCGCCCGACCACGGGTCTTGAGATCGTGCCCGCCCAATTTTCCGATCTGCCGGGCTGGGGAAGCGACGCTTTTGCAGGCGTTTTGCCCGCCTTTCAAAAATCTTGTCTTAAGCTGAAAAGCAAGCCCGGCTGGGCGGCTTCTTGCAAGACAGCGCAAAACCTTTCTGGCGATCCGGCCATCATCAGGAATTTTCTGGAAGGACAATTCCGTCCCTGGCGCGTGCAGGCGGGCGGGGGCAATCCCGATGGCCTGTTTACCGGCTATTATGAGGCGGAATTTCCCGTCACCCGCCATCAGACGTCCGCCCATCAGGTGCCGCTGTTGGGGCCGCCCCCCGATTTGGTGACGGCTGATCTTGCCTTGTTCGACAATAGCCTAAAGGGCAGGCGGATCGATGGGCGCGTCGAGCAGCGCAAGATGATTCCCTATTTCAGCCGCGCCGAAATCGAAAGCGGCGTCTTGAACGGCAAGGCCCCGGTCCTGGCCTGGGCCGATGCGGTGGATGCGCATATTCTGTCCATCCAAGGATCGGGCCGCCTGCAGATGGATGACGGCAGCGTGATGCGCGCCGGGTTCGCCGGATCGAACGGTCATGCCTTCAAGGGTATCGGGGCCATCTTGAAGGAAAAGGGCAAGATCCGACCGGGCGAGGATTCCACCATGCCCGCCATCGAACGCTGGCTGCGCGCCAATCAGGCCGAGGGGCGGCGTCTGATGGCCGAGAATCCGCGATACATCTTTTTCCGCAAGGTCGAGGGCGAGGGGCCGGTCGGTTCCCTGGGCGTGGCGCTGACGCCGGAGCGCTCGCTGGCCATCGACAATACGCTTCTGCCCTTGGGCGCGCCTGTCTGGTTGGCGACGAAACTGGCGGGTGGCCAAACCTATCAGCGCTTGATGCTGGCCCAGGATACGGGATCGGCCATCAAGGGCGCCGTGCGCGGCGACATCTTTTTTGGAACCGGAAAGCCCGCCTTCGAAAAGGCGGGGCGGCAGAAGGAAGCGGGCCGTTACTGGTTGTTGTTGCCGGTCGGCATGACGCCCGAACAGGCGGGTTCTTAATTATTTTCCATCCGGCAATAGCAATAGACGAACAGCTGTTCCTTGCCAGCGGGCGTTCGGTGCGTTTCGCGTTCGTGACCGAGCAGGCGAAATGCGCCGCCGAATTGCGAATGCAAACCATCGGGGCTGTAGCGCACCACGTCCAGACCGCTGCATTTTTCGGGTCCGTCTTCGGCAAATGACGCCACGATGACATGACCGCCCGGCCTGACCGACTTTAGCACTTGGTCCACATAGGCCTGGCGATCTTTCAGCTCGGTCAGGAAATGAAAGACCGCCCTGTCGTGCCAGATGTCGTATCGGTGGCGAGGCAGCGGCGCGTTCGTAATGTCGCCTTCGATCCAGGTCACGCGCTTCGCCTTTTTGCCCAGTCTTTTTTTGGCCACCGACAGCGCTTCACCCGACAGATCCAGCACCGACACATCGAGATAGCCGTCGTCTAACAATCCATCAACCAGCGTCGAGGCGCCGCCGCCGACATCGATGATCGAAGCCGTCTTCTCAGCGCCCGTGTTCTGGATCAGGCGCAGCGAGGTTTGGGCCTGCGGCTGGAACCAGCTGACGGTCTCGGCGGATTTCGTTTGGTAAACTTTTTCCCAATGCTGTTTGCGATCCATGCGGATCACGGAATCAGAATGGTGGAACCGGTCGTCTTCCTGGCTTCCAGATCGCGATGCGCCTTGGCGGCGTCCTTCAGCGCATAGGTCTGGTTGATCTCAATCTTCACCGCGCCCTTGCCCACCATGTCGAACAGGGCGTTGGCGCTGCCCAGCAATTCGTCGCGCGTGGCGGTGTAATTGGCCAGCGAGGGGCGGGTGACGAACAGGCCGCCCTTGGCCGACAGCTTTAATAGATCGAGCGGCGGCACCGGTCCCGACGCATTGCCGAACGTCACCATCATGCCGCGCAGGCCCAGACAATCGAGCGAGGCATCGAACGTGTCCTTGCCGATGCCGTCATAAACCACGCGCACGCCTTTTCCGTCGGTCAGGTCGCGGACGCGCTTTTGGAAATCTTCCTTGGCGTACAGAATGGGATGGTCGCAGCCATGCGCCCTGGCCAATTCGGCCTTGGCCTCGGACCCCACGGTGCCGATCACAGTGGCGCCGATATGTTTGGCCCATTGGCACAAGATAAGGCCAACGCCGCCCGCCGCCGCATGAACCAGAATGGCCTCGCCAGCTTTCACCGGATAGGTGCGCCGTACAAGATATTCCGCCGTCATGCCTTGCAGCATCATGGCCCCGGCTTGCTGATACGAGATGGCGTCTGGCAGTTTGACCAGACGCTCGGCCGGATACAGGCGTTCTTCGGCATAGGAGCCGCAGGGAGCCATCGCATAGGCCACGCGATCGCCGATTTTCAAATCGGCCACGCCGTCGCCCAGCGCCGTCACTTCGCCAGCCCCTTCCATGCCCAGCACGCAAGGCAGCGGGCCGGGCGGGTAAAGACCGGTGCGGTGATAGGTGTCGATATAATTAAGCCCCACCGCATGATGGCGGATGCGCGCTTGGCCGGGGCCGGGTGTGCCGACCTCGATCTCTTCCCAGCGCAGCACGTCGGGGCCGCCATGTTCGTGGATGCGGATCGCCTTGGTCATGCCGTCAATCCTTCCAAATTCAAAAGCCAGCGTTTGGTGTCGGTGCCGCCTTCGCCTGAATAACCGCCCAATGCGCCCTTGGCGCCCAGCACGCGATGGCAGGGGATGATCAAAGGAATGGGATTGCGCCCGCAAGCGGTGCCGACGGCGCGGGGCGACGATTTCAGTTTGACCGCGATCTCGCCATAGCTTTTGGTCTTGCCATAGCCGATGGCGACCATCGCCTTCCAGACCCGCTTTTGAAAATCGGTGCCCATGGGATCAAGCGGCAGATCGAAATCCTTGCGCTTGCCCGCCAGATAATCCTGCACTTGGTCCCTGGCCTGATTCAGAAGCGGCGTGGCCTGCTGGTCGCGCGCCCAACCCCAATCCAGCGAGACGATGCGTCCCTCTTCCTCGCTTAAGGTCAGATCGCCAATCGGAGAGTGAAATGAAAGCTGGGCCATGGGTCAAGCGTAACCCGAAAGCAGTTCGCTTCGCAACGCGTCTGCATCGAAGATGGGGGCCGAACAAACCTGATCACGGCAGACGGTGGCATAGGCGGGACCCTCATCTTGCTCAAGGAAACGCAAGATGCGGTCGGGCAAGGACAGGTCGAGAACTGCGCCGATCAGCAGGTCGGTATCCTTGGCGTGCAAACCGCCATGCACGCTGACCAGCATGCCGCCGTCCAGATGCCCGGCCGCTCCCAGCAGGCTGGTCATGCCCTGGAACTGGCGTTCATAAGCGCCAGAAAAGGCCTGCAGCGTGGCTTGGCAACGCTCGAACCATTGGCTTTCGCCGGTCAGATGGTAAAGCCTGGCCATCACCTCGGCCATCACGCCATTGCCCGCGGGGGTGGCGTTGTCGTGAAAGGGCTTGGCCCGCACCGGAAGATCGCAACTGTTTGCCGCCGTCAGGAAGAAGCCGCCGCCTTCCTCGTCCCAGTGATGGGTTATCGCCGATTCCGCCCAGACCTGGGCATGGCTGAGGAAGGCCTCTTCGCCGGTGATTTCGTGAATGAACAAAGCCGCCCTGGCCATTTGGGCATAATCGTCCAAAATCCCCGGCGTTCCCGCCTTGCCCGCGCACCAGGAATGATAAAGACAGCCGTCCTTGGTCATGTGGGTCAGCACGAAGCGATAGGCGTCTCTAGCCGCCACCACCCAATCGGCCCGGTCGAAGACCCAACCGGCGCGCGCCATGGCGGCGATGGCCATGCCGTTCCAGTCGGCCAGAATCTTGTCGTCGCGTCCTGGCGGCGTGCGCGATTGGCGCGCCTTCAGCAGCAATTGCAGATCGGGAGCGAAGGAATCGTCCCAATCATCTTGCGCAGTCAAACGGTTCAGGATGTTGCGCCCATTCTCCCAATTGCCGTCGGCATGTACGCCATGCGCCTTCATGAAAGTGGGAGCCAGATTGCCCAGGACCTGTTCGATCTCGTCTTGAGTCCAGGTGTAGTAAAGCCCTTCCTCGCCTTCGCTGTCGGCGTCAAGCGAGGCGCACAAGCCGCCTTGGGGGCCTTTCATCTCGCGAGCCAGCCAGCCGACGATTCCTTCCGCCGCCATCAGATAGGGCAGCTTCTTGTTTTCGGGCCAGACCAGGGCCAGCAGTTCCAAAATCTGGGCATTGTCGTAAAGCATCTTTTCGAAATGCGGCACCAGCCAACGGTGATCGGTGGCGTAGCGGGCAAAGCCGCCGCCGACATGATCGTGGATGCCGCCCTTGATCATGGAGTCCAGCGTGTTCAGCACCGCGCGGCGCATGGGCTTGGAACCCGTTCTGCGCCAGCCCCGCCACAGAAACATCAGGCTGGGAATTTGGGGAAATTTCGGCGCTCCCTGAAAGCCGCCGAATTCCGGGTCGATGTCTTGCAGCAGTTGGCTGGCGGCGAAATCCTGAAAGGCCTGGCTGCATTCCTGTCCCGCGCCCGCCTGTCCCAGCAGTGCCAGCGATTGCAGGGCCGCCCTGACTTGCATGGCGTTGTGCCGGACCTGGCCCGGTGATTCCTGCCAATGTTTGGAAATGCTGAGCAGAACATCGGCGAAGCCTGGACGGCCGAAATTGGCGAAGGGCGGAAAATAGGTGCCGCCCCAGAAACTGTCGCCTTCGGGGGTCAGGAACATGGTCAAGGGCCAACCGCCATGCTGGCCGGTCAAGGACAGGGATTGCTGATAGATCAGATCGACGTCGGGGCGTTCTTCGCGATCAACCTTTACGGGAATAAAGTGCTGATTGATCAATTTGGCGATTTCGTCATTCTCGAAACTTTCATGGGCCATGACATGGCACCAATGACAGGCCGCATAGCCGACCGACAGCAAGATGGGACGATTCAGGCGCTTCGATTCCTCGAACGCCTCGGGATTCCAGGCCCGCCAATGGACTGGATTGTCCTTGTGCTGCAAAAGATAGGGGCTGGTTTCAAGATGCAGCCGGTTCATCGTTTCACCTGGGGCTGTTGCACAAAGGATGGCTCATGATTAGGTTGGTGGAAAGAACTGTCCCTGCAAGGGCAAAGCGCTTGGATTGGAGAGGGCCATGAAATTTACCGTCGATGTCGAATGTACGCCCGAAGAGGCCCGAACCTTTCTGGGCCTGCCCGACGTGCAGCCCATGCAGGAAGCCATGATGCGTCAGGTCGAGGAAAGGATGAAGCAAGCCTTGTCGGCCATGGACCCCGATACGATGATGAAGATCTGGATGCCCGCCGGCATCCAGGGTATGGAGCAGATGCAAAAAATGTTCTGGTCGCAATTTGGCGCCGGTTTTCCGAACAGCAAGGAGAAATAGTCGATGACCCGTCTTCCCGATGACCCGCCCCCCTTCTATCGGGCGCATCTGTTCATGTGCACCAACAAGCGGCCGCCCGGCAATCCCTGGGGGTCGTGTGGCGAGGAGGGGGCGCAGGAATTGGCCGACCATCTGCGCCAGACCTTCAAAGAGCTGGGGATTGAGGATGCCCGCGTTGCGGCTTCCGGCTGTCTGGGCCGCTGCGACAAGAAGCCCGCCCTGGTGATCTATCCCGAGGGCGTTTGGTACACGGTGAAGACCAAGGAAGATGTGGAAGAGGTTCTGAAGTCGCATCTGGCCAAGGGCGAGCGGGTCAAGCGCCTGATGGTGCCCGCCTGACGCGACAGTGACCCAAACTCTTTTTGCCCTGTCCACGGCACCCGGTCGTTCCGGAATCGCTGTGATCCGCGCCACGGGACCGCTTTGCGGTCCCGTTTGCGCTTCTATCGCTGGAACGCTGCCCAAAGCAAGGCGCGCCACCCTGGCCCATCTTCGTTATGAGTCCGAATCATTGGATCATGCCCTGATTCTGTGGTTCCCCGCCCCGGCCAGTTTTACCGGCGAGGACATGGTCGAGTTCCATCTTCATGGCGGGCGGGCGGTGGTCGAGGGAGTATCGAAGGCGCTGTTGGCTCTGGGGATGAGACCGGCGGGGCCGGGCGATTTCGCCAGACGCGCCTTCGAGAATGGTAAGCTGGACCTGACCCAGGTCGAGGCGCTGGCCGATCTGATCGATTCCGAAACGGCATGTCAGCGTCGTCAGGCCCTCAGGCAGGAGGGCGGCGCGCTTTCGAAGGAGGTTGAAGCCTGGCGAGAGCGGTTGGTTTCGGCCCTGGCGCGTCAGGAAGCCATGATCGATTTCCCCGACGAGGAGCTGCCAGATGGGCTGAGCGGCGATATAACCCAAATTGTAGCGGATTTGATTGGTGATATTACCCCATATCTTGAGTACCGGCGCAGTGGCGAACGGCTGCGGGAAGGGATTGTGGTCGCCATTCTGGGGGCGCCGAATGCCGGGAAGTCGAGCCTGATGAATGCGCTGGCCGGACGAGACGTCGCCATCGTCTCGGAACATGCCGGAACCACCCGTGACGTGCTGGAAGTGCATCTCGATCTGGGCGGCTATCCCGTCACCTTGCTTGATACAGCCGGTTTGCGCGAGGCAGAGGAGGGGATCGAGGCGGAGGGCATTCGCCGCGCTTTGGCCAGGGCCGAGACCGCCGATCTGAAGCTGGTTCTGTTCGATGCTTCGGTCTGGCCGGAGAGGGATATATCCAGCCTAGGCCAATTGGACGAGCGAGCCATCGAGGTGGTTAGCCGGATCGATCGAGTGGCGGATATAGACCTGGGTGGGCGTCTGGGCCTGTCGGTTCAGACCGGCGAGGGATTGGATGCTCTACTGTCCCTCATCGAGCAGCGTGTCGGCGAAATGTTTGGACTGGGTGAGTCGGTTCTGATCACTCGGCTGCGCCATCGCCAGGCGATCGAGGAATCCCTATCTGCCCTCCAACGTTATATGACCGCCCCCTCGGCTGACCTCGCCGGGGAGGAGCTGCGTCTGGCCGCCCAATCGCTTGGGCGCATTGCCGGACGGGTCGGGGTAGAGGAGTTGCTTGATTTGATCTTTGGTGAATTCTGCATTGGTAAATAGCTATGAGAAATGACTGGGACGTGATTGTGATCGGGGCCGGTCATGCCGGTTGCGAGGCGGCGGCGGCAGCGGCCCGCATGGGCGCCAAGACGCTTCTAATTACCCAAAGAATGGAAACCATCGGTGAGATGTCTTGTAACCCAGCCATTGGCGGCTTGGGCAAGGGGCACCTTGTCCGCGAGATCGATGCCCTGGATGGGGTTATGGGACGGGTTATTGACCGGGCGGGCATCCAGTTTCGCATGCTCAATCGAAGCAAGGGACCAGCGGTTCAGGGGCTTCGCGCTCAGGCAGACCGCAAGCTCTATCGGCAGGCCATGCAGACGGCGCTGCGTCAGACGGCTCATCTACATATAGAAATCGGTTCTGTCGAGGATCTGGTGACGGAGGGTAACGAACGGGCAGCAGGCGTAGTTATGGCCGATGGTCGGCAATTCTCGGCTGAGGCTGTGATTTTGACCACCGGAACCTTCCTGTCCGGCCTTATCCATGTTGGGGAAGTGACTTTCCAGGCCGGGCGATTTGGCGATTCACCTAGCCTGGGCCTGTCTGATAGTTTGCGTCGGATCGGTTTTCCCATGGGCCGTCTGAAGACCGGAACCCCCGCCAGGCTGAATGGACGCAGCATCGATTGGGACAGATTGGAGAAACAGTATGGCGACGAGGTGCCGACCCCCTTTTCCAGTCTGACTAGAGCCATTTCGACCCCCCAAATCTGGTGTGGCATTACGCACACCACCCCAGAAACCCATCAAATCATCCAGGACAACCTACATCGGGCACCGATGTTCAGTGGCCAGATTCAGGGTGTGGGACCAAGATATTGCCCCTCGATAGAGGATAAGGTGGTGCGATTTTCCGACCGTCAGGCCCATCAAATCTTCCTTGAACCGGAGGGTTTGGATGACGACACGGTCTATCCGAACGGCATTTCGACCTCTCTGCCCGAGGATGTTCAGGCCCAAATGATCGCGTCTATTCCGGGATTGGAGAGAGCAGAGATCCTTCGGCCCGGCTATGCCATTGAGTATGACTTCGTCGATCCTAGGGAATTATGGCCGAGTTTGGAGACAAAGCGGCTCAAGCGTCTGTTCTTTGCGGGCCAGATTAATGGGACAACGGGCTATGAGGAGGCAGCGGCCCAGGGATTGTGGGCAGGTATCAATGCTGCACTAGCTGTAGCGGGACGCCCCCCGTTCATTTTGGATCGCTCAGAGGCCTATATGGGCGTGATGATCGATGACCTGACAACCCTGGGCACCAACGAACCCTATCGCATGTTCACCTCGCGGGCGGAGTATCGCCTGCTCCTGCGCAACGACAATGCAGACCTTCGTTTGACTGAGAGGGGCTTGGCAATCGGCTGTGTCGGCTCCGAGCGCCGTACATCTTTTACCGCTCGTCGCGCTGATTACGATCAGGGTAAGACTCTTTTAACGAAGTTGACGGCAAGCCCAACCAGCTTAGTGGAAGCAGGTCTTCAGGTCCGACTGGACGGACAAGCAAGGTCAGCTTTCGACCTTCTATCCTATCCTGACGTTTCGCTCGAGCGGCTGTCGGCTATCTGGCCTGAGTTAGGAGGGATTGGGGGTGCCGCCAGAGAGAGCCTTGAAATTGAGGGGCGCTATCAAGGCTATCTGTCCCGTCAGCAGAGAGATGTCGACTCTTATCGGAGTGAAGAGGAGAAGAAGCTGCCAAGTGATTTGGACTACGATGCCGTTGGTGGTCTTTCGAATGAGGTGCGAGCCAAGTTGAAAGCGGTTCGCCCAACCTCTTTGGGGGCGGCGGGCAGAATTCCCGGCATCACACCGGCGGCGATTATCGCGCTACTGGCGCATGTCACGAAGCGCCCATATGTTTCACGTGAAACATCGGAGACCTTGTAATGAGAATCATGACCGCTGACGAGTTCGCTGCCTGTGAGCATGTTTCACGTGAAACAATCCGGCGCCTTGACTGTTTCGTCAGCGAGCTGATTCGATGGCAGGCCAGGATAAATCTGGTCAGCCCCAAGAGCCTGGAAGATGTCTGGCGGAGGCATATCCAGGATAGCGCACAGCTCCTGCCGCACACCAAGCCAGGGAGCAAGATACTCGACCTAGGAAGCGGGGCGGGATTCCCCGGTCTCATCCTAGCCATCATGGGGGAGAGGCTGGAGGTTCACCTGGTCGAGAGTGATCAGCGAAAAGTGGCCTTCATGCGCGAGGCGGGGAGGCTGACCGGGGCAAATA
The DNA here is from genome assembly GCA_015231795.1 of Alphaproteobacteria bacterium. Classification (NCBI taxonomy): domain Bacteria; kingdom Pseudomonadati; phylum Pseudomonadota; class Alphaproteobacteria; species Alphaproteobacteria bacterium. The sequence goes on along the minus strand of JADGAX010000002.1, from coordinate 333,163 downwards.
TCCATCTTCATGCTGTCCGAATAGAGAAACTGACCCCGTTTTCGGTAGATTTTGTCACCTCGCGCGCACTTTCTTCACTCGACCATCTGCTTGAATTTGCTTACCCTTTCCTAGATATAGGGGGTCAGTGCCTCTTCCTGAAGGGAAAATCGTGGCAAGAGGAATTGACGAGCGCAGAAAAAAAATGGATGATGCGCGCAGAGAGCATCCCCAGCCGGACTGATCCGGAGGGTGCGATCCTCAAAATTAGCGAGGTGCGCCGTGGAAAAACTGACCGATCTGAACCAGCTCAACCTGGAAAAAACTGAACAAAAACCGAGGGTTATAGCAATCGCCAACCAGAAGGGCGGGGTGGGAAAGACAACCACCACGATCAATCTGGCGACGGCCATGGCGGCGGTGAAAAAGCGGGTTCTGATTTTCGACCTTGATCCTCAGGGCAATGCCAGCACCGGCCTGGGCATTCAGCGTCATAACCGACGCGTCAACGCCTACCATATCTTGATTGGTGAGGCCCCCATCCGCGAGGCCATTATCCCAACACTGATCCCTGGTCTGGATATCATCCCGGCTGGCGTCGATCTGTCGGGCGCCGAGATTGAGATGGTCGATCTGGAGCGGCGTGAATTCCGTCTGCGTGATGCGCTGGCCAGCGGCGACCTAAGTCATTACGACTACGTGCTGATCGACTGCCCGCCCTCGCTGGGCCTGCTGACCTTGAATGGTCTTGTCGCCACGCATGCCGTGATGGTTCCCCTGCAATGCGAGTTCTTTGCCCTGGAAGGTATCAGCCATCTGGTGCGTACCATCGAGCGCGTTAAGAAGGCTTTGAATCCCGAGTTGGAAATCCAAGGCATCGTGCTGACGATGTTTGATAAGCGAAACAACCTCTCCGACATGGTGGCCTCGGACGTTCGCGGCCATTTCGGCGACATCGTTTATAAGACCGTCATCCCGCGCAATGTCCGCGTTTCGGAAGCGCCGTCGCACGGCAAGCCGGTGATTGTCTATGACATGAAGTGCCCCGGCTCCGAAGCCTATCTGCATTTGGCGGGCGAAGTGCTTCGCCGTGAGCGGGATTTGGCGGCATGAGTCCAGCAGACGTCGAACATAAAAAGCGCAATCTGGGACGCGGCCTGTCGTCGCTGTTGGGCGACGACGAGCCTGCCGCCGATTTGGGCGAACTTGACAAGCTGCGCTCTTCGAAGAACGTGCCAGTCGAATTCCTAAGGCCGGGAAAGTTCCAGCCGCGGCATAACTTTGACGACGACAAGTTCCAGGAGCTGGTTGAGTCGGTGCGTGCCAAGGGCATCCTGCAGCCTATTTTGGTGCGGCGTCACCCGGATGAACGTAACAGTTTCGAAATAATCGCGGGCGAGCGACGTTGGCGTGCCGCTCAGATGGCGAAGCTGCATGATGTTCCCGTCATCGTTCGCGAATTTTCCGACAAGGAAGCGTTGGAAGTCGCTCTGGTCGAGAATTTGCAGCGCCAGGATCTGTCTGCCATCGAGGAGGCCGAGGGCTATAAGCGACTGATGGAGGAATTCCGGCACACGCAGGAAGACTTGGCCAAGGTAGTCGGTAAAAGTCGAAGCCATGTGGCAAATACTTTGCGTCTCTTGACGTTACCGGCGCTTGTTAGGACATTGGTTGAGGAAGGAACGCTTTCGGCGGGGCATGCCCGCGCACTGCTTGGCGCGCCCAATGCCGAGGAACTGGCCGAGAAAGTCGTCGCCAAGGGTTTAAGCGTCCGCCAAACTGAGAAGCTGGCGCAGGCCGAGGGCGGCAAGCCGGTCAGGGCAGGTTCCGCTTCCGCCACAGCCAAGGGGACGGGCGAGGAACATGACGCCGACACTCTGGCGCTCGAGCGCGATTTGTCGAATTTGCTGGGTTTGAAGGTGAACATCAAATTTCGCGGCGATGGCGGCGAACTGGTGATTCATTATAAGTCGCTTGAGCAGCTTGACGACGTGCTGCACCGTTTAAGCTCGCCCAAGGAAGAGCGTCGCCCGGGCAAGGGTGAAGAAGAGTCGCTGGATTTTGCTGGGAACGTCGATCAGCAAGTCGCGGAAACCGATCTGCTCGCGGGCGAGGGCGAAGAGATTTTGGAGCTGGGCGATCTTATCCTGCCCGACGAGGAGCAGGCGAACGGGGCTGGGGAGCGGCGCGCGTAATCTGCATCAGGACGCGCCCGCAGACCGCGTCCGCCGGCATGCCGGTGGTTTTGCAATCCAGCTCGGCTTGCACCAGCATCTCCATGGCCTGGGCGAGACGCTCGGGCGACCAGCCGCGCAGTTGGCTGGCCATGTTGGATTTGTGCTTAAAGAAGACCGGGGGGCGCAGGGAGTCGATCGCCTGATCCGGCGACTTGCCCTTGCGAACATGACCGGATGCCAAATGAAGGCGCTGCACATGGCGCCCGACCGAGCGTAAAATTCCCACCGCGGCCGTGCCTTCGCGCAATAATCTTTCGAGGGCGGTTTGCGCCTCGGCCTGCCTGCCCGACATGACGGCCATCGCCAATTCGTCCTGGGTCGCCTCGGCACCGTCGCCCATACATTCCTGGATATCGGTGAGCGTGACCGCGCCAGCGTTGCCAACATACAGCGCCAGTTTGTCCAACTCGCTGCGCACCATCAAACGGTCGGCCCCCAGCCTTGCGGCAAGAACTTGCAAGGCGTCGGGGTTGATTCGCAAATTCTGCTTGGCCAAATGCTGGGTGATCAGCCCATCAAGCCCCTGGCCCTCGTCGGCATAGCAGGCGATGGCGGCCCCGGCTGGCTCGTCTTCGAACAATTTGCGCAGGGGTGATTTCGGACCCAACTCGCCGGCAGTGATCAAAATCAGGGCATCGCCGATTGGCTTGGCCAGGAAATCTCCCAGCAGACCGGCCAGGGAATCCGGGGCATTCAAGACGCGCACCACGCGTTGCCCGCCGGTCAGCGACAGGGCGGCGGCCTCGTCACGCAGCCGGGCCGGGTCGTCCTTCAGAAGGGAGGGCGACAAGTCAGCCACGCGAAAAGGGTCAGAGACGTCGTCGGCAATTGCTTTGGTGGCGATGGTCAGGCGCTCACGCACCAGCCCGGCATCAGGTCCATACAACAAAATCGCCCGGCAATCAGGGGGCGGGCGGGCAACGAAACCATCGGCGCGCCCGGCCTGGATCTTCATTTGGCCTGCTCTTTCGCAACGCGAGACCGCGAGAAATAAGCGGCCAGCTGCATGGCGATGGCGTCAGCCACTTCCTCGGCCGTTCTGTCGCGGGCATTCTTTTCCGAAGCCGTGGAAGCGTAATGTTCGGTCAGAATATTGTAGCTGGCCTGTGACGAGGTCGAACTGCTGTACAAAGTAGCTCCATCTTTGTTTGCCAAAGCGAATCCTGCGTTCAGGGTGTAATTCGCCCGGCTGGCTGTTTCATCTTTTAAAATTCCCAGCGACTGTTTGGATTCGGAAAGCTTCACCGTCAAAGTATAAACGGGCTTCTCCGGTTGACCCGTGGGGGTCAAGCGATCCAGCAGCGCATTGCGCACCAGCTGGCCGCTGCGGTCGGCAATCGTCAGAATCTTGATATGAGCCATTTCGGGCACAGTCGCCGATTGCTTGCCCTTGCCGCCATGCAAAGGCTGGAAGCCGCAGGCCGAAAGAGCCAGCATGGCCAACAGCGCAATCGGAAACAGGACTTTTCTAGATGACGACATTGACGATCCGGTTTGGCACGAGAATGATTTTGCGCACAGCCTTGCCGCCGATGGCCAGCTGAACATTGGGATGCGCCAGCGCCGCCGCTTCCGCCTGCTCCTGACTGGCGTCGCGAGGCAATTCGATGTCGCCGCGCAATTTACCGTTCACCTGCACGGCCAGCTTGACGCTGTCGTCGGTCAACAAGGCAGGATCCGCCTTCGGCCAGGCCGTGTCCACCAGCATCTTGGCGTGCCCAAGTTTTTGCCACAAGGCTTCCGCCAGATGCGGCGTCATGGGATTGATCAGCACCAGAGCCGTTTCTAGCCCTTGGCGCATCAGCCAGCCAGCCCCGGCTTGGCCTGGTTTCAAATCTCCAAGCGCATTGGTCAGCTCGCGAATGCGGGCCACGGCCTTGTTGAAGTGAAACTTGTCCAGGTCCTCGGTGACGGCGGCGATGGTTTTATGGACCAGGCTCCACAACTTCCTGCCGCTGTCGTCCAACTCCGGCATTGGCGAATTCATGGGCGCGATCTCGACGCAAGGCTCGTCGATCATGCGCCACAGCCGGTTCACATAGCGCCAAGCGCCATCGATGCCCGATTCCGTCCAATCAAGATCGCGATCCGGCGGGCTGTCCGACAGCATGAATAAGCGGGCCGTGTCGGCGCCGTAGGTCTGAATGATGATCTCGGGATCGACGACGTTCTTCTTCGACTTGCTCATTTTCTCGGAGCGGCCCGAAGTTACGGCCGCGCCATCCTTGATCCTGGCCAGCGCGCCATCCGCCTTGCGTTCGACCTCGGTTGGGAAAAGCCAATGGCCATCGCCATCCTTGTAGGTCTCGTGGCAGATCATGCCCTGGGTCATCAAGCCCGCGAAGGGCTCGGGCACGTTCAGATAGCCGCATTCCTTCAGGGCGCGGGTAAAAAAACGTGAGTAGAGAAGATGCAGCACGGCATGTTCGATGCCGCCGATATACTGATCGACGGGCATCCAGTAATCGCATTCCTCACGGTCAAAGGCGCGCTCGGAACCGGGCGAGGTGAATCTGGCGAAATACCAAGATGATTCGAAGAAGGTGTCGAACGTGTCTGTCTCGCGCCTAGCCGGCTTGCCGCATTGCGGGCAAGGAACGTTTTTCCAGGTCGGGTGATGTTCAAGCGGATTGCCGGGCTTGTCGAAACCCACATCCTCGGGCAGCACGACGGGAAGATCCGCTTCGGGCACTTTGACGATGCCGCAAGAATCGCAATGGATAATGGGAATCGGGCAGCCCCAATAGCGCTGGCGCGACACGCCCCAATCGCGCAGCCGCCAATTCACCATCCGCTGGCCGCGATGCATGGATTCCATCTTGTCGATGGCCGCCTTCTTGGCCGAGGCGACATCCAGCCCATCGAGAAAACGGGAATTGATCAGCGTGCCGTCTTCGGTAAAAGGCCCGTCATTCAGCGTGAAAGTTGCGGCATCGACGCCCTTGGGACAGACCACCGGCATGATGGGCAGGCCGTATTTCTTGGCGAATTCGTAATCGCGCTGATCATGCGCCGGACAGCCGAAAATCGCGCCGGTGCCGTAATCCATCAACACGAAATTCGCCACGTAAACGGGCAAGGTGATGTCGGGGTCGAACGGATGCACGACGCGCAGGCCGGTATCGAATCCCTTCTTCTCGGCGGTTTCGATGGCGACTTCGCTGGTACCCATGCGATTGCACTCGGCGACGAAATCCTTAAGCGCCGGGTTGTCCAGGGCCAGGGATTCCGACAAAGGATGGTTGGCGGCGATAGCGCAGAAACTGGCGCCGAACAATGTGTCGGGTCGCGTGGTGTAAACGTCGATCTTGTCGTCGCGCTCGGCGATGTCGAAGGTAAAGCGCAAGCCCTCGGACCGTCCGATCCAATTTTCCTGCATCAGGCGCACGCGGTCCGGCCAGCGCTCCAGACCCGGCAGAGCGGCCAGCAACTCTTCGGCATAATGCGTGATTTTCAAGAACCATTGGCTCAGCAGCCGCTTTTCAACCAAGGCGCCCGAGCGCCAGCCCCTGCCGTCGATGACCTGTTCATTGGCCAGCACGGTATTCTCGACCGGATCCCAATTGACCCAGGATTCCTTGCGGTAAACCAAACCCGCTTTCAGGAAATCGAGAAACATCTTTTGTTCGAAGCGATAATAGTCCGGCTCGCAGGTGGCTAGCTCGCGCGACCAGTCGTAGGACAGGCCCATGCTTTTCAATTGCTCGCGCATGGCCGCGATATTCTCGCGCGTCCATTTTGCGGGATGGACCTTGTTCTGAATGGCGGCGTTTTCCGCAGGCAGGCCGAAAGCGTCCCAACCCATCGGATGCAGAACATTGAAGCCCTGAGCGCGCTTCAGCCTGGCGACCACATCGCCCAGCGTGTAATTGCGCACATGGCCCATATGGATGCGTCCCGAGGGATAGGGAAACATCTCGAGCACGTAGTATTTAGGTCTGGACGGATCGAGCCTGGCTGCGAATACAGCCTGACGTTCCCACTCGGCCTGCCAATGGGCCTCGTTTTCCTTGACGTTGTAGCGCGCCATAATGAAACCTAGTTTGCGTCCTGACTGGCCGTGCGCAACTGACGCGCCCGGGTAAGAATGGAATTCTCAAGATCGACCACCGTCTTGGCGTCGGTCTGCGCATCGGCCCAGTTGCCGGTGGAATCGCGCACCTGACGGAACAGATTCACCTTCACGCCATCGGCCCGCAGCACTTTGTCCAGAATATAGATCTGCGTCTTGAAACGCTCGTTCTGGGTTTCGGGGGGCTGATACCAGTCGGTGATGATGACGCCGCCAAAGGGATCGGCTGAAGAAAGCGGCATGAAGGCGAAAGTGTCGAGGGCGGCGCGCCAGAGGAAAGCGTTAACGCCGATGCCGCCGCCGCTGGCCTCTTGCGCCGACTTGCGCTTGCAGCTGGTGTCGAACAAACCGCAATCGCCAAAGATGGTTTCCCTGGGTTTTTCGCCCCAGGTCGGGCTGGTGTCGCCGCGTCCCTTCTCGGGATAGACGGCTTTGGTGTCTGCGCCGCAGGCATTCAGCGCCAGAATGGCGGCCAAGCCAAAAAGCAGCCCAAAAAATTGGCGGGGATATGCGCGGGGGAAGGCGGGTAGGGACATGTCCGGTCTTTCCAGTGGTTCGAGGCCCATAGGCTTAACCTATTATAAAGCATCTGTTAAGAGTCTCGTGCGGGCAAGGTTGCCTCACCTGTTGCCCGATTGCAACAGACTGTGACCTTCGTCAAGGGTCTGTCACATTCAGTTTGACCGATAATTAGTCTGTGAAATATAAAAGGTCAGATTTTAGGCGTTAGCGCCGCTTTGCTGTGAACAATGCCCACAAACGCTACATGCGAAACTTGGAAGGATACAAAATGAAGAAGATTCTTGCCGGTACGACGGCCCTGATTGCGGTTGGCACCCTTGCCGGCGCCGCCCAGGCTGCCGATCCCATCAAGCTTTCCGTGGGCGGTATGATGAACCAGTGGCTGACCATCGGCGATGTCGACAGCTACACCTATGCCACGGGCCGCGTTCGCGAATATGGCAATGTCGGACTCATCTCCGACACCGAAGTCCACTTCAAGGGCGACACCACGCTCGACAACGGCCTGAAGGTCGCCGTTGTGATCGAACTGGAAGCCGAGCGCACCGATGGTTCGACGGCCCGCAATGCCGATCAGCAGTATGTCACCCTGTCGGGTGGTTGGGGTCAGGTTCGCGTCGGTGAAATGCTGAACGCCGCGACGATCGTCCATAACCAGGCTCCTGGCGCTGGCGCCGCATTCTCTGACGTTTCCGCCGTCTTCCCCGCCAGCGTTCCCAATGGCGGCAGCCTCCAGACTCTGTCGAGCAGCGTCACCACGGTTGACGGCATCGCCGATGCCGGCGCCGGTTCGGTCGCCATGGACTATATCTCGCCGATGTTCGGCCCCTTCGCCTTCGGCATCACCTATACGCCGCGCGTTCTGGGCCGTGGCTTCGCGCAGGAAAGCAACAGCCTGAACGATCTGCTGGGCGCTGCTTTCGTCTATGCTGACAAGTGGGGTCCGGTCGCCGTCAATGCCGACATCGCCTATGCGCGCTTCGACTATGACCACAGCATCGGCTCTGCCGGCACCGTCACCAACAACGCCACTGGCGTTACGCAAGCCGTGCCCTTTGGCTTGAAGTTCGGATATGCCGGCTTTGAAGTTGGTGGTTCTTACATCCGCATCATGGACAGCCTGAAGACGGGCCAGGGCGTTGCCAACAATGCCGCCGCCGGTTCGTATGACGGCCATGCCTGGGATGCCGGCGTTGCTTACACGACCGGTCCTTGGAAGTTCGGCTACCAGTATTACAGCTCGTCGCTCGCTGGCGACTTGACCGTCAGGGGCAAGGACCAGCACAACATCCACAATGCGGGTGGTGCCTACTCGATGGGTCCTGGCGTTACCGTTTCGGCCAATGCCGCCTATCAGAAGTACCGCGACGAGGACTCGTCCGTCGTCGGCAACAAGCAGGAAGCCTTTGGCCTGATCACCGGCCTGTCGCTGGCCTTCTAATCTGAAGTCAGCCGCAATTTTGGAAATCCCCGTCATCGTCAGGTGGCGGGGATTTTCTTTGAATATCAGTGCGTTGTGCGCCGAATTAAGCTGTCATCAAACCAAAGATGTTGCGCGATTGCCACAGTGCGCCAGTTTCATCACAGAAGCGTTGATCGCTTGTTGACCCTAAAGTCCGATCGTGGCTAGATGCTCGGACTTGGCATGTACCTGGGTGCGCCGGTAGTCGGCAGTTCCCGCGATCAAGCAGAAGAGAGGAGTTTTAAATGAAGAAAGTACTTTTCGGCACGACCGCGCTGGTTGCCGCTGGCATGTTCGGCACTGCCGCTCAGGCCGCCGAGCCGATCAAGCTGTCGGTTGGCGGTTTCATGAACCAGTTCATGGCGATCGGCGACGTCGATAGCTACACCTACGCCACGGGCCGCGTCCGCGAATACGGCAACGTTTCGCTGGTGTCGGACACCGAAGTTCACTTCAAGGGCGCCACCACGCTGGACAACGGCCTCAAGGTCGCCGTCGTGATCGAACTCGAAGCCGAGCGCACCGCTTCGGCGACCGGCCGCAACTCTGACCAGCAGTTCGTCACCCTGTCGGGTGGCTGGGGTCAGGTTCGCGTCGGTGAAATGCTGAACGCCGCCCAGCTCGTCCACAACCAGGCCCCCACCGCTGGCGCCAACAACGCCGACGCCGTGAACATGTTCCCCTCCTCGGTGCCGAACGGCAACACGATGACGGGCATGGCCAACCAGTACACTTCGGTTGACGGCATCGCCAACGCTGGTCGTTGCTCGATGGCCATTGACTACATCTCGCCGATGTTTGGCCCGTTCGCTTTCGGCATCACCTATACCCCGAACATCAACAGCCGCGGTTTCGCTCAGGAAGGCAACAGCCTGAACGATCTGATGGGCGCCGCTTTCGTCTATGCCGACAAGTGGGGTCCCGTCGCCGTCAATGCCGACGTCGCTTACGCGCGCTTCGACTATGACCACAGCATCAACGTCACTGGCTCGCTCACCAATAACGCCACTGGCGTCGTTCATGGCGTGCCCGTTGGCGTGAAGTTGGGTTATGCCGGCTTCGAATTCGGTGGTTCTTACATCCGCATCATGGACAGCATGAAGACGGGTCAGGGCACTGCCAACAACGCCGCTGCTGGTTCGTTCGACGGCTATGCCTTCGATGTCGGCGCTGCCTACACGACCGGCCCCTGGAAGTTCGGCTATGCCTACTACAAGTCTTCGCTGGCTGGCGACATCGTGACCAACCAGGGTCGCGACAAGCAGGACGTCCACAATGGTGGCGGCCAGTACACGATGGGTCCGGGCGTCGTTGTGACGGCGAACGTGGCCTATCTGAAGAACCAGGAAGAAAATGCGACCACGGTTGGCAACAAGCAAGAATCGCTTGCTCTGATCACCGGTCTGAAGCTCAGCTTCTAATCGAAGCTAAGTTCCGAACAGAAGAAGCCCCGTCAGCGCAAGCTGGCGGGGTTTTCTTTCCGTTCAATACAGAGGCTCTAAACCTCAAACATAGAAACGCCTGCTAGGCCGACAATCCGGGCACTCCTCAGTTGCCTAGCGGATTGCATCGTGACGCCTCCCAGGGCAATCACGCGGAGTTTGGCCGCCCTGGACAGGTTGCGAAATTTGATCAAGCCGAGCGGCCTAGCATCTGGGTGGCTGCTTGTTGCAAAGACTGGCGATAAAATCGCCGCATCGGCCTTGATACATGCGGCTCGCGCCAATCCCAGTGAAGAATGAGCGGCAACGCTCAACAATCGCCGGGGCTTTTTGTTGGCAAGCCAACTTAGCGACGCAGATAGGCAGGCTGATTGCGCCTGGCGCTCTGACATGTGCAGACCGTCTGCCTTCAGCTTTGCGGCCAATCTATGATTTCCAGCAACCAGAAATCGAAGTCTGCGCAGTCGGCAAAGTCCGCGCAGAGCGACGGCATAAGACGGTGGAGACGCCGCATCTTCAAAACGCAAAATAACCCAGGATCCACGCGGCAGCTTTGCAACTGCTGACAAGGGGTCTGCAAGGCGGCGATCTGTCATCAAAACAAGAACAGGCTTGCCAAAGACGGTATTGACTGGCCCCACCAGTCCTGTGTCAGTCCAAGAAATTGTCACGAATGCGTTCTTAGCGGAGAGGCGCTTGCCGGGTTGACCAAATGCCCCAGTCGCGCACTTTCACCCAGCGCCTCGGCGATGCGCCCTACAGCCAAATCCCAGCCTTCGTTCCAAAGCCGTTCTACAGGGATCAGGGAAGGCAGCCAGGGAATGGACATCGTGCCCAATCTGTCCCAATGGGCATCGGAAGCGTAAAACATCCAAACCGGCGTATCGACGGCCGCTGCCAGAAATGCGCCCGCCGAGCCATTGCAAATCAGCAGGTCAAGAGCTGCGCTTAATGCGGCAGATGCATCCAGATCGTCGAACAGATCGACATCGGCAAAATTTTCAATTCGGCAACCAAAGGCCTGCCTCGCCTCATCAAGCTCATGAGGCGCGATATTGGGCTGGCAATTAATGAAAATGACCCCCGGAACTTTCAAGATCGGGGCCCAGGGCAGCAAAGAAGGGAAGAAATGTCTCAGTCTTTCACGATTGACCGATGTGCTTCGCCAGCCGATGCCGACCTTCAGGCCTGGCCCAAGCAGTTCCAGACGCTTCTTGAACTGCATGACGGCAGAGGGGTCGGGGGTCAAATAGGCGCCTCGGCCCAAAAATGCGGACAGGCTGGGGCGATAGCGTGAAAATAGCTCGCCAAGCGGCATGTGGCGCGACGCCCGGCTGCGGCCAGGGTCAGTAATGATGCGCGCATTCGGAAAACTGCGTTTGAACAAGGTGGCCAGCTTGGGTACGGAAAGAATTTCGACTTCGCGCGTATCCTTGATCACGTCTGAAATGGCTGAAGCATAGGTAATCTGGTCGCCAACGCCCTGTTCGGGCCAGAGCAATATGGAATGATCGGCCAGTTGATCCTTGTCGTCAAAGGCCGGGAACTTAAAATTTTGGCGTCTGGCATCTCTTTGGTTGGAATCAAACCGAAAACGAAAGTCGCGCCAGCCTTCCTCAAGCCTACCCATTTGCAGAAAAATCATGCCACGACTGGTCAGAATGCCGGGATCGTTCGGCTTCAAGGCATTAGCCAGCTCGACCTGCTCAAGGCCCTTATCTGCTTGTCCCATATGGACAAGCATGGTGCCATGATTGAAAAGCACATAGGGGTCGTTAGGAAACTCGCGCAGCAATGATTCAAACAACTTGGCGGAATTTGAGAAGTCGCCAATCCGGCTGAGAAGGGTGGCCATCAGCGTGCGGTAGACGACTTGATCTGGAAAGTCCTCAATGGCCCTTTGCAGATGCGCCTCTGCGGCATCAAGATCGTTCAGCATATAAAGCGCATGGCCAAGCAGGGCATTCGCGGTGGGGTCATTGCGAATTTTGAGCGCAGCCTGGGCTTCGGTTGCGGCATCGCCATAGCGGTGCTGCTTAGAAAAAATCGTCGCCAAGGCAAGCCGTGCTTCAAAATGATCCGGCCTCAGCTTCACGTATCTTGTGAACAGCGGCTCCGCCTCGAGCGGCTTGCCAATTTCATAATAAAGACTGCCCAAATTCCACAACGCGCCCACATGTTGCGGCTGTTGCTTAAGGCAGGCTTTCAGCGCCGCTTCGGCCTCGGCCTGTCGCGTGGTTTGAAGATAAAGCGTAGCCAGATTGTACCAGGCGTCGGGAAACAAGGGCCGCAATCCGGTGGTCTGTTTCAGCAGTTGCTCGGCATCGGCGAAAGCGCCCTTCTGGGCGCACAATACGCCAAGCAAATAAAGCGCGTCGGCGTTCTTGTCATTCTGGGCTAGGGCTGTGCGATAAGCGGCTTCAGCCTGGGCAAGTTGACCTGCCTGATGCAGTTGCATGGCCTGAACCAGAAAGGGCGACATCTTCGCCTGGGTCTTTGATGTCGCCTTACCGGCCCTGCGAATCTTCCTATCCATGGTCTAAGGCGCTCCAAATTTGCGGCAAAATGGACTTCACGGATTCAGAGCGGCATTCTAAGCGGCGAAGCGGCTTGCGGGGCTATCAAAGAGTGATTCCTGACGCTTGAATCCAACGCGTCGGCGATACGCTTGACAGCCGAATCCCAGCTCTCGTTCCATAGTCTCTCAACAGGAACCAGGGATGGCAACCAGGGAATATGATCGCTGCCTAGCTTGTCCCAATGCGCATCGGCTAAGAAAAACATCCATACCGGGGTTCCAAGAGCGGCCGCCAGAAACGCGTTGGCGGAACCATTGCTAACGACAAGATCAAGCGCGGAGGAAAGGGCTGCCGTGGTGTCCAGGTCGTCAAAGAGGTCGATGTCTTCGAAATTCTCTATCCGGCACCCGAAAGCCCTGCGCGCCTCGTCCAATTCTTGAGGCTCCGACTTGGGTTGGAAATTGACAAAGACAACACCCAAAACAGAGAGGATAGGACCCAACTGCAAGAGAGAAGAAAAGAAATGCTTCTGGCGCTCGCGGTTAACAGAGGTGCTACGCCAACCGATGCCCACTTTCAATCCAGGGCCAAAAGAGTCAAGCCTAGAGCTGATACTGGCTACCTTGTCTGGATCTGAAACGAGATAGGGCGCTTTCGGAAAACTCTCGATCTTGCGACGGAACATGGAAAACAGGTCGCCGCTTGGCATATGCCGACTAGCCTTGGTTTCATGCTGGCTGGCAAACACGCGGGCCTTGGGAAATGACCGGCTGAAAAGGGGAACCAGCTTGGGGAATGTCATCAACTCGACCGCGCCCGCACGGTCAATCAAATCGGGAAGAGCAGAGACGAAGGTGATTTGCGCACCGATGCTCTGCTCAGGCCAGACTAGAACGGTCTCCTTTGCCGGATCATCGCCTGGCGACAAAGGGGGAAATGAAAAATTCAATCTTGCAACCGGATCAATGACGGTGTCAAAACGGGCGGCATATTCCCGCCAGCCCTCCTCCAATTGCCCTGCCTGAAGAAGAAGTTGCGCCCTGCAGTGGCGCATATCCGGATTGCCTTGATTCAATGCCAGGGCCGCATCGGCCTGGGCAAGAGCTTCCTCAAGCCGCCCCATATCCTTAAGGCACAAGCTGAAATTCAAACGGGTGGTGGGAACCAGTTTGACCAAATCGGCAAGCATGTCGTGCGCCTCGTCCAACTTGCCGACGCGGCGCAGCAACGAGGCAAGCAAGGTGCGTGTTTGGGTATCGTTTGGCTGATCATGGACGGCGGAGCGCAGCTCAATCTCTGCCGAATCGAATGCCTCAAGCACATACAGGGCGTGACCAAGAATGGCGCGCAAGCGGGGCAGGGGCCTGATGGACAAGGCCTGTCTGGCAATGGCTGCCGCCTCCTCAAATCTGCGGCTGCTCAGATAGGTCATGGCAAGGCGTTCCAACAGATCGGGGTGGCCCCGCGCCAAGGAATTGGCCTTGGCAAAACTGTCAGTTGCCCGATCTGATTCGCCCAGCGCTGCGAGCGCATTGCCCTGACCGACCCAATAGTCGACATTCTTGGAATCCTTGGCCAACAGCTTGGCAAAGATCTGGCGCGACGCTTCGTGTCTGCCAAGATAGGCCTGAGAAAGACCAAGATTGTAGAGTGCAGGCAAATTGTCGGGCTGTGCGCGGACAACCTTCTCGAAGCAGCGCAAAGCGGCTTCAAGCTGCCCGCTCATGCCTAGCGCCTGGCCTAGCAACATCTGCGCATCGTGGTTCGATCGACGCGCCTGGACGGCGGCCTCAAGATGGGACACGGCATCAGGCACATGGCCGCCTTGAAGCAAAATGACGCCCAACAGATGATTGGCGTCTGGGTGCTTCGGATTGACCGATAAAAGGGAGCGGCATTGCGCCGCCGCCAGGGCGTGCTGGCCAGACTGATACAGCTGAACAATCGGCGCAAAAGAGGGCTGCGTCATTAAGCGCAATCTTCCATGTCATTCATGCGACAGACGCCGTCCCTGGTTGCGAAAACAAATTCAAGCAGCATAATGTCACCATGAACAATGACGTACAACAGCATCTGGCGGAAGTTCAAGACCGCATCGCCGCTGCCTTGCGACAGGCGGGCCGCCCTGAGGGCGACGTCACCCTGGTGGCGGTCAGCAAGACGCACGAGTCCGAGCGCATCCTGCCCGCCCTGCAGGCCGGGCATCGGGTGTTTGGCGAGAACCGCGTGCAGGAAGCCAAGGCGAAATGGCCCGCCTTGCAGGAAGCGTTTCAGGACGTGGAATTGCATCTGATCGGACCCTTGCAGACCAACAAGGTCAAGGACGCCGTGGCGCTGTTCGACGTAATCGAAAGCCTTGACCGCCCTTCCTTGGCCGAGGCCCTGACCAAGGAAATGGCGCGGCAAAATCGTCGTCCCGTTTGCCTGATTCAGGTCAATAGCGGGGCCGAGCCGCAAAAGGCGGGCGTTGCTTTGCAAGACGCCGAGGCTTTCATCGAAGACTGCAAAACGAAATGGGGCCTGCCGGTGGCGGGGCTGATGTGCATTCCGCCGGTGGGCTGCGATCCCGTGGCGCATTTTGAAATCTTGCGCGCTTTGGCGGCGCGCCACGGCCTGCATATTCTTTCCATGGGCATGAGCGATGATTTCGCCCAGGCCATCGCCTGCGGTGCTACCCATGTGCGCATCGGAACGGCCATTTTTGGCAGGCGCGATTACTCGGCTTGAATGTCCAGGCAATCGCCCGGCTCGGCGCGCAACAGCAACGATCGCAAATCGTCCAGCGCCAAGGCGACGCAGCCTTCAGTGGGCGCGTAATCGGGCTTGGCCACATGCAAGAAGATGGCGCTGCCCAGATAGGGCACGGGCGGCGCGTCATTATGGCCCAGCACGGCTCCCAGGTCATATAGCGCATCCTCGCGCCACATCTTCTCGTGCGAGGCGGCGAAAGGCAGGCGGACGGGCCGGTTGTAATCAAGATGGCCGGGGTCGTCGCACCAGCCATCGTCAGGATGCAGGGCCAGAACGGGCAGGCGGGTCAGCGGCGGATCAAGCCGGTCAGGGCGAAAAAAGACGCGGCGCAAGGGAAAGCGGCCTGCGGGCGTGGCTCCATCGCCCTCGCGCTTCGCCGTCGAAACGCCGGATCTTCCCAAGGCGCATCTAAAGTTGGCGATGTTCGGGACGACCAGGGTTCCTTCAGGCGAAACGGTCAGGATCATGAGGGCGGGCCGCCTGCCTGGGTTTCAGGCACCAGCTTTTGGGTGCGGCCATATTTTTCAAGCGCGTCCGTCATGGCGCCCGCCATCCAGTCGGACTGTCCGTTCTGGGCGGCCAGCAACATCGGATGGGTGGCCGGAATGCCCTGGGCCTGCGCGATCTTCTGGGCCGGATCGACCTTGTTCATGTAAGGGGCGGCGGCGGCGAACATCTTGCCGTGCTGCAGGGGAGAAACCTTGGCCTCGAAGGTCTTGGAACTGGCGGCGGCAACCGCGCCGGGGGCGGTTGGCGGGGCGGTCAGGGGTTGAACCGCGCCGACATTAGCCAGCTTCTCGGCTGCCGATGTCGCCTGAGCGGGCATGAAAGAAGGGGGCGGCGGCGGTGGTGGAACGACAGTGGGGGCCGCCGCCAGAATCTCGGCGGGCGGCTCGGCCGCCGACATGCTAAGCGGCTGGTTCAAGGGCACGAACAAGGAACCCGTAATGGCGCCTTGCGACTGAGGGGGCTGGGCTTGCAAGGGCAAAGGGGCCTGGGCGACCGGCATCGGCGGCTGCGGCAGGATCATCGGCGGTTCTTCGGCGCTCGCCTGGGCCGTCTGTTCGTTCACGGCGTCGAAAGCCTGCATCGCCATCTCGCCAGGTTGGGCCAGCGTTTCGCCCTGCTTGGCGAATTGCGGCTGCGCCTCCTGCGGAAACAGGAAAGCCAATGCGTGTTCGCCCAAATCCTGTCCCGTATCCTGGCGAACCGTTTCGTTGGCAATGGCGCCGATCAGCCCCAAAGGGCCGCCAAACAACATGCCGCCCACGATGCGCGGCACGGGTGCGATCTCGTCGCCGGTGATGGCGCGGTAGATGGTGGAAACCACCGGCAGATGTTGCAGCGGATTGATGGCGTCAACGAAGTCCCAGAAGCTGGGCGTGTCCGACTGATTGGCGAACGGCGCCTGATCGCCCTTCGGGGCGGCGTGGGAAACGCTGGGAGCCGGGGGCGGATGAGTCTCGTAGATGTTGTTGTAGGGAAATGAAACGCTCATGGCACACCTCGTTGAACGGCAAGAGATGTTCTGCAAGGGCAGTGCCAAGTTATTAAGCCAATGAAAACAGCAAGATAGAAGAGAGGGCGCGCCAAAGGCGGCAGCTTTTACCGGGGCGGATCGGCCAAAGGGCCAAATATGCCCGCTTACCCCGGCGCTTCAAGGGACAATTAAAAAAGATGCCCGGCCTTGTCCGCCTTGGTGCGCAGATAGAATTCGTTATGGCCGTTCGAGGGAAAAACATGCGGCACGCGCTCGGCGACGTCGATGCCGTGCTTGGCCAACGCCTTGACCTTCAGGGGATTGTTGGTCAGCAGGCGAACGCTGGAAAAGCCAAGCTGGCGCAGCATTTCGGCGGCAGGCAGGTAGACGCGCTCGTCATCTTCGAATCCCAGTTCGCCATTGGCGTCCAGTGTGTCCAGGCCCGCGTCCTGAAGCCGGTAGGCGCGCAACTTGTTGACCAAACCGATGCCGCGGCCTTCCTGGGCCAGATAAAGCAACGCGCCGCCGCCCGTCTTGGCGATTTCGGCGATGGCGCCGCGCAGCTGGTCGCCGCAATCGCAGCGCAGGCTGCCCAGCAGATCGCCGGTGAAACATTCCGAATGCAGGCGCACCAGGACCGGCTGCGAAACATCCGGGTTGCCGATCAGAATGGCCAGATGTTCGATGCCGCCATCGGCGGGGCGAAAGGCCAGGATCTTGGTTTCCAGTTCGGATTCAAGCGGCACGCGCGCCCAGGCGACTTGGCGCATCGAGCGCGCCGCGGTTTCCGGATAGGCCAGGATGTCGGCCACGGTCACGGTCAGCAGGTCGTGGCTTTTGGCCAGGGCTTCGCGCTGGCCTTCCTGCGGCAGAGGGGCCATCAGGGCGGCGGGCAGAAGGCGGGCCAGCTTGGCCAGACGAACGGCGGCGCCGGCGCAGCAGGCGCCGTCAGCCGGGGCTAGGCCCATCGGGCGGGTGGCAATGGGGCGCGGCGCCAAAGGGTCGGCGATGGATTGCACGAATTCCGCATCCGCCCCGTCATCGAGGGTCAGGGAAACGGCCTCTGATTGGGCGCTGCCCAGGCCCAGAACCTCGGCCCGGCGATTGGTGATGGCCAGAACCGGGCGGCTGGCGGCCAGTTGCCTCAGTTGCTGCAAAGCCTGTTGGGTAACGGCCTCGGCGGCCAGGACCAGGCCGGACTCGCCATTCTCGCCTAACAAGATCACAAGGCCGCCCCGGCGCAGTTCCGACAGCGCCCGATCCACCTGGCGCAGGCAGGGTGAGGCCGACATTGTGTCAGAGGGGCGTTCCAAGGCGTGGGTCATCGAACTCGAGGCATACATATTAGACAAGTGCGCAACATAGCGGGAATCTGGGTTGGGTAAAAGAAAAACGCAACAAAGGGCGATCATGATAGCATGGCCACGCCATGAAATTGCGACTTTTGCTGATTTCCGACGAACCCTTGTTCCGCCAGGCCCTGGCCGCCCAGCTGGAACCGCTGGGCTTTGCCTGCACTGGCGAGGCGGGTTCCGAGCGTTTCGACGCCGTTCTGCTGGATGGCCTGCAGACGGTCGATCCGGGGCTGGGTCCTGTCCTGCGGCTGGTAGCGCCCGGCTGCGAGCCGGGTTGCGACGAAGCCTATCTGGTCAAGCCGGTGCGCCTAGCCCAATTGGCCGAGGCCTTGCAGCAAACGGCTAGGCGCGGCCATGACGAGCGCAGCTATCGGATCGGCCCCTGGCTGCTGGATGTCGGGGCGGGGATTCTGATCGGCGGGTCCGAACGTCAAAGGCTGACCGGCAAGGAGGCGGCCATTCTGGTCTATCTGTGCGATCACGATGGATTTGCCGCCAGGGACGAACTTTTGGAAAATGTCTGGGGCTATGGCTCGGGCATCAGCACGCATACGCTGGAAACCCACATCTACCGCCTGCGCCAGAAGATCGAGACCGATCCCGCCAATCCCGTCTATCTTCTGACCGAGGATGGCGGCTATCGGCTGAACATTTCGTCCGAATAGAAATCGACGATCAGCGGCACATGGTCGGAAGGCTGCGGCCAGCTTCTGGCCTCGCGCACCACCATCGATCCCGCCAGGGCGCTTTTGAGGGGCGGCGTCACCCAAATGTGATCGAGGCGCCGTCCGCGATCCGAGGCCGCCCAGTCGGCCGCCCGATAGCTCCACCAAGTGTAAAGTTTCAGATCCGGCGGCACGAAATGCCTTGGCGCGTCGATGAAGCCCAACGAGTCTTGGAAACGGTTCAGGCGCAGGACCTCGCCCGGCGTATGGCTGATGATTTTCAGCATCTGCTTGTGCGACCAAACATCGTTTTCGAGCGGGGCGACATTGAAATCACCCACCAAGATCAGCTTGTCGCTGGACGCATAGGCCGATCCGTACCATTGGGCCAGCTCTTCCAGAAATGACAGTTTGTGGGCGAATTTGTCGTTCGCCTCCGGATCGGGCAGATCGCCGCCCGCCGGAATATAGATGTTGTGCAACTCGACGCCGCCATCGAGCGAAACGATCAGATGGCGGCAATCAACGCGCCCGCACCAATTTTGGACCCGGCTGGACAGGATGGGCCGCTTCGAGAGCACCGCCACGCCGTTATAGCTTTTTTGGCCAGCGAAAGCCTGATGAGGAAAGCCAAGTTCAGCGATGGCGTCCTTGGGAAACAGATGGTCTTCGACCTTGGTTTCTTGAAGGCAGATCACGTCGGGATTGACCTCATGCGCCAGTCGCTCAAGCAGCGGCAAGCGCAAGCGCACCGAATTGATGTTCCAAGTAACCAGACGCATGAGAATGCCTTCAGCAATCAGCCTTCAGCGATCAGCTTGTCCGCCATCTTGCTGGCGGCTGAAAGCTGATGCCTGACGGCTTAGGGTGCAATCGTTATGTCCAGCGACCCCACGCCCTCGATCACGACCTGGGCATGATCGCCCTTGACCAGCGGCCCCACGCCTTCGGGCGTGCCGGTGAAGATCAGGTCGCCCGCCTCAAGGCGGACCAGCTTGGACAAATGGGCCAGCACGTCCGCCACCGGCCAGATCATGTCGGACAGATCGCCCGACTGGCGCATCTGGCCGTTCACGCTAAGCGTGATGGAACCCTTGGCGGGGTGGCCGATCTGGCTGGCCGGACGCAGGACGCCGATGGGGGCGGAATGGTCGAAGCCCTTGGCGACGTCCCAGGGCCTGCCCGCCTTCTTGGCTTGTTCTTGAAGATCGCGGCGCGTCAGATCGATGCCTGGCGCATAACCGAACACGCAATCTAGCGCCTTGTCTTGCGACAAGTCCTGGCCGCCAGATTTCAGAGCCACCACCAGCTCGGCCTCGTGGTGCAGATTGGCAGTGGCACTGGGATAGGCAAGCACGGCCCCGTTCATCACCACGGCGTCGGCGGGCTTGGCGAAAAAGAAGGGCGGCTCCTGGTCGGGGTTCGCCCCCATCTCGCGGGCATGCGCCGCGTAATTGCGCGCCACGCACCAGATGCGGCGCACGGGAAACAGATCTTTGGTTCCAGCGACCGGCACCGAAGGCTGAACAGGCGGCGAAAAGACGAAACCCATGTGACGATCCCTTTCGAAACGGATGGCGCATGGTGACGCCGATCGGGGCAAAAGAAAAGCGCCCGGTAAGGGGGGTTACCGGGCGCCGTGCTTGCTCCTTGGGGGGGGAGCAGTGAGGCTCGGCAGGGGAAACCGGCCTCACAGGCCCGAGCCATTGCGGCTCGGCCCTTCATGTTATGTATGTGGTTAAAGTTTGAAAGCAATCTAGGGGGAGATGCTGAATATCAGTCATGCATAGCGCGCATGACTACTCTACTGTAGGTTTCGCTGGTAGGGCGAAGCCTCATTCGGATCATTGAAAACAAACAGTTTTTGATCCATGGCGATGCCCGGATGGGCGTCGGAAAGGGTGATGGTGGTAAACTGGCCCTGCGGGTCGCGAACGATCCATTGGCGCAGTTGATAAGGTTCGCGGGTGAAAATCAGGGTAATGCTGCCCGCTTGCGGATCGTCGGTCTGGGCCAGGGTGATGTGCGCAAGGCCGCTTTTCTGGGCAAAATCGGTGACGGTGACGTCGCCCCCCGTCAGCTCGATTTTCTGGCGCACCAGAATGCCCGCCGGGCTGGAATCGATGGGCATTTGTGAGGTCTGCTTCAACTGGGTGTCGTGATAGACCAGCAGATGGCCGGTGCCGATGATCAGCATCGGGCTGGGCGGATCATATTCCAAACGCAGCTTGCCGGGACGCGACAGATAGAAAGTGCCCTGGGCAAAGCTGCCGTCCGGGGCCGATTGCAAGAAGCGCGCTTTGAGCGTGCGCATATCGTTCAGATAAGTCTCGGCGCGGCTTACTTCCGCTTTCTGGCTTTCGGTCAGGCTGGCGGGTTTGGCCTTGACGCTTGCGGCGCGGGCCAAGGGGACGGACTGGAACAGCAAAAAGCCAGCGGCAAGGGCTGCAAACAGGAAGGGGCGGCGATTCATCATGAGCGGAATGTAGAGAGAAAGGGCAAGGGGTTCAATGGCCCATCAAAACCGGCACATGGGATTGGGCCAGAACCTCGTGGGTGGCGCTGCCCAGCATCAAGCGCTTCAGGGGGCCTGCGTTATGCGCCCCCATGACCAATAGATCGGCCCCGCAATCCTTGACCGCGTCCAGCAATTGGCGACCACCCAGATGCTTCTTGCCCAGGCTGGCGATGATTTTGGTGTCGATCTTGGCAACATGCCGCTTGAGATAATCGACCAGATCCGGCACCACCGAGCGCGGCGTGCGCTCGCTTTCGGCGGTCAGCACCGTCACCTGTTCGGCGAAGGCGAAGAAATTGGTGGCCCCGCCCAGGGCGCGCGCGCATTCGCGGCTGCCGTTCCAGGCCACGGCGATATGTTTGCCCAGGCTGGCGGGCGGCTGATGGGGGAGCACCAGCACCGGACGCCCGGTTTCGAACAGGGCGTCCATGGTCAGGCTGTGCGACATGTCGCGCGGATCGGAGGGCAGTCCGGTCAGGATCAGATCATGCACGCGGCCCAGGCGCGCCATCACGGCATGCCGCCTGCCGGTGCGTTCGATGAAGGAAACCGAAGCGCCCGGCGGCACGGCATCGGGTGCCACGACCTCGATGCCCGAGCCTGTCAGAACCCGATCGAACACCGCCCTTGCCTGCTTGGCCCTAAGGTCGGAACGGACATCGCCGCCGCTGGCCAGCGCGTCTGCCAGATCGGAACTCATGCCGTCGCCGATGGCCGGAACCTCGGTCAGCGTGTCGGGGCGCACATGCAAGATGTCGGCATGGACGCCAAGCCGCTTCACCAGCGCCAGCGCCGCTTCCAGCGTTGCCGTGGTCTGTTCGCCGCCGTCCAGGGTTGCCAGAATGCTTTTGATCGTCATGATGATGCGACCTTAATCGTTTCGTCCTTTGTATTCAAGGCAGGGTTCGGTTACATCTAGATCATGAAACTGCGCGACCTGTTCGTTCTGCCCGGAAGCAAGACTTTCCCCAACCGATGGTTCGTCGTGCTGGGGGCGGTGCTGGTGCAATTGTCGCTGGGCGCCATTTACGCCTGGTCGGTCTTCACGCCCGCTTTGACCAAGGCGGGCTGGTCGAAGCTGGATACGCAGATCGTTTTTTCCATTGGCTTGGCCAGCTTCGCCATCGTCATGGTCTGGGCGGGCAGGCGCATCGCCGTTTGGGGGCCGCGCAAGTTGGCGGCTTCGGGCGGGCTGGTGCTGGGACTGGGCTATCTGTTGGCCGGGCTGCTGGGCGGCACAAATTTCTGGGCGCTGGCCCTGTGCATCGGCGTGGTGGGCGGGGCCGGGATCGGCCTGGGCTATGTGGTGCCCATCGCGGTCGCCATGCGCTGGTTTCCCGACAAAAAGGGCATGATCACCGGCATCGCGGTGGCCGGTTTCGGTTTCGGCGCCATGGGCTGGGTGAAGCTGGCCGACAGTTGGGGCCATCTGATTCCCTCCATCGGTCTGGCCAACACCTTCATCGTTTACGGCATCGCCTTTGCCGGGCTGGTCCTGATCGGCAGCCTATGGATGGTCTTCCCCCCTGGCGGCTGGTTGCCCCAAGGCTGGACGCCGCCGCCCAAGGCCCAAGCCAGCGCTGGGCGCGATTTCACCCCGCAAGACATGCTGAAGACCTATCAATTCTATCTGATCTTCTTAACCTTCGCGGTGGGGGCCAGCGCCGGGCTGATGGCGGTGGGGCTGATGAAGCTCTATCCGATGGAGGCCTTGCAGGCGAACGGCCTTAGTCTGGCCGAGGCCAGCGCCATTGCAGGCACGGCGATGGCCGTGTTTTTCAGCCTGGCCAACGGCATCGGGCGCATCGCCTGGGGTGCTATCAGCGATCGCATCGGCAGGCGGGCGGCCATTCTGGTGATGAGCGCCACGCAGGGCGCCATCTTTCTGGCTTTCACCCAAATGGCGGGGCACGAGGCCACGCTGTATCTGGGGGCCGCCCTGATCGGCTTTAATTTCGGCGGCAATTTCGCGCTATTTCCCACCATCACCGCCGACACGTTCGGCACCAACAGCGTGGGGCAGAATTATCCTTATGTGTTTCTGTCCTACGGCGTCGGCGGCATCGCGGGTCCCTTGTTGGGCGGAGCGCTGGGCGACCTTGGCAATTTCCCGCTGGCCTTCACTATCTGCGGCGTGGCCTGCCTGCTGGGCGCTGTGATGATCTTCTTCGTGAAACCGGCGAAGTTGGATGGGGTTGGGGGATGAGCCTCCACGGGCAGGCTTCATAGATTGCCGTCACGCTCGAGCACATAGTTGCCGAAACTGCCGGGCGGGTAATATGGCTTCTCCCATCCGACAAGTTCGTAGACATAGTCGGCGATCCACTGATCTGGCGGGCGGTCGAAATATCCCCATCCCCACAGGTCGAAGTCGTAGAAGTGCTGGCGGACTTTCTCCAGCCCGCCAGCGTTCTTAAGATAATGCGCCATGAAATCCGCCGAGCCGCCGAGGATAGAGGCTTCGGACCACCTTAAATTCACCAATCCCCAATCCGCATCGCGGCTGAAGACGACATAGGGCCAAAGCAACTCTATGGGAAGATTCTCGATAGCTACACCGTTCTCACGCCCATATAGCTCAGAAAGTGCCATGATGCCGCTGGCACGATCATGAGCTTGTCCTGACGAAGCGCAGATTTCTTCCACGCCTCGCTCAAAAAGCGTTCGGAACAATATGTCGTATTTGTCTTCAAGCTCTCCATTGCCGCCGCATTTCCCGTCACAGACCGGACCGGCATATGTCACGCAGCCGAAGCCTTCGGTAAACAGTTCCGGTATGGCAATACATATCCATGACTTGTCGATAAAGCCACCTTCGCGATGGAACTGCTCGACATCGGATCCCTCGCCACTACCCTCACGCTTGGCGGAGGGAAAAATCCGAAGACAGGTTGGCAACCAGTCCTTCTCGAATTCCTGGAGGGTGATGAGGCGGCTTTTCGACATGAAGCGGTCCCTTTTCTATTCACCTGGGTATCTTCGCTTATGCTGGAAAGTACTACCTTTCTCCTTGATTTGCACTTCGAAGGTGGTCTCGCCATTCCGGGATTTGCTCGGGTGGAGGTTCGCTGAAATGCTTTTGTCGTCTGATTCCCAGACGAGCACTCCGTCATTCTCGGTCCTCACCTTCTTCAAATCGCCATTTGCCTGCCTGATGAAGGCCTTCCAGTCCTTCTTTGCGGCGTCGAATTCCTGGCCTCTGGGCACCGGCGGCGCAATGACGTTCGATGCTTTCTCCCCAATACCGTTCAAGGTGCCGCTTCCATAGATATGCAAGCGGGTTGCCTTCTGAGCAGCCTGATCGGAAATGTTGTCGATGGCTTTCTCCATGTCGGGATGTGATTTTCCCTTTCCCAGCGCCACCGGATTGATCGATCTGATGTCCAACACATCGGGCAGATCGACTTTGGCTGGCCGCTGCTCGTGAATGATGTTGCCGCCCTTCCTGGTTTCCTGGGCAGGAAAAACTTCCTTGCCGGACAAGCGCGGCGGTTCGCTGGGATGGCCTCCAAGCGGGGGAGGTTTCCCTGCTTCTGAAGGGAAGGTCTCGATTTTCGGCTTTGCAGCCTCGGGGTCGGCAACGCTGGTCTCGCTCTTTCCCAGCATTTTACTGAACCAGTTGGGTTCTTTGGGGTGCAATTCCGGATGTGCCGCCCAATAGGCGGCCGCAGCCGTCGATGCGGCGGCAGCGCCTTCGATGACATAGGGTGCGGCCAGTGCTGCGGCTGGCGCAGCGGCGATCTGTGAGCCAGCGTCAGGCCTCTGATCTCCCAAATCGGGGCGTGGCGATAGAGTTTGTGGATAGTCCAGCAGGTTGCGAGATGATTCAGACAAATCGGAATGGGATGCAAAGCCAATCGGCGTTTGGTCTTGTTTGCGTTGCGCCAGCCAATTGAATTTGGGCAGCTTTGGTTTGGGCCAAGTCGGATCGTTGGGGTTGATGGGGGTGATGAAACGTCGGATGTCTTGCGTAGGTTCGGGCGCACCCAACAAGCCGCCCTGCAGACGCACAGGATTTTTGGGATGTTCCTTGGCTAGCTTCGAGAAGATGGGCTTGAGTGCGCGATCATCCTCGCCATCGTCCTTCAGCAACCCGTCGCCGAAGGCGGATGAAGGCTTTGGAGTCATGTTGTCCAAGAGATTGCGCGACGCCCTTTCAAGCTCGCCCTGATTGGGCTTCCAGCCTGTACCGTTGTCGGGTTGCTCGGGCATTTGCTGCGCCATTGCGCTGGAAGGCGCAAAGGCAAGGCCGCTGTCTTCCGAAGCCGTATTGCCCAGCGGCACGCCGGACGCGGTTGTACGTTTCCCGGAGGGCAGAGCCTCCGTGACTGAATTGAAGCCACCCATGGTGGACCTCCTATGATGAAGGTTGAGACGAAAACGCCCCAAAACGCAAAAGGCCACCCGGGCTGATGCCAGGGTGGCCTTTGGTCGCAATAAGGGCGGTAATTTCGGAAGGCTATTTTGCTTTCAGATGCCCGTCAACAAAATTTTCATGTAAAGAAATTATGCGCCGCGTGAGCAAAAGCCCTAATACAAAATCTCGCGTTTGCCGACATGGTTGGCGGGTCCGACCACGCCGCGCGATTCCATCATGTCGACCAATCTGGCGGCGCGGTTGTAGCCGATCTGCAGATGGCGCTGGATGAAGCTGGTCGAACATTTCTTTTCGCGCAAAATCAGATCGAGCGCTTGTTGATAAAGCTGGTCGCCTTCCGCGTCGGCGCCGTCGGCGCCGGGGATTTCCTCTTCCTCTTCCTTGGTCACGTCATCGACATAGTCGGGTTCGCCCTGGGCGCGCAGATGATCGGCCACCTGCTCGACCTCGCCGTCGCTGGCGAAGGGGCCATGCACGCGGGTGATGCGCCCGCCGGCGGCCATGTACAGCATGTCGCCCTGGCCCAGCAATTGTTCGGCGCCTTGCTCGCCCAGGATGGTGCGGCTGTCGATCTTGCTGGTCACCTGGAAGCTGATGCGCGTCGGGAAGTTGGCCTTGATGGTGCCGGTGATCACATCGACTGAAGGGCGTTGCGTCGCCATGATCAAATGAATGCCCGCCGCCCTGGCCATCTGCGCCAAACGCTGGATGGCACCCTCGATGTCCTTGCCCGCCACCAGCATCAGGTCGGCCATTTCATCGACCACCACCACGATATAAGGCAGCGGCGTCAGGTTAAGCGGCTGGTCTTCATAGATCGGCTTGCCGGTCTCGGGATCGAAGCCGGTCTGCACGGTGCGCGATAGCGGTGTGTTCTTGGCCTTGGCCTCGATCAGACGCTGATTGTAGCCAAGCACGTTGCGCACGCCCAATTGGCTCATGGCGCGGTAGCGGTCTTCCATTTCGCGCACCGCCCATTTCAAAGCCACCACCGCCTTTTTGGGATCGGTGACCACGGGGGTGAGCAGATGGGGAATGCCGTCATAGACCGACAATTCCAGCATCTTGGGATCGATCATGATGAAGCGGCATTGTTCGGGCGACAGGCGATAAAGCAGCGACAAGATCATGGCGTTGACGCCCACCGACTTGCCCGAGCCGGTGGTGCCCGCCACCAGCAGATGCGGCATGCGGGCAAGATCGACCAGCACCGGCTGGCCGCCGATATCCTTGCCCAAGGCCAGGGTGAGCGGAGCGGGGGCGCGCTCGAAACTTTCCGAGGCCAACAATTCTCGCAGGTAAACGGTTTCGCGCTTGGCGTTGGGCAGTTCGATGCCGATCACGTTGCGCCCGGGAATCACGGCGATGCGCACGCTGATCGCGCTCATGGAACGAGCGATGTCGTCGGACAATGCGATGACGCGGCTGGTCTTGGTGCCGGGTGCCGGTTCCAGTTCGTAGAGCGTCACCACCGGGCCGGGGCGCACCTTGACGATTTGGCCCTTGACGCCGAAATCTTCCAGCACCGATTCCAAAAGCTTGGCGTTATTGGCCAGCGATTCCTCGTTCAAATGCAGGCCCTGTCCCTCCTTGGGCGCGGGGGCCAGCAGCGACAGCGGCGGCAATTCAAATGGTGTGACCGCGCCATCGACCAGGGCCAGCGAGCCTTGACGTTCGCGCCCCATTTTCTCGCGCTTGCCGGGCTGGGCGCGCTTGGGCGTGGGGGCCACCACCAAGGGCTGCGCGTCCTTGGCGGCTATGCGTTCAAGCCTTGGCTCGCTGCTTTCCTCCTCGGGTTCCGAGCTTGCGTCATCGAACAGATGCGGCTCGCGCCGTCCTGGCAGATGCGAGGAAATGCGGCGCACGACCGCAACACCTTCGTTGCCGAAGCGCCCGGTGGCGCGCCCGAATATCGAAAGCCGTTGCCCCAGGCCCCGCCAGTCCTCGAAGGACATGGCCAGCGACCAAAGCAAAAGTGCTAATGCCAGGACCGCCGACAGGACGGCGGCGAAGGACAGCGGCAGCGAGGCTTCCGCCTCGTCCAAAAACATCGCCATCGCCCCGACCAGTTTGGCATCGAGAATTTCGCCCAGAAAGCCACCCAGGCGCAGCGTCCAGCCCGCGGGGGCGGGCCATTGAGCCAGGGGCAGAACAGCCAGCAGCAGGCCGACCAGCATCGCCGCCAGGCGCAAGCCCCAAAGCGTTAGCGGCTGCAAGAACAGCAGGCGCAGGCCCCAGACCATGGGCAACAGGGCCAGCATGGCGCCCGCCAGCCCCAGGCTTTGCAAAATCAGATCGGAAATAACGGCGCCGCCATAGCCAAGCCGGTTGGCGACCGGCGCCGAGGTGGCGGTGTCTAGCGACGGATCGCTGGCGGAATAGGTAAGAAGGGCGGCGGCCAGCAGGACGCCCAGCGCCAACAGGACCAAACCGCCCAATTGCACCAGACGGCGCTTGATGAAATCGGCGACGCCTTCGGGCAGGAACTTTCCGTTCGCATCGGCGGTGGTTCGACCGGACAGCAGGCGGGCGGCGACGCTCATGAACCCTCCAGCAAGGTGGCGGCGATGGCGGCAAGCGCTCGGTCGGTGGTGGGCAGATCGTGGACCAGTGCGATGCGCACAAAGGGCGCGCCCGGATTGCGCCCATTGGCGCTGGGCCGGGACAGATAAGCGCCCGGCAGAACGCGAATGCCGGTTTTTTGCCACAGCTTTTTTGCAGCCGCCTCGCCATCGCCGACATCAAGCCAGATGAAAAAACCGCCCTCGGGCCTAGCAAAGCCGGGATGGCGGCCAAGATGACGTTCGGCCAAATCCAGCTTGGCGCGATAAAGCCGCTGATTCTCGGTCACATGCGCCTCGTCGTTCCACAGCGCCGTCGAGGCGGACAAGACAGGCAAAGCAAGCGTGGCGCCGCCATAGGAGCGCAAACGCGAGAAGGCCTCGATCAGCTTGGCGTCGCCCGCCACGAAGCCCGACCGCAGGCCGGGCACGCTGGAGCGCTTGGACAGGGAATGAAAGACCAGCACATTGTCGAAAGACTTGCTCAGATCCCAGGCGGCTTGCAGGGCGCCGGGCGGCGGCGCCATGTCCCAGATTTCTGCATAGCATTCATCGACCGCCAGAACGAAACCATGTTGGCGGGCGGTGGCGATGGCGGCTTCCAGTTGCTTGAGATTGGCCACCGACCCTTGCGGATTGGCGGGCGAGCACAGATAGGCCAGCGCCGTGCGTTCCAGGATGGAGGGCGGCACCAGCGAAAAATCGGGCACGCCTTGGGGGGCGTCCACCATCACCGGTTCGGCCCCGGACAGAACGGCGGCCCCGAAATAGACCTGATAGAAGGGATTGGGAATCAACACGGCGGGCACATGACCCCGCTTGCTGTCGGGCACGCACATCTGGGCGGCGAGGTACAAAGCCTCTCGGGTGCCGGCGACGGGCAGGATCGTCTTGTCAGCGTCGAGCGCCTGGGCGGGCAGGCCATAGCGGCGCTTCAGCCAGTTTCCGGCGCTGGCCCTGAATTCGGGCGTGCCCTGCACGGGCGGATATTTGCCCCACAGATGGGCCGATGCGTTCAGGGCATCGGCCAGCAGGGCCGGGGCGGCATGCTGCGGCTCGCCGATCGACATGATCAAAGGTTCGCCCCCCGGCTGCAGCCCGTTCAACAGGGCGGCCAGGCGGGTGAAAGGATAGTCGGCCAGTTGCTCAAGACGCGGGTTTAGCATCACGCTCCAGAATATAACGAGATTTTCTCAAGAACAAAACCAAAAAAGGCCCCACGGTTGTGCCGCGGGGCCAGAAAGCGGGAGGAGTCATCATCTTACGAGGCGGCGCCATCAGGGCCGGACTGCCCGCGACAAACTCCAAAGCGCAACCGGGCAATCTCAAGGCCTAGCGGAGTCCCGTAGGCTTGAGATTAACAGGCAGGGGTGAAGAAAGGATTAAGGGTGGTTGATGATTGATGCGACCCCTCAAGGGCCAGTCGATCAGTCTCTTCTGTCCGGCTCGCGCGACAGCCCGGCCGCCGCCAATTCGGCCTCGTAGGCCTGCCACATGTCGCTTTGGCGCATGCCGTAATCGTACAGCAGATCCCAGCTATACAGCCCGCTGTCGTGCAAATCGTCGAAAACCAGCTTCACGGCGTAATTGCCGACCGGCTTGACCTCAAGGATGCCCACATGCTTGCGCCCCGAAACCAATTTCCGTTCGGCGGGGGAATGGCCCTGCACCTCGGCCGAGGGGCTGTTGACGCGCAGGAATTCCGCCGGAAAAACAAAGTGCAGCCCATCCTCGAAGGTGACTTCCAGGCTTTTTTCGGCGCGCTTCAGATGGATTTCCAGGGGCCAGTGCTGGGTGCCGAACTCGGTCATGGCGTCAGGCCTTCGCTTGATCCAGGGGTCTGGCTTCATCGGCCAGCATGATGGGGATGCCGTCTCGGATGGGATAGGCCAGCCCGGCTTGCTGGCTGATCAGCTCCTGCGCCTCGCGGTCGTAGGACAAAGGCCCCTTGGTCAGGGGACAGACCAGGATTTCCAGCAGTTTGGGGTCGATCTCGGGATGGGGCTGGTTCATCTGGCACTCCGGACTAGGAAAACAAAATGGCCGACAGCTTGCGCCGCGACTCGATGGTCAGGGGATCGGTTTGGCCGAAGGCGTCGAAGAATAGGACAAGCTGCTTGCGGGCCGCCTCGTCATTCCATTTGCGGTCGCGCTTGATGATTTCAAGCAGTTCCTCGACAGCGGCTTCACGCTCGTCGCTGGCGAAATAGGCCAGGGCCAGATCGAAGCGGATCTGATGGTCTTGGGGGTTTTCGGCCAGCTTGCGGCGCAAATCGGCGGTGCTGCCGGTCTTTTCAAGCTGGCGGGCCAAATCCAGCGCCGCCCGGGCGGCCAGAATGGCGGCGTGGGTTTGCAGCTTGGCGGGGGCTTGATCCAAGAAACGCTGCGCCTGCTCCAACTGCCCGGTCTTGATCTCGGTGCGCACCAGCCCCGCCAGGGCCTCGGCGCTTTCCGGATCATGGGCCAGGATCTGGGCGAAAATCTGGGCGGCCCCGGCGGCGTCGCCTTGGGCCAGCATTTCCTCGGCCACCGCCAGGGCCTGGGCCAGTTGATCGACCGGCGCCGTATCGCCCAGAAGGCGCGTGATGAATTCCTTGATCTGGCTTTCAGGCAAGGCGCCCGCAAAGGCATCGACCGGCTGGCCGTTCTTGAAGGCGTAGACCGTGGGCACCGACTGAATGCCCAATTGCTGGGCCAAGGGCTGGTTCTTGTCGACATCGATTTTGACCAAGCGCACGGCGCCGTTCATCTGGCGCACCACCTTGTCCAGGGCAGGCCCCAACTGTTTGCAGGGGCCACACCAAGTGGCCCAGAAATCGACCAGAACCAGCGCCGACTTCGACGCTTCGATGACGTCGGCCATGAAGGCGTTCATGCTGGACTCTTTGATCAAATCCCCAGCTGGCGCTGCGCCTGCGCCTGCGCCGGGCGCGCCCGCGCCATCCTTGCCGATAATGAATTCCATGGCTTAGAGACCCCCTTGCGGCTTGAACCGCCCATTAGATGGAGCGAATAAGGACAAAGCGCAAGGGCAAAGAGCCGGTTGCTTGGCGCTTTGCATCGCAAAAGCCTAGCTGATATGGTCTGGCGCATGAAGCGTTGGGCCGGAAATCTTGTTTTGTTAGCCTTGGCATGTTGCGTGACCTTTGCCTTTGCCGAGGCGGGGACGCGCCTCTTCGTGCCACAGCTTAAATTTACCAACACCACCTCGAAGCTGATCGGATGGTCAAGTCCCGAGGTCGTCAAGTTCAACCCCTTTGCGCCGGAATGGGCCGCATGCCAGAAGCGCATTCTGTTCTTGGGCGATTCCTATCTTGCGGCGCTTCCCGGCGAGGATGCGCGCTTTCCCACATTGATCAGCAAGCGCCATCCAGGCATCTGCACGGCGATCCTGGCCACCGGCGGTTGGGGGACAGACCAGCAGATGATCGCTCTGTTCGCCAAGGGCATGGCCTGGAAGCCCGATCTTGTGGTGGTGGCCTTCACGGCCATCAACGACGCCGCCAACAACTTCTCTAGAGAGGGCGGGCAAAAACCCTACTTCTTCTTCGACCGGGATGGGGCGCTGCGCAACAGCCTGATGCCCAGCCAGTCGGTGGAAACGGTGCTGCAAGATGTGCCCGCCTTCGCCTCGGACAAGTACGATTCTCAAGCATGGCGGCTGATCGTCATCAATTGGCGCAAAATGATGGCCGGGCTGCGGGGCAAGGTTCCCGCGCTTGAATCGGTGATTCTTCCCAATGGCATGCTGGCCTCTGGTTCCGCCGGTCTGGCGGCGGGTGACCCGGACTATGATCTGTTTTGCGGCACGTCCGCTTCCGCCAAAAGCGAGCGCAAAAACCTGACTGTGTGCGACGACGTGCTGTTCTTGGCCGAGCCGCAAAAGCGCGCCGCTTGGGACCCCAGGGCTACGGTCAGCCATTTGAGCGCCTATCTGCCCGACGGCAATCGCTTCAGCGCCACGGCATGGCGGCTGACCGAAGCCATTTTAGGCCAGATGAACGGCGCCATTCAGGCACGGGGCGGGAAAATGGCCGTATTGCTTCATCCCGACACGTTGATTCCCGCCGATTTGCGTTTCGTAACCGGAGCCGCGTTCGAGCAGGATTACGATTCGCCCGGCGGCGTCTTTCGATACAAGGCCGACCAGCCGGTGGTGGAATTGTCCGCCATGGCGCGAAAGCAAGGCTTTGCGCTGGTCAACCCCAATCCGGCAATACTGGCCCGCATCGAAAAAGACCGCCTTGCGGACAAGGTTTGGCCCAATCTCCAAGACCCTCACTACAGCGCACTGGGCCATGAATTGGTGGCCGACGAGCTGGAAACCGCCCTGCCGACGCTGCTGGGCTCCGGCAAGGCTGAAGGCGGCATGTGAAAGGGGCTTGCAAAGACGTCTCTTTTGCGTATGATGCGCGCCTTCCCGCGCCTTTTTGGACGGGAACACGCCATCGAGCGGGCGTAGCTCAGGGGTAGAGCACAACCTTGCCAAGGTTGGGGTCGAGGGTTCGAATCCCTTCGCCCGCTCCAAATTTTCAAATAAAATCAATGTGTTGTGGTGGGCCGCCGTTGGGCGGCTTTTGTGCATTGGGCGCCTGGGAAGCATTTAAGCGGCACGAGAGAAACCACCAACTTCTGGCATTGATAATGAATCACTCAAGAAAATAACTTCCGATCCAATAGTTTTTTCACCCGCGCTGTAATTCAGGGAATATACGATAGGAGTGAAGGATCTGTAAGCTTCTCGGATTTCTCTAACATCGTCATAGGAAACCACCCATTTGACCTTCCTTCGTCGAGCAAGCTCCTTTGCAATTTTAATGTGGTCTTCAGGCTCGTAAAAGTTCTTGTAGAGCTTATGACCCTTTACATAATATGGAGGGTCTAAATAAATTAAGGCACTATTTATAGCTACAGTCCTTCGAAAAAAATCCAAAGCATCCAGGTTGCTGACAGAGATTTGATCAGAATATCTAGACAACATTTTAAAGTTCTTGATCTGGGCTTCCTTATTTAGGCGCACATCAATTTTCCAAGTACCACTTTGTGCGTAGCCACCAATCGGGCCAGCTCCCTCAATAATTCCGGAACGATTGGTACGATTTAAAAAATACGCTGAAAAGCCAAGGGCCAGAAAATTCTCAACATCACCTTGAATCCACACCGCCTTTTGCTTGTGCCACTCATCAATGCAAATGGGTGTGCGCTCAATGAGTCTGCAAAACTTGTCCGTTTCAAATAAGGCAGACTTCCAGAACGCATAGATGGACGCATCAATATCGTTTATCGAAACGCGATTTACAAATCCTTGAGTTAGTAGCTGGATTGCCAGCCCTGCGCCGCCAGCATACGGCTCACAGTATTCTGATCCGAAGAGACAGTTCTCCTTGATCAACTCAACGAAGAATGGGAAGAGCTTTGCCTTGCCTCCTGGATAGCGTAAGGGGGACGAAATCACTACACATGCCTCTTCACAAATTGGTCGATGCAGTCCCTAGCCCCAAATAGCCTATCCGAGTTTGGGATCACATTTCCATGAGCACCAAGATTTAGATAGCTAAGGTGGCTTTTTTCAAATTCCTTTAGCACCTTTTTATCATCGTTGGGGAGCTTAACCTTATCGCTCTTGCATAGAGAAAGACTCCCTTCAAGGCTCAGTTCCACTCCAAGGGAATTCGCTTTTTGCTGATCTATGATGTGTTTAAGAATCGCCTCAACGATGTTGCGAAGTAAAAATGTTCCTGCCGCAGGGAAGTTCTTGCAGTTCAAGTTTTTTGCTTCTTTCATTAATTGGTCAACTAGACCATTGTTCATACTACTTATATAATTAAATAGCGCTTGGGGCATGGGTTTCGAAGAGCATCCCCCCTTCCCACTTGATGAAGTCTTACCACCTCCTTGTTTGGTTCCTTTTGTGCTGGACTTTCCTGACCCAGCTCCATCTTTACTCTTGGCGCTTGTTTTGTAGTCCTTAAACACGTCGTCATATGACGCTGTAGCTCCAAGGCCCCTCTTTGGATTTATTACAAGATTAAGAATTAGATGTTTGAGCTTCTTTTTTGCTT
Source organism: Alphaproteobacteria bacterium (assembly GCA_015231795.1). Taxonomy (NCBI): domain Bacteria; kingdom Pseudomonadati; phylum Pseudomonadota; class Alphaproteobacteria; species Alphaproteobacteria bacterium. The sequence goes on along the minus strand of JADGAX010000002.1, from coordinate 299,160 downwards.
CTGCATTCGAAAATAATACTTTTAAGTTAGTTCGATCATAACTAATACCAACCAAGTCGCTGTGGCCACCAGTTTGTAAAAAACGAACGGGAGGATTGAATTTTACATTCGGGTCAAGAAGAACTTCTTGCTCCTCATTTGTCCAGTTCATGCCTAGAACTTGATTGTAAAGTTCATACTCGAGAATGAAGTCCCTGATGTCCCCTTGTGTGACTTCAAATGTTTTAGCAAGAACAGAGATTGATTTATTAGCTTTCCACTCATCGTAAATAGCTTTGCGACTACCAAGATATCCCCAACTGGATTTGTCGCCTTTTCCAAAGTGCGCGCGGGCCATAATGGGCATGAGGATGTCACGACTTGGCGCAATGCTGCAATCCACATCCAACATACTATCCTTAACGCCCTGCGATACGTTAGGGACTGAAGTTGCATAGGCTTTTGGTGCAGACAAAAGGCCCGTAAGAAGTTTATAGGCAGCAATGCGTGTGTTGCCTTCGATTACCGTAAATTTTGATCCAGTTTTCACGATATATGGCCGCTCGGCGCCGTGATTTTTTCCCTCAGCCGCGACTTTCTTGAGAAACACGGACAAGTCCTCGTGGTCGAAAAGATATTCGACGATCTTATCTTGCGTAGTCAGCTTTTTCTGCGTGACGAGGCGCGGGTTTCTATCATCGAGAAGGATATCCTTTAGCGGAACAGACTCGTATTTGAACTTCGAAAACATGCTCACCCCCTGCATTGCAGAATTATTGAAGCATAAATTACTGTCAACGATCAACCAAAAGTGGGGTGCCCTATTTGGAGCCACTGTGATCAAGGTAATGAGGCAAGTTTTGAGTTTTCTAGAAAATATTATCTACACCCCCACCACCTTCTTCAACGCCTTATCAATACGGGTTTGCCAGCCGGGGCCGGTGGCTTTGAAGTGGTCCAGCACCTCTTGCGACAAGCGCAGGGAGACCAGCTTCTTGGTCGGCGTCTTCTGCGGCCCGCGACCGCGCCGATATTCGGCCACGATCTCGGGCACGACCTTCGCCGCCGGGCGGGCGCGTTTGAAATCCGCTGCCGTCCATTCCGGGATGTCGTCATCGCCCTGGCTGGATGCCGCAACGGCTTTAGGCTTGCGCTGACTCTTGCTCATACTGGCGAACCTCTCTCACATTTGCCTTGCGCAGGCCGATCAAGCGAACGTCCCGTCCTCGCGGCGTAAAGATCAGAACGTGCAGCCGCTTGCCGATATAGCCCAAGGCCGAAAAGCGGGGTTCGCCATAGTCCTGACGCCGGTCTTCAATCACCAGCGCCGTCTCCCAGTCGAACCCCTCGGCCTTTGCGAAGTCCACACCGTGCTTATCCAGGTTGGCCCTTCGCTTGGCTTCATCCCAACCGTAAATCATAATATAATGTAGCTACGAAATGGCTGGTCCGCAAGCCCCATCATGGCGTCACTGTTCCTACCCCTCAATCAATTCTAGTTGTCTCGAGCGCCAATCCAGCACCGCCGTATGTTTGGTCATCTTGTCCGCCAGGGCCGGGAATTCGGATTTGATCACCCCGGCGGCGTAATTGGATAGAAAGCGCGATTTCAGTTCGGCTCTGGCGCGATCGACGCCCACTTCTTCGTAGGGCACCGAAGCCAGCAGCAAGAATCCGTCATCGGGAATGCGCCCCACCGCCATATTGTTCAAGATGATGGCGGCGGCCTTGCGCAGCGGGTCGGCCAAGTCCGGGCTGTAGGGGCCGATGATCAGGGCCTGATTGGGCGTATGCAGAAAGTCGAAGCCGCGGCCCAGGCAGATCGTCCATTCGCGGTGCTCGGCATCCAGCAGGCGTTCCCGCCTTTCGGCTTGCGCGCGCACCTGGGCGATATGTTCAAGATTGCCCTGCAGCAGCGGCAATAAATCGGCCCGCATCTGGGCTTGCATGTCGGGCAGCAGGGCCGCCAGACGCGGCTTCAAGCCTTCGGCCTCGTCGGCGGACAGGCTGGCCAGATCAAGCGTGGCCCCATCGGCCCCGTGCAGCACCAAGGCGTCCTCGTCGGTTTCGAAGCCGCAGACCAGCGGGTAAACGGTGGCGTGGTTGCGGCCGAAAATATGTTCGACCTGACGGCGGATTTCTTGCGTATGGGCCATCGCCGCCGCCTTGTCGAATTGGAAACCGGCGCAGCCTCGTTTGGGGTCGGCCTTCGACCAGTGATAGGTGATCAGAAACAGCACGCGCCGCCCGCTGCCCACCATGCGCAACACATGATGCGCCAGCACCTCGCCCAAATGCGGCCAGCCCAGATCAAACATGCCGCCCAGATTGCGAAAAGGCATCAGGATGCCGGGCGGCGTGTTGGTCGCCACCGGGATGTTGATCCGCCCGTCCATGCATTTCAGAACCGCGATGGCGGTGGGGTGTTGGGCCAGATAGCGTTCCCGGGCCAGCCACGCTTCCGGGCTGCGGAAGGTTTCGCCGTGGCGATGGGCCAGGTCGAACAGCCATGCGATGCGCTGCGCAATGGGCTTGCTGTGAATATCGATCATGGTCTGTTCACCCCGTTAACTCTTGCGCGGTCTTTAAATCGAACCTTCAAGAAACCAACGCTACATCGAAAAGAGAATACGGACGATGCCTGTTTAGACTGTTCTTCAGGCAATAAGTTCGCCACAGACGGAGGAAGCCAAAAAGCCTTCTCGATGCAATGGGTGTGGGGCGGCGCGACTTTCTGGCCGGCATTCACCCTGTGTGGCAACGCAATCGTCATTAAGGAAAAATCAGTCAACATCAACCTACAATTTATTTTCACGATTTTATCTTGTCTATATTTGCGCCGCTGAACATAATTGTTTCAGATAAAAGAAAGATTGCGGGGCGGATGTTCAGGCTTCTTCGATATTTCTCGGTCATTAGCGCCGTGGCCGTGACGGTTTCGGCAGCCCTGTTGGTCCAGGCTTACCGCATGGATCAGACGCATGAGCATGTTCAATTGGCCGAGGAAGCCAATCTGCATCTGGCCGAAGTCTTTGCCCGGTCGTTCTGGCCGCAGTTGTTGCCGACCATATCTGCCCTGTCGAAGGAGCCCCCCGAAACCTGGGCTGGCAGTGGCGAACTTCAGGTGCTTGACGCCGCTTTGCGCACCCAGGTCGAAGGCCAGCCGATTTCGAAAATCAAGATATTCAATGACAGCGGCACCATCATCTATTCGCCGGTTACTTCCGAAATCGGTCGTTCGGCCATTGCCGACAAGGCCGTTCAGGAAGCCCTGGCCGGTCGATCCTCCAGTATCCTCTCCTTCAAGGACCGATTCGAAGGTTTCACGGGCGTTGCCAACGACGTGCATGTCGTCGAAACCTACCGACCCATCATCGGTGCCGACGGCCGCACGCAAGGCATCTTCGAGCTGTATTTCGACGTCAGCGCCGCGCGCGAGCGTCTGTCCGGGGCCATGCTCAAGGCCGCAGCGCTCATCCTCGCATGTTTTGCCGCCCTGTACGGCGCTCTGGTGCTGGTTGTCCGCCGGGCCGAGCGCTTGTTGCACAGCCAACAAAGGGCGCTGGCGGAAAATCAGAAACTGCTCAACGAACAAAAGGACATGCTGCATCTGCTGCTGAATACAGCGGGCGAGGCGATCTTAGGGCTTGACGCGCAGGGCCGGGTCACCTTCGTCAATCAGGCCGCCCTTGCTCTGCTGGGTCAAGACGGCGAGGAAATGGTTGGTCGAAAGGTTCATGACCTGATTCATCACGCCCTGACGAGCGAACCGCATAGCAGCGAGGAGTGCGAAGTCCACAAGCTGCTGGCAGGTCCAGACAATGACGAGCATAAGTCCGACCTATTTTGCCGCAGGGACGGCACCAAATTTCCCGCCGAATATGTCATTCGATTGCTTGACTACGGCAGCGGCGGCAAGGGCGCGGTGATGGTTTTCCGCGACGTGTCGATGGCGCAGGAACATGAACGCCATCTGCGCAAGCTGGCGCATTTTGACGCGCTAACTCGTCTGCCCAATCGAATCATGCTGGCCGACAGAATGTGCCAAGCCATTGCCACCAGCCGACGCAGCGGCGAATTCCTGGCCGTGTGCATGCTTGACCTCGATGGCTTCAAAGCGGTGAACGATACCTATGGCCATAAAGCCGGCGACCAGCTGTTGCGCGAGGTTGCAACTCGCCTAGTTGAAAACATCCGTGGCGATGACACGGCGGCGCGCATAGGCGGCGACGAGTTCGCCCTGCTGCTGGGAGGCATTAAGACCGTTCAGGAATGCGAGACGGCGCTTCAACGCATCTTGAAGGCAGTGTCGATGCCTTATTCGGTGACGGGAGCCGTCGTTCAGGTATCGGCCAGCATCGGGGTGACGATCTTTCCCAATGACGGAGTGGATTCCGATCAATTGCTGCGCCATGCCGACCAAGCCATGTACAAGGCCAAACAGTCTGGCAAGAACTGCTTTACTCTGTTCGATCCCGGCGCCGACCAGCGCAGCAAGGCCAATCACGCCACCTTACGCAAGATGGGCGAGGCGCTTGAGGGCGGACAGTTCTTCTTGCTCTATCAGCCGGTGGTGAATTGCCGCAAAGGCCTTGTTCTGGGCGCCGAGGCGCTGATCCGCTGGCGACACCCCCTTCTGGGCGATTTGACGCCGGGCGAGTTCCTGCCCCTGATCGAGCGTGACGACCTGATTATCCACCTGGGCGAAATGGCGATTGCGCAATCCTTGAGCCAAATCGCGCTTTGGCGCCAACAAGGCCTGGAATTGGACGTCGCGGTCAATCTGTCCGCCCGTCAGCTGCACCGCAAGAATTTCATCGAACGCCTGAAGGAGCTGATCCAGCCCTATCCCGGCGAGACCTACCGCCATTTGAAACTTGAAATCGTCGAGAATGCGGCGCTCGAGGACACCAACTCCGTCGCCGATATTCTAAAGGCCTGCAACGAAATGGGCATCCATTTCGCCCTTGATGACTTCGGAACCGGCTTCTCTTCGCTGGTCCATCTCAAGCGCCTGGCGCCAGCGGCGCTGAAGATCGACCAGACATTTGTGGCCGATATGCTGGAAGACTCCGCCAATCTGGCCATCGTCGAGGGCGTCGTGGCCATGGCCATGGCCTTTCAGTGCGATGTCGTGGCCGAAGGCGTCGAGAATATCGACCAGCTCCTGATGCTGCTGGAGCTGGGTTGCGAGACCATGCAAGGCTACGTCCTGTCCCGTCCGCTTCCGCCCGAGGCATTCAGCGCCTGGGCGCGACAATTCAAGCCCGATCCGCGCTGGCAGTTGGCCTCGAATCCGCGCCCCAGCCGCGGAGATTTCCAGTTGTTGCTGGCCGAGGCCAATCACCGGCATTGGGTCGAGCAGCTGATCGATTTTGCAGAAACGGGCAAAAATGGGAAGTCCTTGCTGTTGGACCATCGCAGCTGTCACTTCGGCCTCTGGTATTATGGCGAGGGTTTCAGCCGATATGGCGGCTATAGGACCTTCGGAGACATAGAGTCCTTGCACGCTAACTTGCATAAGCTGGGCCAGCGTCTGGTTGGCGAGGTCGAAATGGGTGACCGCGACGCCGTCGTCATCACGCAGGCGGAGCTTGAAAAGGCCCGCGACGGCTTGATCCAGGAACTTCGCCGTGTGCGCGCCGTCCTGCCGCATGCGGGGCACGTCTGAAGACATGAGTGAAACCAGGAAAGGCATACCGGCCATGAATGACGCGAAACTGATTGTATGGAACGAGCAATTGGCGACCGGCAGCGCGGAAATAGACGGTCAGCACCAGATTCTCGTCAATACGCTGAATGAGGCCAATATTCGCCTGACCGACGAAAGTCCCCTGGATCTGCTTGAGCAGATCACCAAGGACCTGCTGAGTTACGCGCTTTATCACTTCGAGACGGAGGAGCGGCTTATGCAGGAGTCGGCCTATGGCGAACGGCGTCCGCAGGAAGCACAGACCCACTTTGAGCAGCATCGCAACTTTTCCGCCAAGGTCGTCGAGGTACGCAATCAGATCAAGGCGGGCACGCGCATACCCCGGGACGACCTGTTGGCGTTCCTCAACAACTGGCTTATCAATCACATCATGAACACCGACAAGCGCCTGGGCGAATATCTGGCCGCACACCACTCGCAAGCTTGATCCGGCCATTGCTAGGCTTGGGCAGCGCGGCCAACTAGGGTAACATGCTGCTAGCAAGGGCATGACTTTTGAGGAGCTTGGCATGGACAAAGAGCTTAAAAGCCTTCTCGATTCGATGGGTGTGGGGCGGCGCGACTTTCTGGTCGGCGCGACGGTGGTGGCCGGTTTCGCGCTGGCCGTGCAGCCGGTCGGCGCCCAGGCCATCAGCACCGACGCCAAGGGGCTGAAAGAGGGGATGGGTGCGTTTACCAGCCTGGGCGCGCAGGTGCCCGCCTATATGGCCCGGCCAGAAGCGGGTTCGAAATGGCCGATCGTGCTGGTGATCCAGGAGATTTTCGGCGTCCATGAACATATCAAGGATGTGTGCCGACGCTTGGCCAAGCAGGGCTATATGGCGGTGGCGCCCGAGCTTTACGTGCGCCAGGGCGATCCCAAGACCGTGGCCGACATCCAAAGCATCATGAAGACCATCGTGCCCATGGTGCCCGACGCCCAGGTGATGGCCGATCTCGACGCTTGCGCCGATTGGGCGGCCTTGCAGGGCGGCGACATCAACCGTCTGGCCATCACCGGCTTTTGCTGGGGCGGGCGAATCGTTTGGCTGTACGCCGCCCACAGTTCGCGCCTGAAGGCGGGCGTGGCCTGGTATGGCCGTCTGGTTGGCGCCGTGACCGAAAACACCCCCAAACATCCCCAGGACATCGCAACCGAGATCAAGGCGCCGGTGCTGGGCCTGTATGGCGGGGCCGATCCCGGCATCCCCCAAGACACTGTCGAGAAAATGCGGGAGTCTCTGAAAAGAGCCACCAAGCTGGCCGAAATCGTGGTCTATCCCGAGGCGCCGCATGCCTTCAACGCCGATTACCGGCCCAGCTACCGCAAGGAACCGGCGGACGACGGCTGGAAGCGCATGCTGGGCTGGATGAAGCAGAACGGGGTGTAGGTCTTAGTTTTCGTCTCCCCCAGCTTGCTTCGGCGGGGGACCGGCTGGTAAAGTCGGACCCGCAAGGGGAGACTTCATGTCCGCTACAGAATCCTGCCGCCTGTCTTTGGTGGTGCCCGTCTATAACGAAGCCCAAAGCCTGGGTGAGTTGGCGGACCGTGCGCTATTGATGTTCGAGCGGATGGGAATCGCCAACAAGGCGGAAATTCTGTTCATCGACGATGGCTCGACCGATGCCACGCCGGACACCATCCGCGCTCTGATGGCCAAGCATGCCCAGGTTAGGCATGTGCGCCTTCGGCGCAATCACGGCAAGTCGCTGGCCTTGATGGCCGGGTTCAAGAAGGCGCGGGGCGAGGTGGTGGTCACCATGGATGGTGATCTGCAGGACAATCCGGAAGACCTGCCCGCCTTGATGGCCAAGATCGATGAAGGCTATGATCTGGTCAACGGCCAGCGCATCGACCGCCAAGATCAAAGCGCCCGCAAGCTGGGTTCGCGCCTTTACAACGCCACTGTGCGCAGGCTGACCGGGCTGGGGCTGCAAGACATGAATTGCGGGCTGAAGGCCTATCGCCGCACGCTTGTGAAAAGCCTGTGCGTCTATGGCCAGTATCACCGCTATATTCCGCTGCAGGCCCATCTGGCCGGATTCAAGGTAACCGAGATTCCGGTGTCCAACAGCCCGCGCAAGCATGGCAGTTCGAAATACGCCACCTTCCGCTATCAGGGCCTGTTCGATCTGCTGTCGATTCTGTTCACGCATCGCTATGCGCTGAACCCTTTGCATTTCTTTGGCGTCATCAGTGCCGTGGTGATGATTCCCAGCCTGTTGGTGCTGCTGTTCTTCGTGGGCGAGCAAAGCCTTTACTGGCTAGGTTTCGGCGAGGAATTCCTGGTCGCCAACCGGCCCATGCTGTCGATCGCGCTCACCGCTTTCCTGTTCTCGGTCTTCATCTTCCTGACCGGCTTTGTCTGCGACTTCATCTTGCATCATCAAATTCGCAGCCGCATCGACATGATCCTGGGCCTGGCCATCGACGAGGATGGCGGCGAGGCATGAAGGTCTTGCGCTCCAGTCTCGACCGCCAGGCGGCTTGCATGGCGGAGCAACGCCTGCTGGAACGCCAGGGCGATCTGGAGCGCTGGCCGGGAGAAGATTTCCTGATCGGGCGCGGGGCCGGTCTGTCCTATGTGGCCGCCAGCTTCGACGAAACCGCCGTCAGCCTGGATGTCAGCGTCTTCGACAGGCTGCTGGATTTTAATGCACAGGAAGGCTGGATCGAGGCCGAGGCGGGCATCACGCTGGGCCAGTTGTTCCGCTTCTTGGCCCCCAGGGGTTGGCAATTGGCAGTGCAGCCCGGCTATCCCGGCATCACCCTGGGCGGCTGCATCGCCGGCGATGTGCATGGCAAGAATCATTTGCGCGAGGGCACGTTCAAGCGCCATGTGCTGGGCTTCGAGCTTTTGCATCCAGATCACGGACGCCTGTGGTGTTCGCCTGACGAAAATGCCGAAGTCTTCGATCTGACCCTGGGCGGGCTGGGCCTGACGGGCCTGATCCTGCGCGCCCGAATCAAGCTGGCGCCCTTGAAAGGTGCTTGGGTCGAGGAACGCCACTGGCCGGTGGACAGTCTGGAAGAGGCCTTCGCGCAGGCGCTGAAACTGAAAGACCGCCACGACATGCTGTATGCCTGGCTGGATCTGGCCGAAGCGAAAAAGGCCGCTGGCAAGGGCTATATCGCTACCGCCGACCTGATCCCTGGCCCCTTGCCGCAGGAAATGCACGCGCCGCCAGCATGTCTGGACCCGTCGGGGTCAAATCTGAAGCGCCGTCCTCTCTTCAATCGTTTCACCATGCCCTGGATCAACCGGCTTTACCGCTGGCAGGGATTGCGGCATGGGGGTGCTGTCCGCATCGGCCTGCCCGTCTTTTTGTTTCCCGCCGCCGGAAAGGAAAGTTATTTCCATTTTTATGGTGATCGCGGTTTCGTCGAGTTGCAGATGCTGCTGCCTTTCGAGGCTGCCGATTCTTACTTACCGGCGTTTAGGTCCTTGCTGTCGCGCCATGACGTGCCGGTCATTCTGGCCACTTTGAAGATCTTCGAAGGCGGTAGCCAAACCGCCCTGCGCTATGATGGCGAAGGCTATTCCTTCACCATTGACGTGGCGGCGACGCCCAGGGCCTTGGCGATGTTGGCCGAGCTGGATGGGTTGAACACGGAACATGGCGTCGTGACGGGTGTTTTGAAGGATTCGCGCCTGTCATCCTCAGTGGCGCAGGCCCAATACAGGGGCTACGATGAGTTCAAGGCGCGCCTTAGGACATTCGATCCCAGGCGGCGCTTTCGCTCCACGCTGTCGGAAAGGCTGGGTTTATGAGAAGTCTCGTCATCGGCGCGTCAGCCGGATTGGGCCGGGCCATCGCGACGCAACTGGCAAGCCAAGGGCACCGGCTGGCGCTGGTAGCGTCTACGGCTGCCGATCTCGAGCGCACCGCCCAGGATATCCGGCTTCAAACCGGGGCCGAGGTCCATGCGCTGGTCATCGATCTGGCGGCGCTGAATGCCGATGATCTGAAGGCGCGGGTGCTGTCCTTGCTGGGCGGGCTTGACAATTTGTGCCTGATCGCGGGCTTTTCCGATCTTGAACATGACCGAGGCGCCCTGCCCGATCTCATCGCCACGCGGCTGATGGCGGTCAATTTCACCGCTCATTTGCGCATCGCCAATGCCTTTCTGCCGGAACTGGAGGCGGGCAAAGGCTCGATCGTGACCGCTGGGTCGGTCGCGGCGGCGAGGGGGCGGCGCGCCAACATGGTTTACGGCGCCGCCAAGCGCGGCCTGGAAGCCTATGCCGATTCGCTGCGCCACTATCTGGCGGGCAAGAACTCGGCTTGCACGGTGCAGACCTATCGGCTGGGCTATCTGAAAACCCGCATGACCTTCGGCCAAAAACTGCCCTTCCCGGCCATGGAGCCGGAGGCTGCGGCGAAAATCATCGTCGGGAATATGGGCCGCGACCTGGGCATGGTGTATCTTCCCGGCTGGTGGCGCTTGATCATGACTGTGATCTGCTTGCTGCCTTGGCCCATTTTCCGCCGTCTGAACATCTGAGAGCTTATGACCGACCGAAACGCCGACCTGTTCTTGATCTATCCGCCCTGGCCGGTGCTGGACGACCGGGCCATTTTGCAAAACAGCCTGCCGCCCCTGGGCCTGCTGTCGATCGGCGCCTATGCCGAGGAGCTGGGCTATAAGGTCGTGGTTTGCGACGTGCATGGCGAGAAGCTGGGCGAGGAGGAGCTGCGTTCCCGGCTTTTGAAGCATCGCCCGCGCCTAGTTGGCATTAGCGTGCTGACCAATATGAGCCTGCCTGCCCATAAGATCGCCCGCATCGCGCGTGAAGTGCTGCCGGACGCCATGATCGTGGTGGGCGGCGTGCATGCCGAGGCGATGCCCGAACGCATGCTGAAGAACGGCGCCATCGATGCCGTGGGTCGCGGCGACGGCGAGGAAATCGTGCGCGCCCTGCTGGAAGGCCAGCCATTCTCGGAGATCGAGGGCTTAAGTTATCGCAAGAACGGCGCCGTGATTCACAATCCGCCCCGCGCCGTCAACATGGATCTCGACCGCTATCCCTTCCCTGCCTATCACCTGGTCGATTTCGCCAATTATTTTCCCGCCGTCGGCTCGTATCGCAATCTGCCCGCCATCAACATGCTGATGACCAGGGGCTGTCCAGGCCGCTGCGCCTTTTGCAATTCGGCCCGCACCACCCTGCGCGCCCGTTCGCCCGAGCGCGTGGTGGAACAAATCAAGCTGCTGCGAGAAAAGTTCGGCATCCGCCAGATCCAGTTCTACGACGACACCTTCACCGTCTTCAAAAAGCATGTGCTGGATTTCTGCGAGCGCTTGAGCGCCGAAAATCTCGGCATCACCTGGACGGCTTATATCCGCGGCGATTGTTTCTCGGAAGATATGGCCATCGCCATGAAGAAGGCTGGCTGCCATCAGGTTCTGATGGGCATCGAGACGGGTTCGGAAAAAATCGCCCAGAAGATCGGCAAGCCCATCGACCGCGCGCGATACAAGGAAACAGTGGATATCGCGCACAAGCATGGGCTGGAGGTGCGCGGCTCCTTCATCATCGGCAATATGGACGAAACCTGGGAGACGATGCAAGAAACCCTGGATTTCGCCCTGGAGCTGGATGTCGATCTGTTCCAGCTTAATATCTCGACCCCTTATCCCGGCACCGCCCTGTACAACGAGGCGTCGGAAAAGGGCTGGATCAAGCATCACAACTGGTATTCCTACGGCCAGGGCGATGTGCTGGTGACGCAGCCGCAGATTTCCGACGCCGACATCTTCCGCTTCGAGCGCTATGCCTTCCGGCGTTTCTATCTGCGCCCCAAGGCGATGTTGCGCATGTTAGCCCGTACCGCCAACCTGCGCCATTTGCGCGATTACTTCCTGGCCGCCACCGTGCTGCTGCTGGGCAAGCACAAGAAGCAGCAAGATCACGACGTCTGGTCGTGCTGGAAGAACTTGAAGGAAGAAGATTTCCTGGATACGGCGTTGGACGTAGCCGAGCCTTTGCGCATGACCTTCGAATTGCGCCAGAAAGCGGAGTTTGCATGAGGGCGGCATGGCTGAGGGCGAGGACCGCGCCTTTGCTGACCGGGCTAGCGGCGCTGCCCTTGATGGCCTTTGCCTTTTACCACTCGCTCCGTTACGGATTGCGTGGCTTCAACAATGCCGCCGACATCGTCTTCTACGGCGGTTGGCAGGTCGCCAACGGCAACCTGCCCTATATCGACTTTTTTGTTTCCTATGGCGCCGTCCAATATCTGATTCAGGGCGGACTGATGCATTTGTTCGGCCCCTCCTGGCTGGTCTATTGCGCTCATGCCGCCGCCTTCAACGCCGCCTATGCGCTTTTAGTCTTGCTGCTGCTGAAGCGCTTCGGCCTGTCGCTCTGGATGGCCTTCATCTATGCTTGGTGCGCCGCCATCGTCTATTACCCGGTCATGGGCTATCCGCAACCCGACAAGCATAGTTTTCTATTTCTGATTCTGGGCTTGGTGCTGCAATTGACGGCGGCTAAGGACTCGTCGCAGAGAAAGACGGCGGCGCTCTATGCCGGGGCGGCGCTCAGCTACGTCGCCGCCTTCTTTTGCAAGGCCAATCCCACTTTGCTGTATCCGCTTGTCGGGGCGGCGGCCCTTCTGGGCTTGTCGGGAAAGCGGCAATGGCTGGCGGCGCTAGGCGGCGGCTTTGCCGCGCTGGGCGCTGTCTTGCTTTCAGGATTGCTGATCGAGGCCGTCTATCCCGGCTTCATGGACAATCTTGTCTTCTACATGATAACGCTGCCCGGAGAGATCGCCAAAGAGCGGTCCGGAGGCTCGTGGCCAATTTTGAAGCTGGGGGACTATGCCCGCTTTCCCAGCTTCACCTTGTCTTACGCCATTCTTGCTGCGGGCCTGACGCTTTTGGCGCTAAGGCTTCGCCACGTCATCGACGAAACCTTCCGCCAGACAGTTCTGCTGCCTTTGCTGCTGGCATTTTGTTTTGTGCTGATCACGGTGTTTCACGTCACCCACATAGGCCAACCGCCTTCCGCGCACGTCGTTTTGATCGTGCCTGCCATCGCCCTGGCGCACGCCGCCCTTCTCAAGGGATTGAACGATGGCGCTGCTGTCGATTTGGCCCGGCTTGTTTGCTCCGTCCTGATTCTGGCCTTCGTGGCCATGGATGTCAGCGAATACAATCGCACCGTCGTCAAGCGCCGCGTTTCGTACGACCTTGACTTTGACATTTCAGCCATGCAAGCGCGCGGCGCATCCGGACTGCCTGAACTGGCCCATGTGGAATATGTGCCGCTAACCGCCAATTCCACCTACCTCGAGGCATTCGCCGATGTTCAATCCGAACTGAAGGCGCTGAACGGCAATGTCATGCTGCTGGGTCTGTCGCCATGGCACTACGCCTTTGCCAAGAAGCAGCCGGTGCTGCCAGCCATCTATGTCATACCGGGCCACTCATCGCCCAGGGAAGACAGCGCCAAGGAAGCGCAGCTGGCGGAACGTTTGGCGCGCAATATGGAAAGCGCCGACGTCAAGACGCTGATCATGCGCCCTGAATTATCCGACAACGTTCTACGACTGCTAGACGGCGATAGGATGGTTTGCGGCGTCGAGGTGAAAAAGCATCTTGCGCGCGTCGATCTGTGCCAGCCGTTCAAGGCGACCTCGACGAAGGCCGCCCTCAACCTTCTTCGTCTGGCGAGTTGACGGGACATGTGCGGCATTTTCGGTTGGGTGGCAAAATCGGAAGGATTGGAAGCGGATAAGATCGCCGACGCCAGGCAGGCGACCGCCAAGCTGGCCCATCGCGGCCCGGATCATCAGGGTGAATGGCACGACAAGTCCGTCTTCATGGGCCATCGACGCCTGTCGATCATCGATCTTTCCCAGGCGGCGCATCAGCCATTCCAGGGCGTCGATGGCCGTTTCGTTTTGGCCTATAACGGCGAAGTTTACAACTACCTCGAACTGCAAGACGAGCTGAGAAATGAAGGCGAAGTCTTCGCCACTCATTCCGACACCGAAGTGGTGTTGGCCGCCATCAGGCGCTGGGGAACCGGGGCGCTTTCGAAATTCGACGGCATGTTCGCCTTCGCCCTGCATGACAGGCAAAGCGGACGCCATCTGCTGGCCCGCGATTTTCTGGGCCAGAAGCCGCTTTACTACGCGGTGACGGAAAAGGGTCTGGTCTACGCTTCAGAATTGTCGCCGTTGTTGGAACTGCCGGGATTTTCCTTTGCGCTGGATCGCGCAGCCTTCAGGCGCTTCTTGCTGCGCGGCTATTACGGTTGGGATGAAACGCCGATCCGAGAAATCAGAAAGCTGCCGCCCGGCCATCTGCTGTTTTATGAAAACGGCCAAGCGCGACTTGAACGCTACTGGCATTCGGTTCCGGGCGAAAACAGTCTGGACATCGGCGAGGACGAAGCGGTGGCGGAACTGGACCGGCTGCTCGCCCGTTCGTGCCGCGAAGGTCTGCGTTCCGATGTGCCCTATGGCGTGTTTCTTTCAGGCGGCATAGATAGTTCACTGGTGCTGGCCTATTGCCATGACGTGCAACCCGACATCCGGGCCTTTTGCGTGGGCATGGGCGAGAAAGATTTCGATGAGAGTTCGAAGGCCGACTTGATGATCCGTCATCTGGGCATCAAGCAGGCCAAGACCTTCATCATGGATGGCGAGGCGGTGCAGGCCAGCCTGGAGCGCGTTTTTACAACGCTGGACGAGCCGCACGGCGACCCAGGTTACGTCAACGCCGCCTTCCTGGCCGCTTCGTGCCGCCCACATCTGACGGTGGCGCTGGCAGGCGACGGCGGCGACGAATTGTTCGCGGGCTACGCCCCTTTCGCCGGATTGCTAGGGGCGGCGCTGCTGGCGGCGCTGCCTGATTTCATGATCGCTCTGATCAAGCGGTCTGCGCGTCTTGTTCCCGCCAGCGACACTTATCTGAATTTGCGTTTTAAGCTGGATGCCTATCTGCGGGGCTTTCCTTCATCCGATCCCGAACGCTTCGACCGCTGGCTGTCGGGGATGGACGAAAGCGACTGCCGCGCCCTAAGCGGCGATGCTGGAAATCCCTTCGCGGATTTGCCGCATCTGTTGAAAGCAACGGCCAAAGCTGGCCGTCTCGACCAACTGTTGCATTATTATCAAACCCTGTTCCTGCCCGAATTCGTTTGTCTGCATACCGACCGTGCCGCCATGCGCTCTTCGCTTGAAGTGCGCGCCCCCTTGCTGTCGCGCCCCTTGATCGAATTCGCCAACCGGCTGCCCGCTGGCATGAAGATGCCTAGAGGAAATCTCAAGCATCTTTTGAAGCGGCTGGCCGAGAAGAAAGGTTTGCCTCCGGCGATCATCGCCCAGAAGAAGCAAGGTTTCACCTTTCCTGTGGCGCGATGGTTGAAGGGACCCTTGAAATCCAGACTGCAGGCGTTGACCTTGCGCCCCGGCTGGTCGCAGGGCTTGATCGATCAAGATGTTCTTGGGCGGATGATCGATGAGCATCTGGCGGGAACGGCCAATCACTACCGCACGCTCTATCACCTCATGGCCTTCCAGGCTTGGCGCGAGCGCTATCCCACTCTTGGCCTATCGGATCACTGACATGGACGATCTTTTTTTCCAAACGGATTTCGTGGCGGCCAACGCTTGGCGGATGATGGGGCTGCAAGATGCCAATCCGCTCTCGCCCAGTTTCGGCTGCCTTCACTTGGCCTATTGGCGCGACAAGACCTCGGAATTTCCAGATGTCCGATTTCAAGAAGGCGGCGCGGCGCTTGGCCTGTTGTCATTGCCCGCCTTCGACGAATGGCGGGCCAAGGGGATGCTGGCCTCATCCGAGGAATTGTACCAGGGCTTTCGCGCTGCGTTGTTGAATTGGCAGGCCCAGCAATATCCCGAAGGCTGTTTCGACGAATGGTACAAAGGCGAGCGCGGTTTCGCCGCCACCGAATTCCCCATGATCGCCTTTGGCCTGTGTTCGTTGTTAATGGGCGAGCATGTGAAAGCGCCCGAGCGCAGAATCCTGATCGATGTCATGACCAAGGCCGGTCATTGGTTGGCGTTGCGCCATGACAAGGTGAAGGCCAATCACGAAGCGGCTGGGGCCGCCGCCATGGCGCTGGCCTGGAAGGCAACCGGCGAAGAGACTTTCCTGAAAGCGGCGCAAGGCATGATGGCTGACACATTGTCGCGCCAGACTGAAGAAGGCTGGTTTCCCGAAGTGGGCGGCATGGATCTCGGCTATTGCTCGGTGCTGCTGGATTACGCGATGCTGTATGTCGAGGTTACGGGCGACCAAAGCCCGCTGCCCGCCATGCGCAAGCTGTTCGCCTTCATGGCGCCGCATATCGAACCCGATCTCACCATCATGGCCGAGGCCGGACTGTGTCTCAATCCCTATGTGTCACGACTGGGCTTCGGCCTGCTGTCAGCCCATGACGAAGCAGCCGCTAGTCTGACGGGAAACTTGCGCGAACAAAGCCCCGGCCTTCAGGGCCTGACCCCTTATCTAGCCGACGATCTGCGCTTCGCACGCTGGAGTTATCTGCCGCTTTGCTGCTGGCTGATGAAGGATGGTTTTAAGACGGCAGCGGGCGGCATGGCCTATCCGCAGGGCTGGACGAAACGCCAGAGCGCAGCCATCGCCGCCTATCACCAGAATGACCTGCATGTTTTCTTCTCGCCCGCCGGCGGCGGGGCCGTGCGGGTTTATCACGGTCAGCGCCGCTTGCTGGACGATCCGGGATTGGCGGTGACGGGAGCGGGCGGGGGATTTAGTGGCGGCGGCTATGATCCTGAACGCGCTGTCGCTTGGGAAGGGAACGGGGCTGTGCTGACCTCGTCTTTGGGGCCTGCCGGATTCTTCTATCCCAGTTTTCTGTCGCGTCTGATGTTGCGGCTGGGCTGTATAACGCCTTGGTCATCGCGGCTGCTGCGCTCGTTGATCGACGCCTATCGTCTTAAAAAACGCACCGCCATCAACCAGTCGGCGGCCCCCCTGGCTGGCGAGGGCGGATATGTCTTTACGCGGACGATTGCCATCGAAGACCGCCAGGTAGCGATCAGCGATGAGTTGCAAGGAGCGGGCGGCGTTCAAGTTCTGTGCTTGGCTCGCGATGCGAACGGATTGATTGCGCCCGAGCCGATGGCGATGGCCTCTGAGAGACTGCGCCTTGCCAAGGCGGTCGAGGCAGATGGCCGGGTGACCTTGAGGATCGTTTCGCCGTGAGCGAAAAAGCCGATTCTTTCCGGCGTCAAGCCGCTCTATGATGCCGCCCCATGAAGACCAAACCCTTGCGGACTGACAGGACATGAGCGCCAGACCCGATCCGGTCTGGCGCCGCCTGGGGGCCTGCGCTTATCGCCTGGGGGTCAATTGGCGGACGATGGGCCTGCCGCCAGCCTTGCGCCAAGGCGCTGCCCCCTGCCTTTGGTATGGCGGGGCCAGGGCGGGAGCGGCGGGTGGGCCTGCCCTGAAGCTGGCCAAGCTGGCGGCGATCTTTCCGCCGGCAAAGCGTCATTTCAATCTGGCCTATCTGCTCAGCAACGCTCCTTATCTGTCGCCTGCGTCCTTTAAGCGCTTGCGCAAGGCGGGCGTCAAGACGGCGCTCAATCAGAACGGCGTGTTCTATCGGGCCTGGTTTGCTGGCGATTGGCGGGCGCGCAATCTGCAAATGGCGATCGCCCATGAATGGGCCGACCATGTCTTTTACCAAAGCGAATTTTGCCGCCGCGCCTCCCTGAAATTTCTGGGTCCGCGCCCCGCGGGCTGGGAGATTTTGTACAACGCCGTCGACATCGACGCTTTCACGCCAGCCGCAGAGCAAGAATCGTCGCCGTTTCTGTTTCTCGTCACCGGCAAAATCGACGCGCATCAAGCCTATCGTGTCACCCAGGCCCTAGAGGGGCTTGCGCTGGCCCGTGGGCTTGGATTGCATGCCGGGCTGATCGTGGCCGGCATTCTGGACGACGAAGTCAAACGCCAAGCCCAGGTGATCATCGACCGTCAGTCGCTGCAAAATTTCGTGTTGTTGCCCGGCCCTTATTCGCAAGCGCAAGCGCCCGGCCTTTATCGCTCGGCCCAGGCCTATCTGACGCTGACCCATCAAGACGCCTGCCCGACGGGCGTTCTCGAAGCGATGGCTGCGGGCCTGCCCATCATCCATCCGACATCCGGCGGCGTGCCGGAGTTGGCGGCTGAGGCGGGCATCGCCATCGAAACCGGCGAGGATTGGGACAAGCCCTTGATTCCCAGCGCCGACGCGGTGGCGAAGGCCATGCTGAAGGCGGCGGCAGAGCGCGCAACCTTGTCGCCGTTGGCGCGAAGCCGCGCCCAGGCACATTTCAGTTTCGACGCCTGGATCGAGCGCCATCGGCGGGTATTTCAAGACTTGCTGGAGCGGACATGAGCGAGCCAGTCGTCAGCATCGTGATCCCTTGCTACAACGGCGGCGCGGACTTGCCCGAAACCCTGGCCTCGCTCGAGCGTCAGACCTTCAAGGATTTTGAAGTCATCTTGGTTGACGACGGCAGCACGGATGCGAAAACGCTCGCCTATCTGCAAAGCCTGCCCAGGCATATTCGCCAAATCCGTCAAGACAACAAGGGATTGCCCTCAGCGCGCAATCATGGCATGCGGGCGGCGAGAGGGACGTATTTATTGCCGCTCGATTGCGACGATTGTCTGGAACCGTCCTTTCTGGCCGATGGGCTGAACGCCTTGCAAAATCACCCGGACGTTGGCTTCGTCTTCGCGCAGATGCGCCTGACCGGCGATCTGCAAGGCGAGACGAAAAAATGCTTCAATCCCTTCGCCCAACTTTTTCTCAACCAATTGCCCTACTGCCTGTTGATGCGAAAAAGCGTCTGGGAAAAAGCGGGCGGCTATGATGAAACCTTCCGTCTGGGCTATGAGGATTGGGAATTCAACATCCGCCTGATTGCGCAAGGCCAGCGCGCCGCCGCCATCGACAAGCCCTTGTTCGTTTACCGCGTTCGGGCGGGCGGCATGCTGAACAGCGTGTCCAGAAGCAGGCACGCCCAGTTGTGGCGGGCCATTCAGCAAAAGCATCCCGGTCTCTATCGCTTGGCGTCCCTGATGAAAATGAAACGGGCCTGCGACGCCGCACCTCTTCCCTATCCGGCGATCTTCTTGCTGGGGCTGCTGGTCGCTCATCGGCTGTTGCCAGATGCCTGGTTCAACGCGCTCTATGCATGGCTGCTGGGTTTCTCGGCGGCCAGGCGCGCGGGCTAGGGGGCAAAATGTGCGGCATTGCGGGATTGCTCAGCCAGGACCCTCGCCAGCTTGAGGCGCGGATTAAAGCCATGACGGCGGCGATAGGTCATCGCGGTCCCGATGGCAGCGGCGTTTGGAGCGATCCGCTGAACGGCGTCGCGCTGGGCCATGCCCGCCTGTCCATCCGCGATCTGACACCTGCGGGCGCGCAGCCCATGATCTCGGCCTGCCAGCGTTTCGCCATCACCTACAATGGCGAACTTTACAATGCCGACGAGTTGAAGGCTGCCCTGCCGGGCCGGATGTGGCGGGGCACGTCCGACACCGAGATTTTGCTGGAACATTGCGCGGCCTTTGGCCTAGCCCAGACGCTTGAAGCCGCCAACGGCATGTTCGCCTTCGCCCTTTGGGACCGCGAAAGCAAAACCCTGACCCTGGCCCGCGACCGTTTCGGCATCAAACCGCTTTATTGGGCTAAGGGCGGGCAAGATTTTCTGTTCGCTTCCGAGCTGCGCGCACTTTGCGCCGATACGAATTTCAGCCGCGATCTGGACGAGGAGGCGCTGGCGGCCCTGCTGCGCCTGGGTTATGTGCCGGATCCCTTGTCGATCTGGAAGGCGGCCAGGAAGCTGGAACCGGGATCGCTTCTGACGCTGACGCCGGGACAGGAACCCGCGATCCATCGCTGGTGGGATGCTGCAACCGCCATCCGGGCGGGCGTGGCCCGCCAAGGATCGGTTGGGCAGGACGGTCTGGCCGAGGAAACCGAGGCCTTGCTGCAAGACGCCATCGGGCGTCAGACGGTGTCCGACGTGCCCATCGGCGTGTTCCTGTCGGGCGGCATCGATTCCTCCACCGTCGCCAGCCATCTGGCCGCCAGGGCGGGGGACGGGCTGGACAGTTTTACCGTCGCCTTCGACGAGACGGGCTATGACGAAAGCGGTTACGCCAAGCGAATCGCCGATCATCTGGGGTTTCGCCATCACGAGCAACGGCTGACCGCTTGCGACGCGCTGTCCATCGTGCCCGAACTGGCGCGGATCTATGACGAGCCTTTCGCCGACTCGTCGCAAATCCCCGCGGTTTTGATCTCGCGTTTTGCAAGGCAAAAGGTCAAGGTGGTCTTGTCGGGCGACGGCGGCGACGAACTCTTCGCAGGCTACAACCGCCATCGTTTCGCGTTTCAAGATTGGCCAAGGCTGCAAATGATCCCTGGACCGATGCGCCAAGCGCTGGCCGGACTGGCCCTGGCCCTGCCACATGGCGTCTGGGGGGCGCTGGGGACGTTCTCGGGCCAAAAACTGTTGGCCGAGAAGATGCAAAAACTGGCGGCGATTCTGCCCTTGCGCACGCTTGATGCGGCTTATGATTGCTTGCTTGGGCAAGGGCTTCTAGAAGGGGAAAGCCCGCTTGCCATGACGAAGGCCAGCCCCTACCCTGTGCCTCCGTCAACCATCTCGGACTTGGATCTTCATCCGCTGGACCTTATGCAGCTTAAAGACATCCGCCACTATCTGCCCGGCGACATCCTGACCAAGGTTGACCGCGCCAGCATGGCCTGCGGGTTGGAAGTGCGCGTGCCGCTTTTGGACCATCGGCTGATCCCCCTGGCTTTTGCGCAAGGCCCGCATCAGCGCTTTCAGGACGGCCAGGGCAAGGCGTTGCTGCGCCGAATTTTGCAAAAGCGTCTGCCCGCCCATTTGTTCGAAGGTCGTCCCAAACAGGGCTTCGCCGTTCCCATCGATGAGTGGCTGAAGGGTTCATTGAAGGACTGGGCGGGCGATCTTTTGGGCCGCGCCAAGAGCAGCGGCCTGTTCGATGCGCGCGTCATCGATGGCTGGTGGGCGGATCATCAGACGGGACGGCGCAAGCGCCACCATGCCCTGTGGTCCTTGCTTATGTTCCAGTCCTGGCGCGAGGAACGCTAGCCGCATGCCCAAGCTGCTCTATCTCGTCACCGAAGATTGGTACTTTTGTTCGCACCGACTGGAAATCGCCAAGGCGGCCAGGGCGGCGGGTTTCAAGGTAGTCGTGGCGACGCGCGTCCAGTCACATGGACATCTTATCGAGGCCGAGGGATTCAAGCTGATCCCCATCCGCATGCGCCGCAGATTCGGAAGTCCCTGGCAGGAATTGAAGACGCTGGCCGAATTGGTGCGCATCTATCGCCAGGAGCGCCCCGACATCGTGCATCACGTGGCGTTGAAGCCGATGCTGTTCGGATCATTGGCCGCGATGATCGCGGGTCTGCCGGGTGTGGTGAACGCGGTGGCGGGCATGGGCTATGTCTTCACCTCGTCCAGCACGCATGCCCGGATTCTAAGGCCTTTTATCCAAACCTTCCTGCGCCTGCTGCTCAACAACAAGCGCACCTCGCTGATTTTGCAAAACGAAGACGATCTTGCTCTGTTGCAGGATTTGGGAATCGTCGAGCGCCAGCATGTTACGCTGATTCGCGGCTCGGGCGTCGATATCCGCCATTTCACGAGTCTGTCCGAGCCGGAGGGCGAGATCACCGTCGCCATCGTGGCGCGCATGCTGTGGGACAAGGGCGTTCACAATCTTGTCGAGGCGGTGCAACTGCTGCGCCGCAAGGGCGTTCCCTTGCGGCTGCTGCTGGCGGGCGATCCCGACCCCGACAATCCCGCTTCGATCCCCATCCAGCAGCTCAAGGCCTGGAACGACGATCCGGGAATCGAGTGGATGGGTTATGTCGAAGATGTGCGTGACGTTTGGAAGCGGGCGCACATCGCCTGCCTTCCTTCCAGGCGCGAGGGTTTGCCGAAAAGCCTGCTTGAGGCTGCGGCTTGCGCCCGCCCCATCGTGGCGACCGATGTGCCGGGCTGCAAGGAAGTGGTTCGCGAGGGAGAAAACGGGTTCCTGGTGCCCTCGCGCGATGTGCAGGCGCTGGCCCTGGCCCTGGAGCGCTTAGCCCTAGACGCCCAGCTGAGAAAACGGTTTGGTCAGGCAGCGCGGTGCCAAGCCGAGCAGGACTTTCGCGATGAACTGGTCATTTCGCAACATCTTGATCTTTACAAGCAAGTGGTCAAGACGCGCTCTGCCCGCTCTGACGACAAAGGCCTCGACATTCTGTTCGTGGCGGATAATT
The DNA here is from genome assembly GCA_015231795.1 of Alphaproteobacteria bacterium. NCBI lineage: Bacteria > Pseudomonadati > Pseudomonadota > Alphaproteobacteria > Alphaproteobacteria bacterium. The sequence continues at coordinate 277,164 of JADGAX010000002.1, read as the reverse complement.
TTCCGCCCGAGACCAATGCCGCCGCGACGCGCGTTTTCGAACGCGCCTGTTATTGGGTGAAGTGGGGCCATCGCGTCACCGTGCTGACCTCGGCGCCCAATTTTCCAACGGGGCGGATTTTCCAGGGTTATGAGAATCGCTGGCATCAGGTGGAGACCATGGCTGGCATCCGGGTGGTGCGGGTCAAGACGTTCATCACCGCCAATGAAGGCGTGATGCTAAGGACGCTGGATTTTCTAAGTTTCATGGTCAGCGCATTCTTCGCGGGACTCTTCGAGCGCAAGCCCGATGTGGTGGTGGCGACCTCGCCACAGTTCTTCGCCGCCATTTGCGGTTGGATGCTGGGCGTCTTCAGGTTAAGTCCGTTTGTCTTCGAGCTGGGAGATCTCTGGCCGCGCTCGATCATCGCCGTGGGCGCCATGAAGGCGCCTTTGGCGCTTCGGCTCATGGAAAGGATGGAGTTGTTCCTTTACCGCCGCTCGGCGGCGGTGGTGGCCCTGACCCACGCCTTCAAGCGCGACCTGGAAGAGCGCGGCATCATATCTGAAAAGATCGATGTCGTGCGCAACGGCGTCGATCTGCCCCGCTATGCGCCCAGGGCGCGCGATCTCGATCTGGCCAGGCAATGGGGCCTTGATGGCAAATTCGTCCTTGGCTATGTCGGCACGCACGGCATGGCGCATGGCCTGATCAATGTGCTTGATGCCGCCGAGATTCTGAAGAATGAAACGGGCTTGGCGTTTTTATTGGTCGGCGCCGGGGCCGAGCGCCAGATGTTGATTGATGCCGCCAAGGCTAGGGGATTGACCAATGTGGTCTTCATGCCCGCCCAGCCCAAGGACGCCATGCCGGTCATTTGGAGCCTGCTTGACGTTGCGCTGGTTCATCTGAAAAACGCCGAGGCCTTTGCCGAAGTGATTCCCTCCAAGATTTTCGAGGCCATGGGTATGGGGCTGCCCATTCTTCTGGCCGCACCCGAAGGCGAGGCCAGCGCCATCGTGCTCGAAGATCGGGCCGGACTTTGGGTTCCCGCAGGCGATCCAAAAGCGTTGGCAGAGGCAGCGCTTCGCCTTAAAAACGACGCAGGCTTGCGCGGTCAATTGGCCGAGCGCAGCTTGGCCTCGGCGCCGCTGCACAGCCGCGAGCGTCAGGCCGAGGAGATGATGGCGGTTCTAAATCGCGTGACGGGAAAGTCATGACGCCCATTCTGGTTACCGGCGGTGCCGGATACATCGGCAGCCACATGGTTCTCGCCTTGCAAGAATGCGGGCGTGAAGCCGTCGTGTATGACGACCTGTCCACCGGGCGCAAAGAATTGTTGCCCGCTGGCGTTGCGCTGGCGGTGGGCGACATTCGAGACACCGCCAAGCTGAGGGAAACGATTAAAGCCCATGATTGCCGCGAGGTTCTGCATTTCGCGGGCAAGATCGCGGTTGAGGAGTCCGTGCGCGAGCCGGAGCTGTACTGGTCGGTCAACACGGATGGCACGAAAAGCCTGCTCGACGCCTGCAAGGCGGAGGGGATCGGACGCTTGATCTTCAGTTCGACGGCGGCGGTGTATGGCGAGGGCCGAAACATGCCTTGCGTCGAAAGCGACGCAACACAGCCCTGCAATCCATATGGCGCATCCAAGCTGGCAGCCGAGAATCTGATCCGGGCGGCGGGAGAGGCGTTTGGGCTTCGCCATGTCATCTTGCGCTATTTCAACGTGGCCGGGGCCGACCCTAAGGGGCGTAGCGGACAATGCGGCCCGCAATCGACCCATCTGATTCGCGTGGCTTGCGAAGTCGCGCAAGGAAGCAGGTCCGGCATGGAAATCCACGGCACTGATTATCCGACGCCGGACGGCACCTGCCTGCGCGACTACATCCATGTCACCGATCTGGTCGATGCGCATCTGGCCGCACTCGGCCATCTGGAAGCGGGCGGCGAGAACCTCACCTTGAACGTCGGCTACGGCAGGGCAACGTCGGTGCGCGAGGTGGTGCGCGCCGTCGAAAAGGCAAGCGGCAAGCCGCTTAATGTCGTGGAGGGACCCAGGCGCGCCGGCGACAGCTCCATCGTGATTTCGGATGCCGACCTGATCCGAAAGAAATTGGGATGGGTTCCCAAACATGACTCGCTAGACGAGATCGTCCGTTCCGCCCTGGCCTGGGAGGGCCAGCGCAAGCAGAAATTCTCGGATTCCTGATTCTGCCTTAGCCGAAGAAAGATCCGTACAGGAACAGGCCGATCAGCCCCGCCATGTAAATGGCGGCGCCCACCCCCAGCACGAACAGGAAATTGCCGAAGGTCAGGATCGGATGTTCGTCGCGATCGACCTGTCGGCGGTCGGGGGCGCGCTTTTCGGTGCCGCAGACGACGGTGACGTAGATGCGCCGATGCGGCAGGGGAAGCGTAAAGCGGATATTGACGGGATGGCTGTTCTGCCACGACGAACGGTTCTGGCCGTCATTCGGGGCCGACGGTTCGCTCGAGCCTTGAAAATAGCCTTCGCCCAATTCTGCCGAGCCGTTTGCCATGGCTCCATCTCCCTATCGGAACCTATTTATATTCAAACACTAGGCGATTAAGCTCGGATTGCCTAGATGATTCATCACAGGCTTTCGGCGGGGTGTGGACATGACCAGGCAGGAATGGAAAAAGGCGGCGCAAAAGCTGCTGTCGCGGCGTCTCGGGCAGGCTGCCGCCAAGTTAGCGGGGGATTATCTGGATGGTCTGGCCGATTCCGACCGCCTGACGCCCGCCCTTGAAGCCAAGCTGATCGCCTCGCTTTATGAAACCGCGCACAAGCCCCTGCCGGTCGGCGGCATGGTGCGCATCTTTCAGGAACCGGGCGGCATGACCGGCATCGAGATCGTCCATCCCGACATGCCGTTCCTGCTGGCTTCGGTGTCGATGGCGCTTGGCGCCAGAGAGATCGACATCAAACGGGTGGCGCATCCGGTGGTGAAGGTTCGCCGCGATGGCCGGGGGCGCGTTAAAACCTTGCACGACCTTGAAGCGCCGGGCGAATCTTGGATGCAATTCATCTTGCGCGACCCTCTGGCCGAAGCCGCCCAGGCATCGATTGCTGAAGAGCTGGGCGGCGTATTGCGGCAGGTCGGCCAAGTGGTGGGCGACTGGTTCGCCATGCGCCAGAAAGTGTTTGGCGCGGCCGCCAGGCAATCGGATCCCGAGGCCAAGACCTTTCTGGAATGGATCGAAGGTGGCCATTTCACGTTGATGGGCTATGGCCGCTTCGCAAAGCGCCAGGGCCGCCTTGTGCCGTCCGGCAGGGGTTTGGGCCTGCTGGCAAGGGGTGCGGGCGGGCATTTCGATACCCAGGCCCTGGCGGCGGGGGCGGACCGGCATTGGCTGTTCATCACCAAGGCCAACCGCAAATCAATCGTGCATCGCCCGGCCCTGCTGGATCTGATCGGGGTTCCGGCGGGCGAGGGCAAGTTGGACGTGTTCCTGGGCCTTCTGACCGCCGACGCCTATGCCGGTGAAGTGGCGTCGCTGCCCTGGGCCAGACGCAAGGTCAAGGAGGTGCAGGACCATTTCGCCTTCGATCCCTTCAGCCACAACGGCCGCTTGCTGAACAATATTCTTGAAACCCTGCCGCGCGACGCCTTGTTTCAGTCCGACACGAACAGTCTGATCCGCCTGACCCAGGGCGTGCTGGATTTGCAAACCCGCGCCCGCGTGGCCTTGTTTTTGCTGCAAGACGATTTCAACCGCTTCGTCCAAGCCCTCGTCTATGTGCCCCGCGAGGGCTATGACACGCATTTGCGCTTGACGCTGCAGGCCTTGATCGAGGAAGCGGCCAAGGGCCAGGTTATCGGCCAGACGGTGCTGGTGAACGATTCTCCCCTGGCCCGTTTGCATCTGGTGGTGACTAGGCCGCCTGGCAGCCCTGCCATCGACGAGCGGCAGTTGGAAGCGCGCTTGGCCCGTGCGGCCAGGGGCTGGAACGAGGAATTGTCCGAGCATTTGTTGTCGGCGCTGGGCGACAAGGAAGGGCGGCGACGTTATCTGGGTTACGCCAAGGCCTTCCCCGCCGCCTATCGCGAAGCGGTCGCGGCCGAGACAGCACTTGCCGACATCGACCGCGCCGAAGCCTTGCTGCAAGGGGCCGACATCGTGGCGGCCTTGGAAGAACAGGGTGGGCGCAGCTTGTTCAAGCTGGCCCGCCTGCAGACCATGGTTCCCTTGTCGCTGGTATTGCCCCGGCTTGAAAATTTGGGCTTCACGGTCTTGAGCGAAACGCCGTTCCGCCTGAAACCCACCGATGGCCCGGATGTTTGGCTGCATGTTTTCGAGGTGGAGCGCCAGCACGCGCCCGATCCCGTGCTGGCCGCCCATGTCGCCCAAGGATTCCTGGCCGTCTGGCGCGGCGAGACCGATGACGATTCCTTCAACCGGCTGATCGGTGCGGCGGGCCTTGATTGGCGTCAGGCGGGGTTGCTGCGCGCCCTGTCCCGCTATCTGACCCAGGTGGGCAGTCCGGTCAGTCTGGCCTATATGGCCGGCACGCTGGAGGCGCATCCCAAGGCGGCGTCCGATCTGGTGGCTTTGTTCCAAGCGCGTCTTCAGCCTGGGCAAAAGCCGCAAGACGCGGCCCAGATCGCCAAACGATTGGCGGATTATCTGGATGGCGTGGCCAATGCCAGCGAAGACCGCGTTCTGCGCCGCCTGCTCAATCTGATCGAGGCCATTCTGCGCACCAATTATTTCAAGAGCTCCTCCGTTCTGGCTTTCAAGATACGCAGTCATTTGGTCGAGGGCCTGCCCGATCCCAAGCCCTGGGCGGAAATTTGGGTCCACAGTCCAAGGGTCGAGGGCATTCATCTGCGCGGCGGCAAGGTGGCCAGGGGCGGCATTCGCTGGTCGGATCGGCCCGAGGATTTCCGCACCGAAATTCTGGGCCTGATGAAAGCGCAGACGGTGAAGAATACGGTGATCGTGCCGGTGGGGGCCAAGGGAGGTTTTGTCTTGCGCCAAGCCCCCAAACTGGGCGGGCGGGACGCGATGCAGGCCGAGGGCATCGCCTGCTACAAGCTGTTCATCGGATCGTTGCTGGAGCTTACCGACAATCTGGTTGCTGGCCGCTGCGTGCCTCCCCAGGGCATCTTGCGCCTGGACCAGGACGATCCCTATCTGGTGGTGGCCGCCGACAAAGGCACGGCCAGCTTTTCCGACATCGCCAACGCCATTTCGCAAGAGCAGGGCTTCTGGCTGGGCGACGCCTTCGCCTCGGGTGGATCGAAAGGCTACGACCACAAGGGGATGGGCATCACCGCAAGGGGCGCTTGGATCTCGGTGAAGCGCCATTTCTGTGAAATGGGAACCGATCCCGAGCAAGACGTCATCCGCGTGATCGGCGTCGGCGACATGTCGGGCGACGTCTTTGGCAACGGCCTTTTGCGCTCGAAAACCATCAAGCTGGTGGGCGCCTTCGATCATCGGCACATCTTTCTCGATCCCGATCCCGACACAGAAAAGTCCTTCAAGGAAAGAAGCCGATTGTTCGCTCTGGCGCGTTCCAGCTGGGCCGATTACGACGCCAAGCTGATCTCGCAGGGCGGCGGCGTCTTTGAAAGAACGGCCAAATCGGTCAAGCTGACGCCAGAGATTCAAGAGATGCTGGGGGTAAGGGCCGCAAGCCTAGCGCCTGCCGATCTGGTGAAGGCGTTGCTGAGGGCGAAGGCCGATCTTCTTTGGTTCGGCGGCATCGGCACATATGTGAAGGCGGGGGTTGAGAACAATGCCGAGGTCGGCGACCGTGCCAATGACGCGGTGCGCGTCGATGCCGAAGAATTGCAGGTGAAGGTGATCGGCGAAGGGGCCAATCTGGGCGTTACCCAGGCGGGGCGCGTGGCCTTCGCGCTTCTGGGCGGGCGGCTTAATACCGACGCCATCGACAATTCGGCGGGCGTGGACACGTCGGATCACGAGGTCAATATCAAGATTTTGCTCGATGCCTGCGTCGCCCAGCGAAAACTGACCCCTGCCCGGCGCGACCGGATGCTTCAAGAGATGACGAATGGCGTGGCCGAACTGGTGCTGCGCGACAATCGCTTGCAAACCCTGTCCCTGTCCTTGTCGGAAGATCAGGGGCTTGACTTGTTGGATGCGCAGATCCGCCTGATTCGCCATCTGGAAAAACAGGGGATTCTCAGCCGCAAGTTGGCGGGCTTGCCCGATGAGGAAGACTTTTCGGAGCGCCAAGCCAAGGGCCAGGGATTGACCCGCCCCGAGCTGGCCGAGCTGTTGGCGCATGGTAAGATCTGGTTGAAGAACGAGGTTCTGATGAGCGGCCTGCCCGACGATCCGGCGTTGGAGGGCGAGCTGCTGGGCTGTTTTCCGCCGCAGGTGGCGCGCCGTTTCCCCGAGGCCGTCTTCAAGCATCCGTTAAGGCGGGAAATTCTGGCTACCCACGTCGTCAATTCGCTGGTCAACCGGTTGGGTCCCACCTTCGCGGTTCAACTGATGGAGCGCACGGGCGCATCGCCCATTGAAGCTGCCACCGCCTATCTGGTGGTGCGCGACAGTTTCGGGTTGCGGGATTTGTGGGACGAGGTGATCGGCTCGGGCGCCATTCCGGCGCGCGCGCAATATGCGCTGCTGGCCGAGATCAACCGGCTGGCCGAGCGGGTGGCGGCAGGTGTCTTGCGCGCCCAGGAAAAATTGGACTTGGCCGCTTGCGTCAAGCGCCTCGGCGGCATGGCGCGCGAATTGATGCCGCTTCTGCCCAGTCTGCTCGATGACGAGGCGAAAAAGCCGATGGATGAGCGGGTGAAAAGTTTCGTAGCCTTGGGAGCGCCACTGGGCTTGGCCTCGAAAGTCGCCAATCTGATTTTGATGGCGGCGGTGTCCGATGTCGCGGCCGCCGCCGACGTCTCAAGAAAGAAGCCGGACCAAGTAGCCAAGGCCTATTTCGGCGTCGGCGCCAGATTCTCGCTGGGCGGCTTTAAGCGCGCCGCCGAGATTCTGACCGGTGGCAGCCACTGGCAGCGTCTGGCGCGCTTCGCGGTGATCGAAGAGCTGCATCAATGCCAGCGCGACCTGACGGTGCGCGTGCTGAAGGCGGGCGGCCTTGACGCTTGGCTGAAGTCGCATCAGGCGCAAACCGCCCGAATCGATTCCCTGACCAGCGAAGTGAAGGCCCAGGAACCGATCGAACTGGCTGCCTTGGCCCTGGTGGCCAGACAGCTCAGGACGGCGCTGGAAAGCTAACCCAGCTTGACCGCCGTGCCGTTGACGCTGACCATGAGCAGGGTTTTCGAATCCCCGCCGATGGCCTGATAATCAAGATCGACGCCGACCACGGCGTCGGCGCCCAGAGCCTTGGCTTCCTCGGTCATTTCCGCCAGAGCCGTATCCTTGGCCTTGCGCAATTCGTTTTCGTAAGCCCCCGAGCGCCCGCCCACGATGTCGCGGATGCCCGCGAACAGGTCCTTGAACAAGTTGGTGCCCTGAACCGCCTCGCCGGTTACCAGTCCAAGATAGGCGGTGACCTTCTTGCCTTCGATTGAATCCGTGGTGGTGACGATCATGGGACGTTTCTCCGTTAATGCCTAAAGTGGCGCATGCCGGTCATGACCATGGCCAGGCCCTTTTCGTCGGCGGCCTTGATCACTTCGTCGTCGCGCATCGAGCCGCCCGGCTGAATGACCGCCGTAGCACCCGCCTCGGCGGCGGCCAGCAAGCCGTCGGCGAAGGGGAAGAAGGCGTCGGACGCCACCACCGAACCCTTGGCCAGCGGTTCGGCGACACCTGCCGACTTGGCCGCTTCGGCTGATTTCCAGGCGGCGATTCTGGCCGAATCGACGCGGCTCATCTGGCCCGCGCCAATGCCCACCGTGCTGCCGTTCTTGCAATAGACGATGGCGTTCGACTTCACATGCTTGCAGACGCGGAAGGCGAACAACAGGTCTTCCATTTCCTGGGCAGTAGGCGCGCGCTTGGTCACCACCTTAAGATCGGCGGGCATGACGCGCCCGGCGTCACGGCTTTGCAAAAGGTAGCCGCCCGCCAGCGATTTCAGCGTCATGCCCAAAGCCTTGGGGTCGGCCATGGCGCCGGTGACCAGCAAGCGCAGATTCTTCTTGGCGGCGAAGGCGGCGATGGCCGCTTCGTCGGCTTCGGGGGCGATCACCACTTCGGTGAACAGCTTGGCGATTTCCTCAGCGGTGGGTCCGTCGAGCGGGCGGTTGACGGCCACGATGCCGCCGAACGCGCTGGTCGGATCGCAAATCAGGGCCTTTTTATAGGCTTCCAGCAGATTGCCGCCCAGGGCGACGCCACAGGGATTGGCGTGTTTGATGATGGCGACGGCGGGACCGTCGAATTCGCTGACCAGCTCGAAGGCGGCGTCGGTGTCGTTCAGATTGTTGTAGGACAATTCCTTGCCCTGCAGTTGCTTGGCGGTAGCGACGCCGGGCCGGGCCTGCGCATTGACGTAGAAGGCGGCGTCCTGATGCGGATTCTCGCCGTAGCGCAGCGTTTGCTTCAGTTCCCCGGCTACGACCATGCGTGTCGGGAAAGTGTCGCCCAACTGGCCTGCGAACCATTGCGAGATGGCGGCATCGTAGGCGCCGGTGCGGGCGAAGGCCTTGGCGGCCAATTTGCGGCGCAGTTCATGCGTAGTGGCGCCCTGATTGGCGGTCATCGCTTCCTTGACGGCGTCGTAATCAGAAGCATCGACCACCACCGTCACCGCTTCGTGGTTTTTGGAGGCCGAGCGGATCATGGCCGGGCCGCCGATGTCGATATTCTCGATGCAGGTTTCGAAATCGGCGCCCTTGGCCACCGTGGCTTCGAACGGATAAAGATTAACGACCAGCAGATCGATGTTGGTGATGTTGTGCTTGGCCATCTCGCCTTCATGGGTGGCGTTGCCGCGAATGCCCAGAAGGCCGCCATGCACCATGGGATGCAGGGTTTTAACGCGACCATCCAGCATTTCGGGAAAGCCGGTATGTTCCGACACGTCCTTGACGGGAACGCCAGCCTCGCGCAGCGCCTTGGCCGTGCCGCCGGTGGACAGGATCTCCACCTTGCTTGCGGCCAGAAATTTTCCGAACTCGATCAGGCCGGTCTTGTCGGAAACGCTAAGCAGGGCGCGGCGGATGGGGGTGGCGGTCACGGCAAGGTCTCCTTGGAATGATGGTCGGGTTCTCTGTATTCTGGAACGAGCGAAATGACAAGCTGGCGCGCCTTCTCGTCATCGCCTTTTTGGCAGGCGGATTCAAGCAAGGAAAGCGATTCCTCCAACTGATCGGCGTCGGTATGGCGCGGGTCGGCGACCAGAATGCCCGCCTGTTCGGTGGGCAGCGTCGGCTCGGCCTCGTGCAGCACCTCTTCATACAGCTTTTCGCCCGGGCGCAGGCCGGTGATTCTGATCTCGACATCCTTGTCCGGACGTTTTCCGGCCAAGCGGATCATCTGGCGGGCCAGATCGATGATTTTCACCGGCTCGCCCATGTCGAGCACGAAAATGCGTCCGCGATAGGAATCGTGCGCCGCCCCCAGGGCCGAGGCCATCAAGATCAGCTCCACCGCTTCCCGGATGGTCATGAAAAAGCGCGTGACGTCTGGATGCGTTACGGTCAAGGGGCCGCCCTTGGCAAGCTGGCGCTGGAACAAAGGCACCACCGAGCCGGTCGATCCCAGCACATTGCCAAAGCGCACCGTCACGAAACGGGTGGCCGGGCCGTTGTGGCGATGCGCCAGGTCGAGTGCTTGGCAATAGCTTTCCGCCAAGCGCTTGGTGGCTCCCATGATGTTGGTTGGATTGACCGCCTTGTCGGTCGAGATGGTCACCATCACCTGAACGCTCGCCAGACGACAGGCCTGGGCCATGTTCCGGGTGCCGATGGCGTTGGTGAACGCGCCTTCGGAAGGATTGGCCTCGACCATCGGCACATGTTTCAGGGCGGCAGCGTGAAAAACCAGATCGGGCCTGACGGCCAGGAAGATCGATTGCAGGCGCTGGCTGTCTCGCACATCGGCGATCAAAGCGCTGCGGGGCAGGCTGGGCCAGCTTTCGCCCAGTTCAAGATCGATGGCGTACAGGTTGAATTCGGAATTATCGAGCAGAATAATTGTTGCGGGCGACAGGCCGGCGATTTGGCGCACCAGTTCCTGGCCGATCGAGCCGCCTGACCCGGTCACCAGCACGCGCTTATTGGCGATCAGGCCTTGCATGGCGGCGCGATCCAGCACCGCTTGCGGGCGGCCCAGCAGATCTTCCAGCGCCACGGGCTGCAATTCGATGCGGTCCTGGGCGCCGTCCTTGAAGTCGGTCAGCCTGGGCAGACGGGCCAGCGCCATGCCCAGCTGTTCGCTGGTCTCCAGAAGTTGGCGCAGTACGGGCGGCTCAAGATCGTCCTTGGTCAGGATCAACCGCTGCGGCTTCGTGCCCTGCCCCGTCAGGCGCTGGCTGATCAGCGCCAGCTCTTCCAATGATCCCAGCACCTCGATGCCGTGAATGGCGCGCCCGATCCGAGTGCCGGACAGCGACACGATGCCCAGCACCTGATATTCGGCGCCCTCGCCCCGGCTCATGGCGCGGATGAACAGCTCGGCCTCGTCGCCAGCCCCCAGCAGCAACACGGGAACCTTGCGCGCGCCGTCCCTGGCCTGTTCCATCTTCAGGCTGATATGGCGGTCCTTCAGCAGGCGGTAGAAAAAGCGCGGCCCGCCCAGCAGGGCCATCAAGGTGAACCAGTTGATGAAAACGATCGAGCGCGGCAGGCCCTCCAGACGCGACACCAGAAACAGAAGCGGCAGGAAGATCAGAACGCTCAGCGTGGCCGCCTTGGCGATGGCGATCAGATCATTGAGCGAGGCATAGCGCCAGACGCCGCCATAAAGACGCATCGACCAAAAGACGACGGCGGCCACGCCCGCGAACATGGCGATGCCGTTCCATAGATAGGCCCGCTCCCAGACCTCGTCGCCCAGTCGCAGATACAGAGCCAGAAAAAAGGACAGCCCCGCCATGACGATGTCATGCAGATAGACGAAATGTCCGCGGTTGAGGGCAAAGGCTTTCATGGGCGGCGCATTGTGGCGGCTTGGTTGCTTGGTTACAAGTCCTGGGTGAAGGCCTTGGCCATGCGGGCCATTTCCTGGGCGGGATCGAAGGCCGGGGTCCAGCCCAGGGTCTGGCGCAGATGCGAGTCATCGATTTCCAGCGATCCCAGGACTCGCTCGGCCAGATCGCGCTTGCCAAGCAGGCGCGCCCCCCAAGTCAGCAAGCCCACAGGGACGAAAAGCAGGCGGGCAGGGCGATCCAGCGCCTGAGCCAATTGACGGATCAGGCCGGGGGTGGAAACATCTAAGTCTTTGACCAAAAATGATTTACCTGCGGCGGCGGGGTGGATCAGCAGCAAAGCCAGGGCATGCGCCAGATTGCTGGCGGAAACTAGGCTGCGCCGATTGTCGACCCCACCAAAGGGCAGGGGCACCCCCTTCATGATCAGCCGCATTAGGGATTCCAGATTGGCTGTCGCCCCAGCCCCGTAAACCAGGGGCGGGCGCAAGATCGCCGTTTCAAGCCCAGGCAAAGCCAGAAGTGCTTGTTCCGCCTGCCATTTCGAATGGGCGTAGGGGTCCTGCGGGTTGGGCGGGTCTTGATCGGCAAAGGGATGATCTGGCGGATTGTGCTCGCCCATCACCTTGGCGGTGCTGACGAAAACGAAGCGCTTCACCCCGGCTTCGGCTGCTTGTCGGGCCAGGGTCAGGGTGCCGTCAAGGTTGGCTTTGCGATGCGCTTCCCAGGCTAATTCAGGCGATTCGCCCATCTGATGCACGCGGGCGGCGCTGTGGATGACATAGGAAGCCCCGGCCAGCGCGGCCCGCCAGTCGGCGTCTGGTGAAAGATCGGGGGCGATTCTGGCCTCGCAGCCCTCGGGAACCGGGCGGCCCGGTCGAACGGCGGCCAGAACGGGCCAGCCATTTTCCCGCAAATGGCGGCAAACTGCGCGGCCCACAAAGCCGTTGGCGCCGGTGACGAGAACGGCTCCCTTGCTCATGGGCGTTTCCGGCCCAACAGGGCCAGCAGCAGGCCGACGACCAGCAGACCGGCCACCAGTGCGGGCACGGGCTTTTCAAGGCTGAGCAAGGCTAGGCCGATCAGCAGAAAATTGGCCAAGCCGATCCAACTGGCGACCCGCGCATGGCTGTTTCCGGCCTGAACGGCCTGCTGATAAAAATGGCTGCGATGGGCCTGCCAGATTTTTTCGCGCCGAAGGGCGCGCTTGAATAGGGTGATGGTGGCGTCGGCCAAATAATAAGCGGGCAGAAGAAGGGCGGGCGCCCACAGACCTAGGGCCGCCAGGGTCAACAGCAGCCAGCCCAACAAAAATCCCAGGGGAACGCTGCCCACATCGCCCAGGAAGATCTTGGCGGGGTGCCAGTTCCAGACCAAAAAGCCCAAGGCGACGGCAACCAGGACCAGGGCCAAATCATACAGGTCGGGATGCAGGGCGCACATCTCGACCAGCAGGGCGACGCCTGTGCCGATGGCGATGGTTTCGACGCCCGAAATGCCGTCGATGCCGTCCATGAAATTGAATAGATTGACGAACCACAGCCAAGCTAGGCCTGCCAGGGTGCGGTCCAGCCACCAGGGCAGCCCGTCTTGAAAGACCGGACCGGCGGGCAAAGCCAGCAGCCCAATACCCACGGCCACGGCCTGAACCGCCAGACGGATCAGGGGGGAAAGTCCCTTGCGATCATCGATCCAAGACAGGCCCATCAGCAGCAAGGCGGCTGGAATCACGATCCATAGTTCCTGGGGAGCGCCCAGTTGCAGGCCCAGCATCGACCAGACCGCCAGCACCACGGCCATCACCGCCAGCCCGCCGCCCCTGGGTGTCGGCACGCTGTGGCTGGACCTTTCGTTGGGCAGATCAAGGATGGCCTTGCGGATCAGCCAGCGCTGCAAAAGCCGCACGCAGGCGGCGCTGGCCAGGAAAACGGCCAGAGGCAAGATGCTATGGGAGAGAATGCTTGCGATCATGCCGCATCCTGCGCTTGCAGGGCCGCGATGGCGATCCAGACCGAACCCACCCACCAATTCTGGAACAGGCCATAGCTGGACAGCATGGGGGCCATGGCCGCCATGAACAAAGCCGCCGATCCCGCCCGCTGCCAGGGATCGGCCTTGCGAAGTCCGCCCCTCCAGGCCAAGGCAAGGAGCAATCCGCCCAGGACGGCCCCGACCGCGCCCAGTTCCAACCACAGTTGGATAACCCCGTTATGGGTGTGCAAGGGGATGGGTTCCATCAAGGGCCGGTAGGTCGCGCCATCGGGAAAAGGGTCGAAATCGTAATGGCGCATCGGTTCGCGCCCGCCGATCTCGCGGGCGGCGTCAAAGCCCAGACCGGCCAGGGGTTTTTCTCGAATGCGTTCGGCGGCGTATTCCCAAATGATAAAGCGGGCCAGCAGCGATTTGGACGTGTCGGGAAACTGCCGCGCGATCTCGCGCGCCGTCAGCATGTTTCCATGCAAGAGCGGCGGCAGGGCGAAAAGCAGGCCCAGGCCGAGAAGCCCGGCCCACAGCAGGGGCTTGGGCCGCCAAAAAGCCAGCGGAGCGGCGGCGGCCATGCCGATCACGCACAAAAGAGACGTCTCGGAATGGTGCAGCAGGATCAGAAGAAGGGCCAAACAGGCCAGAGGCAGGGAGGTCTTTAATCCCCATTCGCGCCTAGCCGCCAGGAAGGCCGGCGGCAGCAGCAAAGCCAGCAGAACAGCTCGGTTTTTGGTGTCGTGGCTGAAATCGAAGTCGTCTTGGGGGAACATGCCGCGCAAGGCGTAAGAGGCGCGCGTCACCGGCATGCCCGAAGCCAAGTCGAAGGCGATCAGCAGGGCGATGGCCGCATAGGCAACAACGAAGGTCCTACAAAACAGGCGGGATTGATCCGCAGTCATCCCGCCCGCCAGGGAAACCAGCAAAAGACCGGCCAACATCAGCAGGCCCAGCCGCAGGGCGCCAAAGCCGTTGGCCACTGGGTCAAAAGCCCATAAGGCGCTGGCCAAGGCCCATAGGCACAGCCCTGTCATCAGCCACAAATAGGGCGCTTCCAAACGCAGCCTTTGACGCTGGGGCCAAAGATGCAAGGCCAGCGCGGCAAGGCCCAGCAGGGAAAAAAGCGGGGCGACGCCCCTGGCCATGTGCAGGGCGATGAGAACCGGCAAGGCGGACAGCAGGCCGAACAAAGCGGCGCCCCAGCGGTTCATGCGCAAGCGCCCAGCCAACTGGACAAGACCGAGACGATGCGCGTGGCGGCCTGTCCATCCCATAGGTCGGGCACGCGGCCCCGTTTGCCGCCCTTTTGCATAACGTCATGGAAGGCGGCAAGAATGCGATCAGGATCGTTGCCGACCAGCGTATTGGTGCCTTCGGTGATGGTGACGGGGCGCTCGGTATTCTCGCGCAGGGTCAGGCAGGCCACGCCCAGCGCCGTGCTTTCTTCCTGCAGCCCACCCGAATCGGTCAGGACCAAGCGTGATTCCCTCAGCAGGCCAAGCAGGTTGAGATAACCCAGGGGCGGCAGGAAGCGGATATGCCCATTTCCCTCAAGAAGCCCCAACCGTTCCGCCTGCGCCTTCGTGCGCGGGTGAATGGGAAAAACCAAGGGCAGGCTCTGGGAAATTTCCGCCAGGGTCTTGAACAGACGGGCCAGAATGATGGGGTCATCGACATTCGAGGGGCGGTGCAGCGTGACCAGCCCGAAGCCCTGGGGTGCAAAGCCGTTCAGGGTTTCCTGGGCGGGCACGGCGCGCTTCAGATTCCACAGCAGGCTGTCGATCATGACATTGCCCACGAAGTGAACCCGCTTGGGATCGATCCCCTCGCGTGTCAGATTGGTCAGGGCGTCTTTCTCGGTGGTGAAGAGAAGGTCGCAGATCTGGTCGGTCAGCACCCGGTTGATCTCTTCGGGCATGGCGCGGTCGTAGCTGCGCAGCCCCGCCTCGACATGAACGACGGGGATGGCCTTCTTTACGGCGACCAGGGCGCAGGCCAGGGTCGAATTGACGTCTCCCACCACCAGTACGCAATCGGGGCGGTTGGCGTCCAGCACGGGTTCGAACCGCATCATGACGTCTGCCGTCTGCTGGGCGTGGCTGCCTGACCCCACGCCCAGATTGGCCTCGGGTTCCGGTATTTTAAGGTCGGCGAAGAAATCGTCGTTCATCGCCTTGTCGTAATGCTGGCCGGTATGCACAAGGCGGCCTGTCAGGGCGCCATCGCCCATCGCGGCCAAGATGGGGGCGACTTTCATGTAGTTGGGACGGGCGCCCACCACGCACAGGACCGATTTTCTGATCATGGGTTTGCAATACCCCAATTCGAGGGGTCTCGACAACAGCGCCTTTCTCGGGCCACAATCACTAACAGAAATGAGCGCCATGACCCAAGTTCCGCCGTCACCCCTGCTGTCCATCGTCGTGCCCTTTTACAACGAAGGGCCGAATGTCGAGGCTTTGTTCGCAAAACTAACGGCCATGCTGGACCGGCTGGGCATGGCCTGGGAGGTGGTTTGCGTCAATGATGGGTCCAGGGACGACACTTTGGCCCGGCTTCTAGCGGCGCACAAGGCCGATGGACGCATCAAGGTGGTGGACCTGTCGCGCAATTTCGGCAAGGAGCTGGCTCTGTCTTGTGGGCTGGCGCACACCAAAGGCGACGCGGTCATTCCCATGGATGCCGATTTGCAGCATCCGCCGGAAGCGATTCTTCAGATGTTGGAGAAGTGGCGCGAGGGCTTTGACGTGGTCTATGCCGTGCGTCACGCCAGGGTGGGGCAGAGCCTGGCGTCGCGCCTGTTCGCCAGGGTCTTCTATTGGGTCTTCGAAAACCTGGCCGAAGTGCCCCTGCCCCGCGAGGCGGGCGATTTTCGCCTGATGGACCGCAAGGTGGTGGACGTCATCAACCGCATGCCCGAACGCTCGCGCTTCATGAAGGGCATTTTCGCCTGGGTCGGCTTTCGCCAGACCGGCATTCCCTACGAGCAAGGCGAAAGGATGGCGGGCGGCACCAAATGGGGGTTCCTGAAACTGTTTAGCTTTGCGCTGGATGGGCTGACCTCGTTTTCAACCTTCCCCTTGCGCGTCTGGAGCTATGTCGGCGGCGCCATCGCCGCCCTGGCCTTCATATACATCGTGTTTCGCGTGATCAGGACGCTGCTGTTCGGAGTGGACATTCCCGGCTACGAATCGATTCTGATCATCATGCTGTTTTTGGGCGGCATGCAGCTTTTGACGCTGGGCATCCTGGGCGACTATATCGGGCGTGTTTTCAATGAAGTGAAGGGCCGCCCTCTTTGGATCGTGCGCTCGACGCACGGGATCGAGAAATGAAGTAAGGATCTTAAGAAATGAATGAGCGTATAGAATTTATCGATTTGAATGCCCAGCGCAACCGTATAGCGGGACGCATTGAAAGCGCCATAATGCGCGTGCTCGAGCATGGCCAGTTCATCATGGGACCCGAGGTCAAACAGTTCGAAAAAGAACTGGCGGCCTACGCCGGCGTCCAGCATGCGGTAACTTGCGCCAACGGCACCGATGCCCTGGTGCTGGCTCTGATGGCCCTGGGGATTGGTCCGGGCGATGCCGTGCTGGTACCATCATTTACGTTCGTAGCAACGGCAGAGGCTCCGGTTCTCGTTGGGGCGACGCCCGTTCTGGTCGATGTTGACCCCCAGACCTTTAACATCGATCCCGGCAGCCTGGAGCGGTCCATTGCTTTTGCCCGCAAGTTCAGCCTGAAGCCGCGCGCCATCATTCCCGTTGATCTATTTGGCTTGCCCGCCGACTATGCCGCCATCGCGGCGCTGGCGGAACGTGAGGGCATGACGATCCTATCAGACGCCGCTCAAAGCTTCGGAGGCATGCAGCATGGCAAACGTGTCGGCGGCCTAGCTCCGATAACGACGACGAGTTTTTTCCCCGCCAAACCCTTGGGATGCTATGGGGACGGCGGCGCCATCCTGACCGACGACGATGCGCTCGCCGAGATTTTGCGCTCGCTGCGCGTTCATGGAAAGGGCCGTGACAAATACGACAATGTTCGCATCGGCCAGAACAGCCGCCTCGACACGCTGCAGGCGGCCATCCTGATTGAGAAATTGGCCATTCTGGAAGATGAAATGGCACGCCGTCAGATCGTCGCCGAGCGATACGTCCGCAAGTTGGCAGGCGTTGTCGAAACGCAAGCCATACCGTCTGGCCACCAGTCAGCTTGGGCGCAATATACCATCAAACATCCTGATCGTGACCGTTTGGCCAAAAGCCTGAAGGAATCAGGCATTCCGACGGCGATTTATTATCCAACGCCGCTGCATCTGCAAACGGCGTATCGGAACTTTCCGGCTGATCCGGCGGGATTAAGGGTTTGCGAGAAACTGTCCGCCGAGGTTCTTAGTCTGCCGATGCATCCCTACCTGGATGAAATGGTTCAAGACAGGATTGTCGCGGCAATTCGGTCCTCGGTCTGACCCTTCCCATGTGCCCTAACGGGTCGGCGCCTGCGCCAGCAAGACATGGAGCTTAGCCGCCAGCGCTTCGCCCATGCGCTCAATTGTAAAACGACGCTTCACGATTTCCCTGGCCGTCGTGCCCAATCTTGAAACCAAACCTGGATCGGCCTGCAACCGACGCACCGCCTGGGCCAGGGCCTGGGCATCGCCCGGCGGGACCAGCAGGCAGGTCTCCCCGTCCTTAAGAAGTTCATTGTCCCAAAGCCCGGCGATTCTGGACAAAATCACGGCCTTGCCCATGCTCATGGCTTGTAAACAGGCGCTTTGCCCCGACGGCTGGATAGTGTCCTTGATGGGGATAATGACGAAACGAGACCTGTGATAAAGGTCGCGTATCCCGCAATCGGAAATGGGTCTTTCATTCCAATCGCCAGCCAGCACACGAACGGCTCCTTGCGCCGGCGGAACCTGACGGCGGGTCACAATCGTCAGCGGAAGCAGATCCGGCATCCAGGCGGACGACAAGCAAGCCCAATCGCGATGCGGGTCGTTGCCAATAGCGAGAGCGCCGTCGTCTTCGCTGCCTTCCTCCTGCGGCGAAGACCAAAAATCGACGTCCGTTCCAAAGGGCAGATACGAGACATCAGAAAAGGGATCTAGCCTTGCTTTAAGCCAATCGGCTTCCGCCTTGGAAATCGGAGCCAAAGACAACTCGCGCAGCCAGCGCCCCAACAAGCGGCGGCGCAGGGGGTTGACCTTCAAAGGCCAGACGCCCATTGGCAGAAGCAAAACGGGAGGGGCCAACAGTCCCCGCCACTTCAAGAAACCGAGCGCCAAGCCATGCGCGTTCGTCGTAGCCACGATGGCTTGCGCCGCGTTTAGTTTCGACAAGGTCTCCTTTGTCGAAAGGCGGGCCAAGGTGGCGGCGTTCAATGCCGCCAGCGGATCCAGCAAGCGGGTGGCCAGCCGCTCTAGAGCAGATCGTCTGAAATCGAAGCCGATAAACGGCTTTGATTGAAGGCGTGAATCTGCACTAGAAATTTGTGTTAGCGAACGATTCACGTTTAATTCCGCGTCACCGGGGTGACCCGGAGTTAAACGATCATGCGCTAGCGCGCCGCCCAAGGACGGCAAGGGTAGATCATCCTCTTCCAGCAATTCGGCTTCGATGCCGAGCCTTGCCATTTCGGTGAAGCCATAAAAAAATTCGCGCGGGCCGTTCTCGGCCAATCTAGCCTTGCGCCCCGACTTGAACAGGAAGAGGACCGGACCGTTATTCATTTCTTAGCGTTCCAGCAAGCCGCGATAGGCGCGGTCGTAAAGCTGTTCCGCGACGATGTCCCACGCGAAGCGGCGGATGTCCAATAGCCCTCGCTCGACATGGCGGCTGGCAAGTTCCGGTTGGGAAAGAAGGGCCGCTGCCCGATCTGCAAGCAACCCAGCGTCTGGTTTGTCAACCAAGAAGCCGTTGACGCCGTCCTCAACGACGTCCTGCGCCATGCCAACGCGCGTCGTCACCAGAGGGACGCCAGACGCCAAACTTTCCAGCACCGCCTTGGGTCCGCCCTCCTCTCGCGAAGCGACGATATAGAGGTCGAGCGCTCGGAAGGCATCCGCAACCATGTCCGCTTGCGGCAGATTGTGATGGACGTAGGGAACGTTGATAGCCTCCAGCCCCCGCTTGACGTAGCCGCGAGCCGGGCCGGTCAGAAAAACGAAAACTGGAAAGTGCCGCGCAAGGCGACCGACGGTTTCGACGAAGAGATCTGGTCCCTTAATAAGCTTGGGCACCATGCCGTCGCCCCATCCCTCGCCATCCTTTTGGAAAGAGCCAATGCAAAGGCTCGCTTCTGGAATCCCGAAATTTGCGCGAAATTCGCGCCGCTCGTCGCTGGAAGGGGGACGAAATTTCTGAAAATCGACCCCTAATGGCACACGTACAAGCTTTTCTCGCGGAACGCCCCATTCCAGGAGGCGCGCTTCGATGCGGCTGGCGGCCGTGACGATTCGCTCAAGACGGTTTAGATGGTCGAGAAAGAAGGCGACGTGGCGCGCCATTTCCGGCCCGTCTTCGGGCTTGCCGTGAAAATAAGTGATCAGACAGCGCGTGTCCTTGTCTAGCGCGGGCGCCCAGGCTTGCCATATGAATTGCGAAGCGAAATGAGCGATGCGCCCGGTGGCTCGCTCAGGTCGATCCGTCACGACGACGGCGCCGGGATGGCGGCGCTCAATGGCGTTCTGATAGGCAATGGCGTCTTGCCGAATGACCCAGTCCGTCTTTTCGGCAATATAGTGAATAGGAGCCGCGTTAGGATGGTAGAGCCCCAACCGTCTGGCCCACGAATATCCGCCGGCCAGCGCACGGCGCGCTGCGGGTAAGGCGATCTGCTTCAGGCTGGGCATGACGTTCGGTTCTTAGAGGTTGAGCAACGGCAGAGGATAACGTATGAAAGCCTTATCGCAACCAGGGAAAGCGGCATGAGCGGCAAGGCTTTGATCTTTGGCGTTTCGGGGCAGGACGGAGCCTATCTGGCTCGCCATCTGCTTGACAAGGGCTACGAGGTTCACGGCACGTCCAGAGATGCCGAGTTGGCGACATTCGCCAATCTTTCCCGACTTGAAATCCGCCAGCATGTGCGCACGCTTTCCGCCGTGCCGACCGATTTTCGCAGCGTCATTCAGGCCATCACGCGCGTCGAACCCACGGAAATCTATAATCTGGCCGGGCAAAGCTCGGTTGGACTTTCTTTCGGCCAGCCTGCCGAGACGTTGGAAAGCCACGCCATCGGCACTCTCAACATCCTGGAGGCGATGCGCATGCTGGGGGGCGGCTTGCGCTTCTACAACGCCTGTTCATCGGAATGCTTCGGAAATACCGAGCATGGACCCGCCGACGAGGAAACGCCGTTTCGGCCCCGCAGTCCCTATGCGGTGGCAAAGGCGGCGGCCTTTTGGGAGGTGGCGAACTACCGTGAGGCATACGGGCTGTTCGCTTGCTCGGGCATTCTATTCAACCACGAATCTCCTTTGCGGCCAGCCCGCTTCGTGACCCGCAAGATCGTCGATTCCGCCGCGCGCATCGCCGCCGGTTCGCAAGAGAAGCTGAAACTGGGACGGCTGGACGTAAGGCGCGATTGGGGCTGGGGACCAGAATATGTCGAGGCGATGGTTGGCATGTTGGCTTTCGAGCGGCCTGAAGATTTCGTCATTGCCACCGGCGAAAGCCACACGCTGGAGGAATTCGTTGCCGAAGCCTTCCGTAGCGAAGGACTGGATTGGCACAACCACGTCGAAACGGATTCGTCTTTGTACAGGCCCAGCGACCTTGCCGTCAGCGTCGGCAATCCTTCCAAGGCCGGGCGGCTTCTGGGCTGGCAAGCAAAAATGCGGATGAAGGACATCATCAAGACGATGATCGAAGCCGCGATGGAAAAGCCAGAGTGAGCCGACGGTCTGACAACGGCGCGTGGGGGGCGGCGGTCGTTTCCTGCTTGCTGCTGTGCTTGCCATTTGTCGCCCACTACGCCTCTAAGGGGACAACAACCCTATTGCTGGCGGGCGCCGCCTTGGCCGCGCTCGATCCGCGTCTGCGAGCGAATGCGCGCCATATGGAGTGGCCGTGGCTGGCGAGTGTCTTTGCGCCATTGCTCGTCTGGGGCCTGACGACGTCGCTGTGGTCGGTTGCGCCCGCGCACTCGGCTTTGCTGGCGCCACGGCTGGCCGTTCTGTTGACGGCGGGCTATTTCCTGTCCGAATTGATCACGCTCCTCCCGTCCGACCGGCTCCACCGGCTTATCAGACTGGCGGCTGGCAGCGGCATAGCTCTTTTGGTTCTGGTTGGCCTAGATATCGTGACTGACCTGTCGATCATGACTTGGCTTAAAGGCCTGAAGCGCGGGCCGGGCAGCAACGACTACATCACCTATATCAACAACGGCGTCGCCTTGCTGGCCTTGTTTTCGTGGCCCATCGCATTTTGCCTGTTTAAGACGGCAGGGCGCGCGTCAGCCCTGGCGTTTATGTGTTTGGCGATATTGGCGGTTTGGGGCGGCAACGCGTTGACGCCTCTGATTGGTATGGTCCTCGCCGCCCTTGGCTTCGGCGTGGCCCTGTTGTTCGGGCGTTGGATGCTGCGACTGGCTTATGGCGGCCTAGCCGCGTATTTTCTCGCCACGCCCTTTATTATACATTTTTTCATAGCCCCCAATATGTTGGTCTTGCGACATGAAGTAAAATCCTGGTCGCTGGGGCATCGATTTGAAATCTGGCGATTTGGCGTTGCGCGATTCTTGGAGAAACCGTTCTTCGGCTGGGGGTTGGACGCATCGCGAGAGATACCTGGTGGGCGCGAGAACATCCCCGACACGATTGCCGAGTTTATGCCGCTGCACCCCCACAGCAGCGCGCTTCAGATCTGGCTTGAATTAGGAGTGGTGGGCGCCGTTCTCTACTTGACCGCCCTGCTTTTTGTTGGCCGCAGGCTTGAGCGTGTGATGAGCGACCGCGTGGCGGGCGCTTTCGCCGTAGCGACGTTCATGGGTTATGCGGTGCAGGCGCAACTTAGCTTTGGAACCTGGCAGAACTGGTGGCTCTCCAGCGTCATGTTTGCGGTCTTGTTGTTCAGGATCGCGGTGAAGGGGTAAAGCCCGCTTGCTCGCGCTCCAGGACGATCTCTTGGCAGATTGAAAAGACATCGGGCGCCATTTTTCCAAGCCATCGATCCAGGGCAACCACCAGCTCAAGAACGATTGTCGGCAGCGGTATGTGCGGGGTCTTGTAATTGACGCCGCCCGAGTTGACGAAAAGAAACGATTCGGTATAGCGGTGATGGATGATCTTGAGCGAAGGCAGAGCCTCGGCGATTCGCTTGCGATCTGCGAACAACAAATCGCCAATTGCGTTGTTGCCGTCCCAGTTGCCGCCCTGTCTTGATTGGCAGCTGTTTGGTCCGAAGGGATCGACATTCCTATCAACATATTCGTGGCCGGTAATTTTAAGCAACATGCGAAGAAGCAGGCTGGCGTGAACTTCCATGATCAGCGCTTTTCCGCTGGGCTTTAGAACGCGCGCCATCTCGCGCAGGGCAAGAAGCGGGTGGCGCATGTGATGAAGCGCCGCAATGCAAACAACGGCGTCGAAAGAAGCGTCGGGAAAGGGCAGCGCCTGGCCATCCGCCAGGGCATCGATCCAGGGATTGGCTTCCACGTCGGTACAAATCAGATTGACGGCCGGCAGGTAACGCGTCGTTATGCCGATCCCGGCGCCAATTTCAAGGACGCGATCTCCGCTATTCACATATGCGCCTAGAAACTTATAACGCTCGCGCAGCAGAATCCCCAAATTCGATCCATCTCTGGTCAGGGCCAACCTTCGATTCTCCTGCGCCGGTCGTAGGCTCATGAAGCCTCAATTTTGTAGGGCGCCAAGCCTTCGCGTCCGCACTCTTGACGAACGATTTCAAAAACGAATTTTGAGTAATCATGGAAGGGCACCAACGGCGGCTGCATGCGCATGGACAGGACGGAGATCAGCACCACGACGGCCGTGCACATGACCATGGTGGCCAGCAGCAGGAACTGAAACAGGAATTGCGACGTCCAGCCAGGCACGAAAATATCGTTGGTGAAATGAATGATGACGCCCGCCATGGTCAGAAGAAGAAAAACGCCGACCAGCCCAGTGGCGAGAAGCATGATCCGCACGGCGATGACGTCGGCATGAATGCTGAATCCACTGAAGGCATGTATGATCAATCGGACGAGATTCATTTTGCCCTTTCCGAAAAGACGAATTCCCCGCGTTGTCGGTATTTTGGCGAAAGACAGTCCGGAACGCATGACGCTTACTGGAAAATGGTTCCAAAGTTCTGCCAAGTGCGCAATGCGTCTGATGGAATGCCAAGGAATAATGCAGAAGTTTCCCATCGAAATCGAATGGCCGGTCAAAAATTTGAACAGCCATTTATAGAGGACGTAGAAAAACTTAAAAACGCTGCTTTCAGACCGCTTCGTCCTTTCGGCAAATACGATTTTTGCGCCCTGGTGGTCTAGATATGCCTTAAGCAGAGCCGGCAAGTCTTCCGGCTTGTCCTCGTTGTCGGAGTCCATGACGACCAAAGCGTCAAACATCAAGTTTCTGGCGATATATCCAAGGCCAACCGCAAGGGCGCGCTGGTTGCCCTGATTGCTGCCCAGTTGAATTTCGTCGATGGCTTCGATGGCTTTGAAGTTTTCCGGGCGGATTTGTTCCTTGCCTTCGAAATGACGCGACGAATCATCGACGATCACAACATGCGCTTTATGGCCAAGTTGATGCAGAGTTGCGTCGATGACGGGCAATATATGGCCTACCGACATCCAGTCGTCGTAGGTTGCCATCAAGATGCCTAGTTTCCCCTGCGTTTCCAATGATCCGCCCCCCTCCTTCCTTCTTGCTATACATCAGTTGTCGGGTGACGCCAAGACATCATCAGATTCGCTCAAGCAACGCCAGAAGGCTTGTGCCACGCCGAAACGGCCGCCCCCCCGCCGGAGATACAAGCGAAGAAATTCGGCGCTGTTCGCTAGAAAATATGGCCGTCAAAAGCCTGTTGATCGGCCAGGGAGGCGTGGCAAGGTCCCGTCCCCCTCTACCATTGAAAACGCCAAACCACTTTCCGATCAAGCGAGCCATTCGGATAAGCGGGTAGAGCCTAGCGTTGAAGGGCGTTGCCGCAACCAATTTGAGTGGTTGATTCTTCCATAGCGCTGCCAGCGTCTCGGAATCGTAGCGGCGCAGATGCCTAGCAGCAACATCATGTTCGCTCCATAGCGACATGTCGGCGGGCACAGTGATCAATAGCCTTGAACCGGGCCGCATGACGATAGCGATCTGGTTCAAGAATCCACGATCATCTTCGATATGTTCAAGAACGTCCATCAATGTGTAAAGCGCGACGTTCGGCGCCAGCGCGGGCAATTCGCTCTCTAGTGGGCCGCAAACGAACCGGCAGTGAGGGTATTTGCCCCTTGCCATGGCGATGGCCTGTTGGGAGTGGTCGATGCCAATGCAGGCGAAGCGGGGCGAAAGATCGCTGACCGTTCCTCCAGTGCCGCAGCCCACATCGACGATCAAGTCGTCGCGATGCTGGCGCATGCAGAAATCAATCAAAGGGGTCAGGACTCGTCTTCGGCTGACGAACCACCAGTGGCGACCCTCCTCTTCATTGTGGTAGGCGTAAACTTGTTCTTCCATGTCGCGTCAGGCGCGGTTGGAAGTTAGCAGTCGATGCCGCATAGAACTGGCGACGCCGCCCAACAAAAGCAAGAACCCCCTGAATTTCAGCATGAATTCGTGGGGTGTTCTGGTTTGCAGAATGTTGCGCAAAATGTAGCTAGGCCTGAGGTAAAGTTTGCGATAGGCCTCGCGCCTGAGGGCAATCAGTTCGGCCAGGCTTAGATGCTCGGTCCAATGTTCGACTTTGAAGTCTAGGCTGGGGTTGGCTGAGAACGCCTCCCATGATCCATCTTTCACCAATCCCTTGGCGACCGCCTCGCGGTAAAGGGCGGTGTTGGGCAGCAATTGCAAGATGCTAAAGAGGGCGTAGTCGGGATCGAGATCGATCAGAAAGTCGATATTGCGTCTGACGTCATCGGCTGATTTCTCGAAAGGAAAGCCCAGAATATAGTCGGCAACCGTGCGTATGCCCAGTTCCCGGCACCAGCGGAACGCGTCACGGATCTGCTGAACGTTGGTGCCCTTTTTGAGGTAGTCGAGACCCTCGTTGGTCCCCGTCTCAACGCCAAACGATATCTGACGAAGTCCTGCGCGCTTGGCCCTTTCAAGGCTTTCGCGGGTCACGGCATTGACCCGGCCTCTGAAGTCCCAAGCGAATTTCATGCCGCGTCGTTCAACGGCATCGCAAAACTCGATGACCTTGCGTGGATTGACATTGAACAAGTCATCATAGAAATGAAATTCGTCATATCCCATGTCCAGACACTGCTGGACTTCGTCAAGAACGAGATCCACGCTGCGCTGCCTGTATTTTTTGTAGGGCACATCGCAGAATGCGCACAAATAAGGGCAGCCCCGCGTTGTTATGATGGTCGCTAGATTGCCGCTGACGCCTACGGTGCTATGGTAATTGATTTGACGAATAAGTTTGCGATTGGGTGGCGGCAGATCGTCCAAATTATCGACATAGGCAGGAGGGACCATCACGCTTTGCAAGAAGCGTCTGTCCTGAGCCATCGGCTGGCCGATATAGGGCAGTATCGATTTGGCCGTATAAACGCCCTCGATTTGCGTTATGTCGCCGCCGGATTCAATCGCCCGCACCAGATCGGTAAAGGCATATTCACCCTCGCCCACGATGATGGAGTCGAACTCCTTGGTTTGGGCCGCCTCAATGGGGAAGGCGATGGGATGGTGCCCGCCCATGCAGATATGGGCCTGTGGCGATTCCTCGCGCACCATGCGAGCCACTTCAATCACGTCGATTAAAGAAACCGTAAATGACGTTACGCCGACGATGTCGGGCTTGATCTGCCGCAAGATGAGGCGAAGATCTTGATGCGACAGCTTTTCCCCCACGCAATCGTGGAAATGCAGCTCGTGCCCCTGACTGTGGGCCTCAAGGTAGCTATAGACGTAAAGAAGGCCCAGGGGTGGGAACAGCCCAAAATCCTTGGTGTCGAGGAATTGCTCTTCATCGGGATTTCCCGACCTGACATTCTCGGCCGGTGGGTTGACCAGAAGGACTTTCATCAAGTGGCCTCGATACGGAACGAATCTAACGACTTAAGGGTTGGCACCCCATTTGCGGAATCATATAGCAAATATCCCCTTGCTTAACCAGGGGCAAGCCCCGGCATTTGGGCGCTTGGATGGCGTTCGACCCAGATATGGCGTTTGCGCAAATTGTAGGTAAACGCGGAATCTTGGAAGGCTTTAGGCAAGTCCGATATTTGTTTGAAGTATCGCCGTTCGAAAATAGCGAGACGCCATGGCAATTCGTTTTGGTCGTGCCAGCCATCGTCCAGGCGAACCATTTTGTTCCAAATATTGAAGTCGAAATCCTGGGGATGTATGAGGTCGGCAACCTTGGAAAGGCTGCGGATCCCCGACTGTTCGACGGCAAGTCTGCGCAGGTAATGGGGCGTTTGCACTTTGAAAGACCAAAGACGGATTTGACCTTCTGGAAGCGGCAGGGCCAAGATCTCGTCAATCTCCGCCTGGCGCTCCATGGCGACGGCCGCTCTGCTCGCCGCTCGGTGCCAGCTGTCCTTGATGGGAATAATGGCGGCCAGGGGAGCCAGAAGAAGGACGTAAGCGATTCGGCGATCCCATGCCTGAAACAGCCACAGAGCCAACATGGGGAGAAGAGCCGCCGTCGGCGAAAAGTAATGGTCCGACTTCTGGCGCAAAATGATCAGCAGGCCTGCCAGCACGGCTATGCCAAGCGCAGCGGCCATGGGCGCGTGCCTTGCCAGCCAGGTGGGATCGCCACGTTTCAGCCAGATGCGAAGACAAACCAGAAGCAGTATCGCTATCGCCAAAAAGAAGGCTGGATCCGTCGGCAAAACCAACGAAGCGGCATCGACAAAGCCGACAGTCCCTTCGCCGATCGTGCCGCTATGCGTGGCGATCCGCCAGTGCAAATGAAGCATCTGATAAAATTGTCTGGGACCCATGATAAGGAGGCCTACTAAGCCCGCTACAAATCCGCCGATCAGGACTGAGCCGACTGTCTGCGCGGCAACCCGCGCACTGGCTTTACGAAACCACAACCAGCCAAGCCATCCGGCTGCAGCCCCCGCAAACCAGGAAATGTGGCTGACTTTGTTCAGATAGGCGCAGCCCAAAAGCGCGCCCAGCCAGAACCAGCCGGGCCAAAACCAGTTTTTGGCTGGCATTCTGGTCAGCGCCAAGCCAAGCGCTCCAAAGTAGGCGGCAGCCAGCACAAGAGAAAAGGTCTCGCTATCCAACCGCCAGAAGCCAACGGACCAATTGCCTTGGCAGGCGAACGGCAGGCTTAAAGCGACGAAAGCTGCGACAAGGCCAACATCGCGCAACTGCCTCCAGATGAGAAAAAGGCCCAAAAGAACGATCACCCAGCCCATCGTCTGAGTGGCAAGATGAAAAGGTTCTGGGTTGAGCAAAGTAGCGTGAAACACATCGGGCGCCGCAGCCAAGGGATTTGGCGATGTCAGGCGATAGGCAAGCCAAGCGCATAGCTGCAACGGCAAGCCCGGATGCAGAAATTGGAAGAAGCTGTTGGCGTGACCGTTTCCAGCAACCAACAGGTTGTCAATGTAAGCGCCATGCCCCAGGCTGTGAATGGCCATTTCCTCATCGACCAGCCAAAAACCCGGATAAGTCGTAAAGGTAATGTTGAACCAGACAAGGGTATATATGCCGCTCCAGAACAGCAGGGCGGCCGATGAGCCGAACGGGCTAAACTTCATGCCCGCCCTCCATCGCGACTGGATGGGCGACAACCCATGCCTCTCCCCAACACACTTTGATTTCGTCAACAGTCAAGCCGCCGCTTTGCAGCTCATCGGCCAGTTCCTGCAAAGTGTATTCAATGTGGTGGGTCGGGTCTGTTCGCCACTCGACGCCCAACTCACGCTTCAAAGGGGCGCGCCAGTCGCGCTCAATCAAAGGCACGCGCAGCAAGATTTTGCGAGCACACGAGGCGGTCATCAGGCGCTTGAGAAAAGCGGGGCGCTCGGGCAGATGCTCAAGCACATTGGACAAAATGACTGCGTCGAACCGACCTTCCGGCAACGCGCTAAGGGCGTCCCCTTCAAGAAAGGAAAGACTCGCGTGTTTGAATCTTTGCTTTGCCGTTGCAATATTATCGGCTGATAGATCGATGCCGGTCACCTGTGCGCCAGCCTGCGTCGCCAACGAAAAGGACAGGGCGCCCTTGCCGCACCCCACATCCAGAACGCGTTCGCCCCCGCCAATGCGATCGACGAAGAAATCGTGATAGCGCGTGATGCGATGCTTCGGATGGGTCCCGCCATCATGTCGCTGCGCCAGTCTGCTTTGCGCTTCGTAAAGGCGGTTGTCCAGGCGAAAGAGCATCCGCAGGCCCTGTGGCGAGGGCAAGGAATCGGCCCTGGCGTTGATCAAGGTCAGAACCAGAGCTTCAACCCAGGAGGCGGGCAGCCGACGGGAGATGGCGGCAAGCGCCTTAAACAAAAGTCGCATCATGGGCTAGTTCCAGCAAATTCCTTGATAAGGGCCAGCTCTAGTTGGAGGATACGTTCCAACGACCAGGATTCACAGGCAAATTGCCGCGCCCTTTCTCCAAGTTCTTTCCTTAGCAATGGTTGGGTCTTGAGGCGGGAAATGGCTTGTGCCAAGCCACTGGCATTGGCGGGGCACAGCAGGCCCGTCGTCTCGGGCTTGATCACGCCATTAATTCCAGGAGAGTCAGCGCCAATAACAGCCGCTCCCGCCGACATGGCCTCTATCAGCGTTTTTGGATGACCCTCCCACAGAGAAGGCAGAACGAACATGTCCGCCTCTGCTATGGCTCGCGGCAGCTGCTCGTTGGGCAGTGACGGCAGCCACGAGATCATGCCTTGAGAGTTGGTTGATGCACTAATGACAAGGTTCTCCAGTGGACCGCTCCCGACAATCAGCGCCCGAGATCCGCTGATTTCCAGGGCCTCAAGCAGAACTGGGATGTTCTTTTGCGCCGTCAGCCTGCCGATAAAAACGACGTCATAGAGCTTTTCTACGCTTGGCAAAGGCGCGAACAACTCCGTATCGACGTAATTTGGAATGACCCGAATTCGGTTTTGAGCATCTGGGTGGCGGTTTGCAACATTGTCCGCCATGGTCGGCGTTGTGACGACGATGGCGCGCGCTGCAGAAAATAGCGTGTCTTCCCTCATAATTTCCGTCCGATATTCCGGCGACCCATCTCCAAAATCGCGCGCGGCGAATTCGGAGGCCATGAAACCCATGCGAGCGATCAAGGGGCGACGCCATAACTTAGCGGCAGGCTGCGCTATTGTCGCCGCGCTGGCCTGGTTCGTTTTAATCGCATCGGCTTGCCAGAGATGACGGGCGTGAAGAAGCGGCGCCAAGCGCTCGTAATGCTTGGTCGGAAGATTGAAGCGGTTGCAAAGAATCGAGATTCCTGGAAGACGAGCCGCAAAATCCAACTCGGCCCCAGCGCCCCAGGTCAGGAAACTGACTTGCACGCCCATAGCGGACAAGCGCCGATACAGGGCCGTCTCCCGCTCGAACATTCCAAGCTCATCCCATCGGCCCAGCGACATCCAGCGTGAAAAGACGAGGACCAGCCGCATTCAATCGACAATCGGGATAAAACGTTCTTTTTCCTGAAGGCCGCCATAGGGCCCCTGCTTAATCTCGAATAGGGTGCAGTCCTCGATCATGCGAAAGCCATGGCCACCTCCGTATAGAACGACCAGATCTCCCGCATGCAATTCCCGGGTGGCGAAGCATTTCAAATCATCCCCGTACAAATCCAAGTGACAGGATCCGGAGCGGACCAGAATGGCCTCGCAGGTTCCAGAAATTTGCCGCTCAACCGGTTTGTGATAGTGGGGCGCCACGGCGCCGCCCGCTGCGTAAACGATGAAACCGGCCTGAAACAGGGCGTCGTCTTCGGTCAAGAAGGTGGTTTGATCTGGGGTCGCCCTGCTGCGGACGATCAGGGCGCGAAGAGCGCCAGCACGGTGAATGTAATCGACCGCAAGTGGCCTAGTATCCATGCTTAAAGCGTTTCCTGTCGAATCTGCCATATGGAATGGAAGGGCGTATACATGAGTGCGCAAAGATAGCGTGAAACAATAAAAAGTTCCAGAGGGTGTAACCTGTGCAATCTTCTTGATACCGCACTGCTTGGCCAGTGACGCCATTTCCCGGCACCTGTGCTGGGTCCGCTTGGTCGTCAAGCGGGTTGCTGAAAAACTCCTGGCATTGACGCATTGGCCGTAATTCACTTTTGGAACGGACATGGGGGGCGAATGCGCGGATTGGACATTCAAAGCGGCAGCCTTTTCAATTACGTCCACCTTGATGCGCGGTTTCCGAAGTAACACCCGCTTAGCCTGATCCGGGATTTGGCGAACTAGGCGTTGGCCGGGCTGAAAGGCGAGTTTGGCCGGCTCTAGGCCGACGAAGGGCGACCGTCGATTGCGCCGGAGCGCCTGCCGCAGATGCTGTATACGATCCGCTCTGAGCGCCAGTTGGTGAACCACATCGAGTTCGACATGCCTTTCCGCTGGTTTGTTGGGCTTGGAATCGACGATAGGTGTGGGGCGCCAGCACATTTTCGAAGATCCGTGACCGGCTTTTGACGGTGGAGGTGGCGCAGGGTCTTCTCTCTGGCCTATTGTCGAATTCGCGGGTGAAGCGGCATCTGTCGCACGAGCATTTTTCGGTGGAAGGCACACTGCTCGACGCCCTGGCGTCGATGAAGAGCTTCCAGCTCAAGAACGGCCCTGTAGATCCGCCGGGGCGGGGAAGCAATGCCGAACGTGATTTCAAGGGCAAGAAACGTTCGAACGAGACGCATGCCAGCACAACCGATCCCGATGACCGCCTGTACCGCAAGGGCAACGGGCACTTCAGCCGCTGCGCTACATGGGCCGCGCGCTGATGGAGAACCGCAACGGTCTGGAGGTGACGCGTGCCACCGGCGCGACGGAGCGCGAAGCGGCGCTTTCGATACTTGACGTCGCAGGAAGCGGCAAGCGTCGGATCACCCTTGGGCGGCGACAAGGGATATGAGGCAAGCGAGTTCATAAGCGATTTGTTTGAGCGGAACGTAACGCCGCACATTCAAACCTCTGGCCAAAACGGGATGACCGCGCCCAAATTCCACGGATCGAACGAAAAAACAAAAGGTGCGGCGAAATGCAGCCTCGTCCAGCGCCCAAACCATCAAAATGACGGTCAAAAGCGAAAATCCAAACCGATCATGACGAGTTTTCCAGCTGCCAGCTAGCTCTTCTGTGCCGGTTTTCCCGCAAATCAATCAGCACACAACTTTTCTGCTACGAGATATAACTCGCCGACTCTTGCCGTAACCCACTGGCAGAAAGACGGCTTCGGGCGTGAGATAGGATTTCTGAAAGTCTATGTGAGAAGTCATCTGGCCCCCAGGATTTCAGGCGAATTCTCCCCCTGCCCCTCAGCTCCTCGCAAAATTCCTTGTCGCTCAATAGTCTTGCCATGGCGTCCGCGATGGCAGGGGACTGGGTTGGATCGACGAGGATAGCGGCATCTCCTGCCTGTTCGCGAACGCCTCTGATGTCTGAAGTCATAACGGGGCAGCCAAGCGACCACGCCTCGAGAATGGGAATGTTGGTTGGGCCAAAGAAGGTGGGCATAAGCAAGCCCTCCGCGCCAGCATAAAGCGCAGCCATCTCATCATCTGGGATAAAGCCTAAATAGCGTATCTGTTCGAGAACGCCAAGCTTATCCGCAAGAGCCATAACTTCGCTGAAAGTCGCCTCCCTTATCGCATTTTTATGTGATCCGCAAAGAACCAGCGTTGGCATAAGCTTGTCGCGAATTTTGAGAATCGAAAGCGCCTCTACGAGGCGTGCATGGTTCTTGTGGGGCCAGAGTTGGGCGGGATAGAAAAAATAGGTCTCGGAAAGCCCATGGCGCTGCCGAGAGCTTTCCACTTGCCTCGCATCCACTTGCCTAGGAATGTAGTCGGCGGGCAGAAAGGGAAGGGCGAACACATCCTCAGCCGGAACGCCGTACTCGCCATAACAGGACAAAACATCCTCACGACCAACCTGCGAATCAGCAACAATAACGAGAGCGTTGCGAACGCCATTGCGGAAAAGATACTCGCGCAAATGCCACTCCTTTGGGTCCCCGACCTCGGGAAATTGTGGCTGCAGTCGGTGCTGAAGGTCGTGAACGGTGAAGATATAGGGCACGCCGCATTCAAAGGAGATCGACATCGGCACAGGATAGAGAATTATCTCTACCCCGGACTTTTTAAACCACTGGTTAAGGGCGTGATTGTATCGCGGTCGATCCAGGTCTGCAGGTTCGCGCGGCGCCCCCTTCCCTTGGTTGGCGCGGATCCGGTCAACGACCATTTTGATGCCGGGAATGTAACGAGCAAGCCTAGAGATGCGCTGGCGCCATGTCGGCGGGCTTAAAGGCAGCACTTTCCATTCCGGCTGCTTCACGCGCGCCAGAACCGGAGCCTTCGGGTCGTGCACGAAAAGCGTTACGCGATCATTGGCGGACAGCACGCCGGGTGTTCCAAGCGCCCTTAGAACGGACAGGCTATATTGATAAACACCTCCGCTATTGCCATCAAGAAGGGGAACTACGCCAAGATGCATCGGTCAGCCTAGAACTGAAAGTAGATAAACTGGCGGATAGGGCGGAAAAACACAAAAACCAATCCGAACGCGAAGGCTAGTCCGCCGATGTGCATTACGTCGCCCACGACAGGCAGGCGGCGAAGGCGCGGCCACGAAACGTGGAGTATGTAGGCCGTAACCATTGCCAGCGGCAAAAGAAGGGACAGCGTATAATAATGTCGGGGTAGAGCAAAGGGCAGCAGATAACTGGAAGGCGTGAAGGCGTTGATCATGAGAGACACGGCTTCGGAGACAGACTGTGCCCGAAAGGGGATCCAGCCCAGAAGAATCAAAGGATAAGTAACCAGCCATCCGCCAATTGCCGCCAGAGGGCGTGGGAGAACCAAGCGTGGCGTCAACAGACGGTAGCCCAAAATCAGGACGGCGTGCCACAAGCCCCACAGAACAAAGGTCCAATTGGCGCCATGCCAGAGACCCATGATCGCCCAGGTAACCAAGAGCGCCCAAATGCGCTTGCCTTCGCGCGTCTTGACGTCTTGTTGCGCCACCTCCGCAAGACCGCCTAGCGAATCATCCCTCGTGCGCATTCCGCAAAGAGGTAAATAAAGGTAATCGCGGATCCAGCTTGAGAGAGATATATGCCAACGTCTCCAGAATTCTCTTGGGCTGCGGCTGATATAGGGCCAGTCGAAATTTGCCGGGAAGTGGACGCCCATTAGGCGGGCGCTACCGATTGCGATCAGAGAGTAACCGGCAAAATCGAAGTAAATCTGGTAGCCGAAA
Source organism: Alphaproteobacteria bacterium (assembly GCA_015231795.1). Taxonomy (NCBI): domain Bacteria; kingdom Pseudomonadati; phylum Pseudomonadota; class Alphaproteobacteria; species Alphaproteobacteria bacterium. The sequence continues at coordinate 243,572 of JADGAX010000002.1, read as the reverse complement.
AGACTTGCCAGGGCCCAGCTTTCTTTGGCCCCGAATGATCCTGATGGCATGCTAAAGGCGTCGTCGACTAGAGGCGCTAAATTATCAGCCAGGACCACCTTAAGAAACATGCCGCTCAGAATGGTTTTGATGCCGAAGGACAAATCGAAAAGTCTGAACGGCTGCCTCGACTTCAGTTGTTCAATAACCTCGGCGGCTCTCAGAATCGGCCCGGCCACCAACTGTGGGAAAAAGAGAACGAAATTGGCAAAGCAAAGGTAATCGCGCTCGGCTCTGACTTGACGGCGATAGACATCCACGGTGTAGCTGATGCTCTGAAAAGTATAAAAACTAATCCCTAAAGGCAGCACGATGTTCAAGGGCGTGACGCTTAGATCAAATCCTGTCAGCAGCGATAGTTTGGCAAAATTGGACAAAAGAAAATCCGCGTATTTGAAGTAAGTCAGCAGGCCCAGATTGACCAACACGCTGAGAGACAACAGGGCGCGACGCTTCCAGCGCGTCGTTGTTCGATCAAGTGCGAGTGCGGCGGCATAATCCGTGCTCATAGATAGCAGCAAGACGGCGACGAATTCGACACGCCAGAAGCCGTAGAAAAGCAAACTGCCCAAGAATATCAGCCAATGGCGCGGCCTTTCGGGAAGCATCCACCACAAGGAAGTGAAGGCGGCAAGGAAAAGTATAAAGCTGACGGAATTAAAGATCACGGCGTCATTATCCTTTCAAGGTGTGCCTCTATCACCCTGAAGAAGTCCTGGTGTCCCTTGCCATCAAAATGGAAAATATCCATTGCCGTTCTGCCCTTGCCGTCGAAGATTGTTCCCCAAACACCATCGTCATCAAGCGCATCCTCGAGGTCGACAAAATCCCCCCCCATTTTCCCAACGGCTAGGGCTGCTTGCTGCTTGAAGGCGGCATAATCACCCTGGCTGTAGGGAAAGAAGGCGCCTTTCGGCTTTGGCGCGATATAGACAAAAGGATGAATCCCCGCCTCGCGTGATCGTTCGAGAAGGTCAAGAAAGGCCATCCAATTCCTTTGGCGGATTGCTTCGGGAATTGGCACATGGCTAGAAGGTGGCTTTTTGCCAAGCAACGTATAACGTAAGAGAAGAATCTCGTCGTGGGCCTTAGTCAAAACTATCCTCAGGTGTCCACGGGCGGCATCGCGCAAACGCCATAACTCACTATGGTTAGACAGCCAACCAGTCAATGCGGCCTCGACGCCCTCCTGCAGAGTTACAATGCGCGGTTTCGCTGAGGCGGTGCGATCCGACGTCTGCGCTTGAGAGGTGGCGGCGTTTGCAGATTCAAAGCGGGACTTGAGTGCTGTCACTTGCTCAAGCAAGCTGCGACCGGAATGGGTGGCTCTCAACTTGGCTACGGCCGAAGCGTTTCCCAAGATTTCAGCCACCTGAGGATGGATATCCTCCTCCTTAAGATCATCATAAACCAAGCCAAGGACAAGATAGTTAGGCTTTGCTCCGGCAATTGCCCCTTCCAGCATAATCCTCATTTCTTGGAGGTTTGCATTGCCGACAGAATAGGTTTTCACTTCTACGCCATGGACGCTCAGGGCCTCCGCCAGAAGGTCTGGCGCCGTCCTTTCGCCAAGTTTGGCGCGCATGATCACGTGCAGCTGTGAAGCGCCAAGCCAAAGCACATGCGATTTGGCCGAGGGGGAAGGCAGACAGCTCGCATCATCCCATGGACTTGCGCAATGAACCTTTACGCCATCTTGTTGCGCGTAAACGCTGACTGCGTCCGCGCCAAGACCAGCCTGCGCAAAGTCGGTTCTATCATTGGCAAAGAGTACATACAAAAGCGTCATTGCCAAGATCAGAGCAAGAGCAAGGCGCAGTAGGCTGCGCTTCGCATATCCCGCCTTGTTGGCCTCCGTCGAATCGATCACAGCGCTCGCCGCTTTTCCGTCAAGTACCGACCAAACAAGGCGGCAAGGTCGTTCATGCGCTGGGCGTACCCATGGCTGGCAAGAACGCGATTTCTTCCCGCCTCGGCTATGCGCTGACGCTCTCCGAGATTGTCTTGGAAATAGCGAATCCTTTCCAGGCACTCCTGCGGCGAGCCAAAATCAGCCACCTCGATTCCAGGCTTGAAATAGTAGTCCAGGTTGCTCTTGCGGTCGGTGAGAAGCATGGCGCCCATGCCTGTTGCTTCAAACAGGCGGCAGTTGTTGGCATAGGGTCCCGCCATGTCGATATGCTGGTTAAGCGCAATGGCCGCCCGGCCTAAAAGGCGATACATCTCGACGCCCCAGGCTTCGCCCTTGACGCAATTGCGGACAGGCGACCCGGGTTCCAGGGCCGATAGGCTGGCGCCCCGGATCTCGATGTCAATATGGCGGCAGAGATACTCCAGCAGCTCGATGCGGGTTTGGTGCTGACTTGTGAGAGAGCCAACAAAAAGAACCGGAATATCGCGCTCTATGGCTGGCGTGGCGTAAGCATATACAGCCGAGTCAAAGCCAAGCGGGCAGAATTCAGCCGCCAGTCCCTGGTTGCTGAAATATTCAACCAGATTAGGAAGGGATGAAATCATCAAATCATATCCACCCCAATCCGCAGACGTTGGAAGGTGGGATGCGAGCTGACCAACGACAAGACCCTTCTCCCCCATTTGCCGACGAAGAAAATACCCGGAGATCTGGTAGACGTCCTGGTTCAAGATGACGTCAGGGTGATAGTGCGCGATCTGGCTCTTCAAAATATCGAGGAACCATGGTTCTCTACTGGGGCGTCGGCGAAACTTGCGGCCGAGGATGGGTAGCTTGGCAATCCGCTTGCTCAGTTGGCTTTGGAAAAGTACAGGGCCGCCATAATCTAAACCTGCTTCTGTTGCCCAGCGTTTTTGCATTGGCTCGTTGTTGGCATGGATTTCCCAGGCCTCGCAGCCTGCTGCCGTCAGGTGGCGCGAGTAGGAATCGAACACGCCAAACAAAGAGGCGTTTCTCGCCGCCATCTGGTCAGCGTAGGAGCGCTCCGCAAGCTTTGGGGCGTCCCCATAAAGCCGATCTAAGAAGGGTGAATAGTCCGTGTTAAGAACAAGGACGCGCATCTGGCTAAGCTGCCTGGGCGACGACGAACATATTCCAATCTGTTAGGGTAGGTTCGAGAGTGGGCTCGTCGAAACTGGCCAACCGCAATATCCGAAAGCCTGACTGACTGAGAAAGAACTCGATCTCGAGTGGAAAAAAGAAACGCATTTCATGCCGTTCGCTAGTCCGACGCGCAAGTTGGTTGCCGTTGAATATCCATAAGTCGTAGTCGACCGCACAAAGATGCCTGCGGACGTCTAGAGATCCCTTGGCCGCCCTGAGCATCTCTCCACCCTCGAATGAAATTCGCTTCAGTCGCTCTCCCGGCTTCTCCGATAGCACGGCAGGCCCATGCCAGACGTCAAAAACGAACAAGCCATCGGGGCGCAAGTGGTTGCGAACGTTGCGAAGAGCCGCCAAAACATCGGCATTGCTTTTCTGATAGCCAAGAACTGCGAACATCATCACGGCCAGATCGAAATCGGTCCCAGCGCATGCGCATTTCACGTCCCCTTCATGCAGGTCGATTTCAACCTGAAGCGCCTTGGCCTTGCCGGCAGCCTGAGACAGCATCTCGCGCGACAGATCAATACCGGAAACCGACCAGCCGCTTTGGGCAAGAATAATCGCGTGACTTCCCGTGCCGCACCCAAAGTCGATCAGGCGACCCGGGCCGGTCAAGCCATGTTCTGTCGCCAATTGTTCAATCAGGCGACATTCCGCAGCGTAATCCTTGCTTGCGTAGAGACTGTCATATGCGTCGGCGTAAGTCGATCCAAACACATCCTTCATGACAAGGCCTCGCGGACGGCTGAGCAGACGGCGCGCATCTGATCTTGCGTCATCTTGAGACCGGAGGGCAGATAGAGGCCACGTCTTGATATTCGCTCGGTGACAGGATAGCTCTCCCCTTCGAACAGTCCGCGATCAAGAAGGGCGGGCTGTAAGTGCATGCCCTGAAAGAACGGTCTGGTGTCGACCCCCAAATTCTTCAGTTTCTCCGCAAAGGCGGAAGCATCGAATGGAATGCCGTCGTCCAGCACAACCCCAAACATCCACCAGACATTTTTTGCCCAGGCGCGCTCGACAGGAAGCTGCAGGCCCTCTATTCCAGACAGGCCCTCCGCATAGCTTCGTCCCAGCCAAGCCTTGCGTTCAAGAATGCGGTCGATGCGGCCAAGCTGGGCCACGCCCAAGGCGGCCTGCATGTTCGTTAGCCGGTAATTGTAGCCAAGCTCACGGTGCAAAAAACGTTGCGGGCCAAAACAAAGATTGCGGATGGATCGGGCGCGTTCGGCGAGCCGATCATCGTCCGTCAAAACCATGCCACCTTCACCGGTCGTAACGATCTTATTGGCGTAAAAGCTGAAGCAGCTGAATTCACCGAACGACCCGCAGCGCTTCCACTCGCTCGTGGCTCCACGCTTACTCAAATATTCTGAGCCATGAACCTCGGCGGCATCCTCAATGATGGCGAGACCATATTTATCCGCAAGGTCAAGCAGCGGATCCATGTCTACCGGATGACCATAGATATGAACCGGCATTATAGCCTTGGTGCGCAACGTTATCTTGGAGGCAACATGCTCGACATCCATGCACCAAGTATCTGGATCGCAATCCACGAGAACCGGCACCAAGCCGTGATTGAGCAGAGCCGTGACGCAAGAAATGATGGTAAAGCTAGGCAGGATGACTTCCGACCCCTTCTCCAGCGAAAGGGCGGCAACGGCAAGGTCTAACGCAACGGTTCCATTGGCAACGGCAATACCGTGCTTTCTGCCGCAATAGGCAGCCCAGCCGCGCTCAAAGGATTCAATATATGTTCCAGCGGATGAAATCCAGCCGGTGCGTACGCAGTCTGTGATGTTGGCTAGGTCGCTCTCTTCAAGCCAGGGTTCGTTGACAGGGATCATTTTGCCGGACAGTTGATGAAAAAGACAATTTTAGTCGATTTTGCTTTTGCGGGCGATAAAAAATATATTGCGTGCAATAAGATCTCTCAAAGACACGCCCGGGTAGGCTTGTTGGGCTTCATAACAGACTTGTGGACACAAGCCTATGAGCTTTTCCTGGCTTGCTGCATCTTCTCGCCAGAGGAGGAGTTCGAAGCCGCTAGCGGCCAGCACGGTCTGCATGGAGGCTATCGGATACGAGCGGTGAAGACCTTCGGAAAGGAATTGTTTGGCAACCTCCGCCTCATGAGGTCGGAAATCATCAAGATAGGCAGAATAGTCGTTCAGCGAAAGCCTGACATGGCCCCACGGAAAATCCGGAATCGTTTGGGCGTGGCCGCCATCCGGGCCAAAATAGGGATGATAAGAGTGAATCATGATGCCGTCGTCCGCCAACAGCCTGTGCATTTCCTTGAGGGCGGCGGGAAGATCCAAAATATGCTCGAGAACGCTCGTCGAAACGATGACGGAAAAGGCTCCGTTGGAAAACGCCAAGCCCTTTACGACGTCGCCAAATTGAAATGCTGCCCGCCCCCCTAAGCGTTTTTGGATGAAGGGAGCGGCGGGATCGTGCGCACCGATGCCATATCCATTGTCTATGGCCGTAACTCGAAAACCAAGTTCTTCCCAGGCGAGGCAGGACAGGCCATCGTTAAAGCCAATTTCCAGGAGATCATGGCCGCACAGATCGGACATTGAGATGTCTGTCGTGCGTTTGACTTTTTCCATGATTTGCCGATAACCCACGGCCATCGCGCTTTTGGCGGCTACCAACGTTGGATCTCCGGGATCAAGCATGGCTCCGCTACTGGGGGGGAGGATTCCGCCAATGAACAAGTCGGCATAGGGTTCGATCCACGCCTTTGCCATCTGGTCCACTTCACCAAGAGGCATAGTCAACGTTCTCGTCCCTGAGGTAAGGGCTAGAAACTCAACTCCTTCCTTGGGTAAAAGCTCGCGTTGCATGAGATCGTTCAGCGCGGAGAGCGAAGAATAATATAGCCATCCGCGTTTAAGGCCGTAGCGATAGGACGGATAAATAGGAACAATTCTGCCGCTCGTGGATATCTTATGAAATTCCGGCTCTTCTGTTGGCGCGGGAAGGTGGGTGAGGGATAGCTCGCTGCTAGACAAAGCCACGGGCAGGGCAGGAGCTGATCGTCCTAAGGCGCGACGAAGAAAACTACGGGTCAAGCGGGAGAAACTCATAATCCAACACCCTCATGGTGGGCAATCTGTTTAAAAAGATGAACTTGCTTTGGGCACAGGATCATTGGGCTAATGGCTGACGGGTGGAACCATTTACAAGGCGGGAAAGCCTTTCTGCGATATCCCGATAACCTAGCGCTGTTGCGTGACCGTCGCCTTGAATTCGCCACGCGCTATTTTCTACCGACCCCCAGGCGGAGCTCAGATCCACGGAATTCACTCCCACTTCACGCAGGCGGGGAGTCAGGCGCTTCGCTTCGTCTTGCGATCCAGGAAAGAAGACAACGGTACAGCCTTTGGAGACAAAACGTTCAGCAAAGCGCGCGCAGGCCTGCTGGAAGACAGCGGCGGCAAGGTATTCGTCAGATTCTGAAATTGTCGCCCAAGGGTCAAATTTCATTAGCTTCAAAACGCGGCTACGAACCAGTAGAGGATAAAGGGCCGCGAAAACGGGCCTGCCTGTTGTGAAGTTGGCAGCCAACTTTAGTTGGCCTTCGGAATCCAGAATGTAGCGTGGCATGTGATGGCCCCATGCCTGAACTTGAAGTGAGCCCTTCAGGCGCAAAATGTGCGACGGTAGATACAGGTAAAAAGCGTAGCCTTCTCTTTCGGCAATAGCAGTCAGTCGGTCGCCTGCGTTGAGAAGCGCCAGCATTTGCTGCGGCCCATAGCCATGGAAACCGTAATTATATCCCTTCAGCTGCGGGAGCAGCTTGGAAAACTGAGCAGGCAGGGTCTCATCATCTTCAACGCCCTCGCCAACCGTAAAGGAATCGCCGAAAAAGGCCGCGAAGGTCTTTTGTCCGCTGTTGGCCTGAGGCGTTTCGCGAAACCCTTCCGGCCCGATTGTGTAGCGGACATCGTAGATCGTATGCTCGCCTTGCCGACGGATTGAACGGCTTTCGCGGTTTGCGCGGCCGCGATACCCCAACAACGAATCGTATTCGAAATACCCGCTGTAATACGTACCCTCTACCGAAACGGCGGCGCTTGCTCCGCCCGAAGAGGCTGGCCCTGAAAAATAGCCAACTGCCCTGGTCCCTAATTCCATAAGGGCGACTAAAGACAGAAAGATGATGAGTTGAATGCGGATTGTCCGAGGGAGTAAGGCCATCGCCATCGCAAAGATGCCTAGAGCGCATGGCAGGGTTACGTAAAGCCACATGCGATTTGGATCGATGGGAAATTCAGGGCTGGGTGCAATAACTGCTGGGACGGCAAAGGCAAGAAGCGCTACAAGTCCAAGCCCAAGACGAAGAATAACCAGGAAGGAGGTTTTTAGCTGTTGTTGAATTGGGCCGACAAAGGTAAGGCCAGCCGCCGCCAGCAACAACCCACTATCCACCAAAGCCGCCTGCTCAAGTGGGCCAAATTGGGGATCGCCAAATCCAAATCGAGAGGCAAGACCGACAGCCCCTAGACCCGAAAGCCCCAAGGCGGTCAATCCCAGCCGGATTAGAGGGAGGGCGCGGCGCAATCTATTTGCCAATAACACGGCAAAGAGGGCAAACGGATTCATGGATATATTGCAGGGCTATTTTGTCGCGGGACGTCATTCGCATCGGCTCGCTTGGTCAAAAGAAAAGTCATCCAAAAAGGTTCAAAATGACTGCGTCCCCGCCAGCGTGATGAAACTTGTCCTTCGGCTTTTCGCCCGTCAGCGCCGACTAACAGTGATCATCTTGCGCCTAACGTATTGTATCAAGTCGGCCCAATGCCATCAACTGGGGCGCATAGACTTTTTCCCACCATTGTCGGGCAACGGGGACAAGATCGATTGTCAGGGCAAGGTCCCTGCCCCGGTTGCCGATGCGCTTGCGCTCCTCTGGAGCCTCATAAAGCGCGATGACGATGCCGGACAGTTCCAGTGGGTCAAAACTCTCAGCAATTACGCCGTCAAAATTATTGCGAATGAGATCCTTGAGCATGCCGACGGGAGTGCTGACGACGGGCGTGGCGCAGGCCAAGGCTTCCAGAGAAGCAAGCGGCCCTCCCTCATCTCGCGAACTCACCAGATAAAGATCGATTGCCTGATGGCATGGGACAATATCCTCGTAGCGCTCCACCATGACATGACGATAGGGAACGCCGATTCGATCCAGTCCTGCCTTGACGTAACCGCGGGCAGGCCCCGTCAAAAGAACAAACAAAGGCACCCGCTTTGCAACGTTTTCGATCGTGGCCAGAAAGAGATCTGGTCCCTTTACGAGCTTGGGGACCATACCCGCTTCCCATCCCTCTCCGTCCTTCTGGAAGGAACCAATGCAAAAGCTGTCGTGAGGGATTCCGAGTTCCTGGCGAATAGTCTGCCTATGTTTGTTGTCACAAGGTCTAAGCAAAGAGCAATCAACTGCATGCGGAATGATGGCCAGCTTGTCTTTGGGAATGCCCCATTGAAGCAATCTAAGACGTAATGTCTCATTGCATGTCGCTACTAGCGAAATGCGGCGAAGGCTGCCCACGAAGGATGAAATTTCTTCTGCCAAGCCGGGGCTATCATCCGGCTGGCCATGCAATGAAAAGACAACGGCACGGTTCGATGGGTGAAGACCACCTCCTCGTCCATTCCAGAGATTGCGGCTCATGAAATGGACGGTAGAATTTCTATGGTGGGAAATCGATGACGAGATTGTCGCCATTCCTGGATGGATTACCTCAAGCCCCCTTAAGATATCTTGCGCCACGCGATCCAGCGCCCAATCCGCGCCATCCGAAACAAGAGTAATTGGAAAACAAGGTTGCGGAAAGAAAACCTGTTTCAGGTCGGCATAGCTCGTTGCCAATCGGCGTTTGACACGTCTCAGCATCGCATCACCCGCAAATGAGTTTGCACAAACGGCGACGTATTCGCCCTAATTTTCTGCGCGCCTTTGTCAACCGATAGTGAGCCAGGGTTGAGAAGGAAGGCGAGGCAAGCGGGCGGCATCGCCTTTCCTCAACAAGCCTAAGCATAAGCGACACATAGTTATTAGTCATCAAATCGGCGGTATAAGGGCACTGCAGCGCCTTGGCTCTAAGTTCGGCATAGCGGATGGGCATTTCGGCAAGGCGATCTGGAAAAGAATTCAGCGTGAAACCAAGACCAAAGGGGGCGGCATATTCCGGTAGCGAGCCACTATTCAAATACAGAATGGGCAGGCCGCACCGCATGCCTTCTATAAAGTGGTTCCCTGCGGCTTCATAGCGGGCGGCCGAAAGATAGACATGGTGCTGCCGTAGGGTGCTGCCGAGATCGCTGGGTGGCAATGGTGGCAATACCGTCGAATTGCTCAGTTGGACTCCGATTGGTAGACGACCAATGCAGGTAAAGGAGAAACGTTGCCTGAATGACGATTGCGCCAGCATTTCATCAAGGCGCTGATAAATGTCAAAACCCTTCAGGTAGTTGTTTGACCAGTGGTGTGTCACTATTCGCAGGGGGGTATCCACCACCCAGTCTGAATTGACATCAGGATAGAAAATCCTTTCGTCAGATCCGGTTGTGATGATGGAGTGGGGCCGTTGGGGGTCATACCCATGACTGATGAAGAGATCTCGGATAAACTGACTGACAAACACCACATGATCGGCTGCCGTAAATGCAAACTGGACCGCTTGGTTAAGGCCACCATTGACGCCGCGCGCCTCGTCCGAGGTGTTGACGCGATGCAAAACCACCGTCTGCGGATTTGCTTCCCGATAGGCCAAGATGTCCTGCACGGAGAAAGAGGAGGTGGCAGGGTGGTAATTGGATGAAACGATAAGAATTAGATCAAGCCCTGGGACAAGGGAACGAAAAACCTCGTGTCCATGGGCCTGCATAGCGCGCTCGACAAAGTTCGCAAAGATATTGCCGCCGCCATAAGCGCCAGCAATGGAATTAATGTTCATGGCTAGGCGCAGTTTCACGAGGCATTTCTCCGCAAATCAGCCCGGATTGGACGCAACCCTTCAAGTAAACCCAAGAAAGTGGCAACTCTCTTCTGGTAGGTGTGCGCGGAAAGAATATGGTTGTATGCCTGTTCGGCAATGCGCCAACTCAGGTCGGGGTTGCGCATCATTTCAATAACATCCGCCTGGTTGGACAGATCGCGCTTTAGCGGAATGTAATGAACACTGGGCAAAAGAATGTCGTTGTAGCGCCCTTCCATAAGAATTTGGCATGTCTTGGTGCCCGCGGCGTCAAAGTGCCGCGGCGAGATGATCTTGCCGGAGACGGGATTTGCATAGTTGGCAAAAAACCTATCGAAGACGTCATTGAACGATGCGCCGGGGTTCGCTTCTAGGAAATCATTAACGGCAAACCTTGTTCGGTCGTCATATTCAATAAAACTTGAACCAGCCTCGGAGGCGATCGTCATCTTGCACGACTGCAAGAACGCCGCCCATTGCGCTCGGGTAAAACGGCTGTTGGCGTCCGTCGAAATATCGATTTTTAGGTCTGGGATATCTTGCAGATGTTGCGTGAAGCAAAGAGCATTCTGCCGGTCCCGGTCGCCTAGATAGAAGGCAAAGTCGTGCGATCTGCTGCCAACGTCGATCGGGCGAAGCTGGGCATGGGGGCCTGGCTTGAAAACGTCGGGATTGAGAGCGTGCGGCAAGGAAAGAATGTGCAGATCCGTGTGCGGCCCATAGAACGATTCCGCTACGTCTTGAGGAAATTGGGAAACGATGACTTCAGCCCCAGTTGATTGGGCAAAGGCGATCTTTTCACGAAAAAGGCGGAATTCGTTGTCCAGGAAAAAGGCTTTTCTCGCCGCCAGTTTTGGCAACAAGCGACTAAGGTAATAGCGGGTCGCTCCACTTAGTTTGTAGTAACTGGAATGGCCAAGAACTATCCACTGGCAATTAAGCAGACCTAGCATCCCAATTTTAACGACATCCCATTTTGTCGCATTGCGCAGGTTGACAATCTTGAAACCTGCCTGGGCAAACGCGTCACGCCAATCCTGATAGTAGGAAAGCGTGTCGCTGTCGTCGATGGCGCAGATATAGATGTTAGCCATTCCGCTTCTTTATTAGCATTACCTGCTTCTCAAGATGTCTGGAGATGATTTCTGCGGCCCGATGCGAACCAGAGGTTTCAAAATGGACGAGATCGAAATAGTCTGACTGCAACTTGCCCATCTCCCTATCCAGGTCGATGATGTCGACAATTAGCTCGTCGCCAACTTGGCGGATCGATTCGTTGAATGCTGCGTAAAGCTCAGAATAGCGATCAAAATTTATGCCGCTCACAGACATTCTATCATAGGCGCTGCGCACTTCCTGCGATGCAAGCGGCCCGAACATATTTGGCTGGGTCATCAAGACAGGCTGGAACCCCAAATCGCGAGCCATATGAACGAAAAGTCGCAAATTTCCTTTGAAGGCCGCAATCATTGCATCTTCATCAAGGAGTCGGGGAGTAAGCCGTGTCGCTGCAAATTCGTCACCCTCGCCAGTCTTGAGAGGTTTCTGCAAAAGCACTCTAAGATTAGGAAAGGGGTGCTTGAACCAATCCGCTGCCGCATGAATTAGGGATCTTCCAGCAATGTTCTTCGCCTCGATCTCGATGATCGGCGATCGGCTGTGGGCTATCGGCCAGTAACTTCCTTCGTGCAGAAGCATGGACAGGTCATTGATCGCTTCCATAAACACGATAATGTCAGGCTTGGCGGGAGCAACTTTGTTGAGCAGGATATTCAAATTGTGAATCGATGTATTTGCGCTCTGTGCTGCGTTCAAGACGTTGACCTTCACTCCTGTCTTCTCGTGCAACTTTTTCGCGGCGAGATAAGGGAAGCGGTCCAGTTCGTCGAGGTAAAGATTTTCCGTGGTGGAACCGCCGAGAAAGGCGATGACGATATCCGGCCGGTCATGAAGCCTGACCGGTTCAATAAAACCGTTTGCATCTGTACGGATAGAGTACTCTGGCTTCAACCCTGGTCGGGTAGCCATGCTTGGTCGGGGCTTGCGCGTGTAAGTACTGGAGACAGGGTATTCGCGCAGACGAATATATCTCCCGGCCATGGTTTGCCCCGGATCCGAACTTAAGGCACCGATAATAACATCAGTTACTGCTAGCCCAATGACGAAAACAAGGAGAAGAAAGAGTGAAAGCGTCAGAATGGGGCGTTTAATGTTTGAAGGTACTGCCTTCTTGATATCTTGACCGCTTCTTGCGGCGGCCATCCAAAGCGCGAAAAGCCAGATCGCGCCAGCTACAATTCCCAATACAAAGGAAAGCGATCTGGTAAGTCCGATCAGACGAAATAGTGGGAAGTCTTCACCGCTCCCTAACTCCTGATGAATTAGCGGCAGAGCAATTAAAGTGACTGCAAGGCCCAAAAGGCAAAATCGAAAAAGTCGTTCGGGCATTGCAAGATTCAGTTTCATTGCTATGCCTGCAGCCGCTCGACGGCGGTTCGGCAAACGCGGGCGACCCCTTCGGACAGCGAAACTTGTGGCACAATGCCCAAAAGCTTGGACTGGCGGTCGAGCGACGGGCGCTTGATTAGCGTCATGCGCTCGGGCAGGTCGCGAATGCTGACCAGTTCCTTGGCGGCCCCTAGTTGAGTGCGCACCATCTCGGCCAAATCGGCTATCGGAACAATATCCGGATGGCCGATATTGATGATCGAGAATTCGTTGTAGTCGGCTGCGGCGGCAATGGCCCGCACGGCATCGTCGGCATGGAACCAGCCGCGCGCGCTTCCCTGATGTACTTCAATTGGCCAACCTTGCGCCAGCCTCCAGGCAAAGCGAATCATGGCAGACCGATGGTCTCCAAAGTCCTCGTTCTCGTCATACATCATGAATGGCCGCAGGATAACCGCCTTCATGCCGTGCTGCCTGACTTCGTATTCAACCAATTTCTCGCCAAGAAGTTTGGTCAATCCATAACGATTGTTGGGCATGGGGTCCGAGATGGCTTCGTCCATCGGGTCGCATTCCGGCCCATACACTTCCGACGTTGAAAAGAAGACGCATTTGGCGTTTGAGCGCTTGCACAGCTCAAGAACGTTGAAAAGTCCCTTAAGATTGGTCTCGACCGCCAGTCCGCCTGCCTGCTCGCAGGTGACTCTGCTGACCATGGCGGCCAGCAGGAAAACCACATCCGGTTTCCAGTCGAAGGCTGGCAGCAAATCCAGCGGCTGATTGATGTCAGCCATCAGGTAGTCATCGCGCCAAGCCGGATGATGATCCGATTCAAGCACCTGCCAGCCTTGCTTGCGCAGATGCTTCGATAGCGGAACGCCGATATTGCCCATGGAGCCGATGAGAAGCGCTTTACGCATCGCCACGCGCCTTTCTAAGCTGCCGGTCGGCTTCCGCCAGGATGCGCACAACGTCAAGGCTTGCCCTGCCGCTAGAAACAGGTTCGCTGCCGTTCTTGATGCAATCGACGAAATGCTGGCATTCAAGTTTCAACGGCTCGGCGCCGCTGATCCGCGGCAGAATCGTGTCGCCGCGCTTGAAGGTGATCGTTTCATACTGATAACGGTCAGCGTAGCCCCCCGAGCCAGCATCGGCGGCTTTCCTTCCATCGGCGTCGATATTGAAAATCGCCATTTTGTCGTTCATTTCCGCATCGTCCACCTGAATCATCTGGCTTGACCCGACGGCGGTCAGCAAGCGGACTTTCCTTGGGAACATCCAGCTGACATGTATCTGGGCCATTCGTCCGCTGGGGAAGCGAAGGGTCAGGAAGCAAACGTCCTCGATGCCCCGTTGCATATAGGCCTGTCCCATCGCCTGAATTTCGCAAGGAGTCTCGTTGATCAGGAAGAGCGCAAGCGCGATGTCGTGCGGCGCAAAGCTCCACATGACATTCTCATTTGTGCGGATGATGCCAAGGCTGGCGCGTTCCGACACGACGTAGCGCAAGTCGCCGAACTCGGGCAGGGCGACGCGGCGCTTTAGTTCGACATAGGCCGGGTGGTACAACAGCAAGTGCCCCACCATCAGCACCAGATTCTTGCGGGCGGCCAGCTCGGTCAGTTCTTCAGCTTGGCCTAGGTCAAGCACAAAAGGCTTTTCGACGAAGACGTGCTTTCCAGCCTCAAGAAACGCGCGCGCTAGGTCGTAATGCGTCGGGGCGGGCGTGGCGATCGCCACGGCATCGACGTCACTAGCCTTCAGCAAGTCGCGAAAGTCAGAGGTTATGACGGCGTTGGGATACTGGCGGGCCAGTTTGGCGGATTTGGCGCTGTCGTCGTCGCAAATCCTGCGCAGAAGGCCCCCTTCAACCGAGTTGAAGGAGCGCAATAAATTGCCGCCCCAGTAGCCGACGCCGATTTGTGCAAGACCGATCATGTGAAAACCCATTGATTGTAGCGAGTTGTAGATAGCATAGACTTGGCCTTGGTAAAAGGCGTCTAGTTTTGCGGTGCCCGCAGTCCGGCCAGCAGACTGACGACTGTCTCGGATGCCTTCCCGTCTCCGAAAGCGGCGGGCGGGCGCCCTTGAGGCAAGCGTAACAAGTGAATGGCGTTAAGAATCGCTTCCGGCTCGGCGGGGACTAGGCGATTCCAGCCGCCTTCCAGCGTCTCCACCCATTCGGTCTCGGGCCTGATGGTCAGGCAAGGAACGGCCAGCATGTGCGCCTCTTTCTGCACGCCCCCGGAATCGGTCAAGATTGCCAGCGCATTGGCTTCCAGCTTCAGCATGTCGAGATAGCCCACCGGGTCGATGAGCCGCAAGGCGCTTGGTTTTGGCGGCGCAAAGCCGCATAAGACGGCGCGGGTTCTGGGATGGACGGGAAAGATGACGGGTTGGCTTAGCCCGGCCATGGCGTCAAGAATGGCTCTTAGTTTGGCTGGGTCATCGACATTATAGGGCCTGTGCAGGGTCAGCAGATAATAGCCTTGCGGCGCTAGGCCAAGTTGACCGAAGCGCTGCGCTTTGGCCTCGGCTATTGGGCGGATCAGTCGAACGGCATCCAACATGGTGTCTCCGACCAGATGGACGCCCTTCTCGATTCCCTCCCGTCCCAGGTTGTCAACGGCAGTCCGCGTAGGGCAGAAAAGAAGGGTCGAGCAATGATCCGTGAGGACGCGGTTGATCTCTTCGGGCATCTCGCGATTAAAGGATCGCAAACCGGCTTCGACATGGGCCAAAGGAATACGCAGTTTGGCTGCCGCCAGCGCCCCCGCCAGGGTTGAGTTGGTGTCGCCGTAGACAAGAACGCAATCGGGCCTCTGGGTTTGCATGGCTTCTTCCAGGGCGATAAGCATGCGCCCAGTTTGCTGACCATGCGAACTGGAGCCAATGCCGAGATGGACGCTGGGTGCAGGCAGATTGAGTTCAGCAAAAAATACATCTGACATCGCGGCATCGTAATGCTGGCCCGTATGGACCAAATATTCCTCAATCCCAGCCGCCTTTAGGGCGCGGCAGACGGGCATGGCCTTGATGAATTGCGGGCGGGCGCCGACGACGGTAAGAAGGCGCACGGCTATTCTCCTTTGGAAACCATTGACCAATTCAGCGCCGTTCCTCTAGAAAGGGCGCTGCTGGCGCGCCGCCCCAGTAGGTCTGGCAGATGCTTGGGCGCCAAGCCGTATCCGGGGCGGATGGAGCGAACATTATCTTTGGTGAAGATCTCGCCTAGCGCGATGTCCTTAACGGCGTAGAGCGAGCGTCGAAAGACGATATTCGCCCGCTCGCTGCTTTTCAGACCGTAATCGATTCGACCCATCGCCGCATGCGCTGCGCGGCATCCTTGAACCAACCTTGCCAATTCGTCGGGTTCAAGGGAAAAAGCGGCGTCTGGCCCCCCGTCCGAACGCGCCAAAGTGACATGCTTCTCAATGACTTGCGCACCTAGGGCCACGGCAGCCGTCGAGACGGCGGTCTCCAGACTGTGATCTGAAAGGCCGACCAGTGTCTGGAATCGCTGGCCAAGATCGACCATGGTGCGCAGATTGGCGTCCTCTGGAGGGAGCGGGTAGCCGCTGACGCAATGAAGAAGGATCAGCTCCTTGCAGCCTGCCTGCCGCGCCGCCTGAACGGCCTCATCAATCTCACGCTCGTCCGCCATTCCGGTGGAAATGATGAGGGGCTTGCCAGTTTGCGCCGCTCTGCGAATCAAAGGTAAATCGACGCATTCGAAAGAGGCGATCTTGTAGGCCGGAACGTTCAGCTGTTCCAGAAAGTCGATCGCCGTTTCATCGAACGGCGTGCTGAAGACGCCAATTCCCAATGCGCGGGCCTTGGCGAATAGAGCCTCGTGCCATTCCCAGGGGGTTGATGCCTCCTGGTACAGTTGATAAAGCGATTTTCCATGCCAAAGGCCACCGGTGATAAAAAATTCCGGCCCATCATGGTCGATGGTGATGGTGTCTGCCGTATAGGTTTGCAGTTTGATGGCGTCGGCGCCTGCCTTGTGCGCCGCTTCAATCAAGGCCAGAGCGCGGTCCAGCGACCCATTGTGATTACCCGACATTTCAGCAATCACGTAGGGCGGTTGGTTTGGGCCAATTTCGCGGCCAGAAATGACGATGTTGTGGCTCATCGGGCATCCTCAATCACTTGAACCACTCGTCTTGCCCCCATGCCATCGCATACCGCCGCTGCCCTGACCGACATTGCCAGCCGTGCCCTCGCATCGCCAAGCAGGCGCGTTGCTTCCAAGGCAAGTTTATCACGTCCCAATGTAGTAAGTGCGCCCAGATTCAGGGCGGCGCCCATCCTGTCTAGCTCTTGGGCATTCGACCGCTGATTCTCCGCCAGCAGAAGAATCAACGAGGGCAGGCCCAGACAGCAACGCTCCCACGAGGTGATGCCGCCTGCGCCAATCGCCAGATCCGCCTTGACCATCAGCTTGCCCATGTCGTTGCTGTCCACATGGATGACAATCCGGTGCTTTGAGGTCTTGGCTTGCCTGCGCACGGCCGCAAGATGAGGCGCTTGGCTGCCCAGAACGACGTCAATCTCAAGCGGCTGGTCAATGAATTCCAAACATTCCAGGACCCATCCGGTGATGTTGTCGCCATCCATCAGCCCCAGAGACAGCAAGAGATGTCGGGCAGGATCGTCCTTCCGGCGAGCCAGCGCCGTCGAACGCATGTTGGAAAATTCGGCCCTGAGCAGGGCAAAAGAGGGACCCAGAAGCAGGCGAACATTCGGGGCGAGGGCAGCGCCCTCGTAAGAGGATTCCTGACCAAGATTCTGGTTGATAAGGATGTCGCATTCATGCCGGGGACTGGGGATGTCTTCAAAAGACAACAGGACGTCCGCCGATTTGCGCCAAATTTGTTCAAGCGAATAAGACGATTCCGGGCTATCGACAACGACAAGTTCCCAAGTCTGCGGCACAAGGTCAAGCGGCGAAGGTAGGCGCAGAAAGCGATGTCCCGCCCGAGCCAACGCGGGAACGAGTGTGGCAAGGTCGTATGAAGATGCAAAAACGCAACGCCAGCCACGCGCCGTCATGTGATCTGCAAGCGCCAAACAGCGCATCACATGCCCGCCACCTAGCTGGGCTGAGGCGTCACAACGAAAAAGCGCCTGTTTTGGCCGTGTCATGCGTCTGGGGCCAATTTCCCCATGAGGATGCCATCAACCCACTCGCCCTCACAGAAATAGTGGCTTTTCTGCAGCGCCTCGGTTCTGAAACCTGCCTTTTCAAAGGCCCGGACGGAAGCCTGGTTGACGCAATACATGCCAGCCGTAACCTTGTGCAGGGCCAGGGCGGAAAAGGCGAAGCGTGCGCCAAGACCGATGGCGGCGGCTCCGACGCCCCTTCCTCGGCAATCCGGCTCGCCGATGATGATGGCCATGTCCGTTCTGCGATGAAAATAATTGATGTCGGAAAGCCTTAGGTTGCCGACATGACGGCCATCGCTGAGAATTCGAAATAGTCTTGCGGATGCTCCGGCGTTGCTGGCTTCGACATAGGCTTCCGCTTCCTCCCGGCTGTAGGAGCGATAGCGCGCCTCGGTATAGCGCATGGTGACGGGATCGTTAATCCAGCCGAGGTAGCGCTCGCTGACATGCTCACGGCCAAATAGGGCCAATTCGACATTGCCGCTTTTAAGGACAGGGGCATCGTTCATGCGCGGTCTCCCGTAGCTGCCGGCTTCCTAGCGGACCTTGAAGACAGGCTCAATCACCGGCAGGCCAAGCCGATCTTCCAGCTTGCCGCCATCCAATTCGCAGGCCACGATCGACAGCGCCGATTCATAGGCTGCCAACACATTGACGACATCTGCCTCATTGTGGGCGTAAGTGACGTTGTGGCTGGCGTTGACCAATATCCCGGCCCGCAGCATCTCGCGCAAGAACAGGGTCTTGATGGCCTCCTTGCGGGCCTTGGGGTGATCGGTCACACCCAGGATCATCCAAGGCGCGCTGCCGGACAGTGTAATGACCCCTTCGAGTCCCGCGGCCTTAATGCGTTCCCGCGCGCCAGTAGCGAGCCTAGCGCCCGTAGACCAGAGCCGTTCGATCACTGGCTCGCGCTCCATTTTGTCAATGGTGGCGATCGAGGCGGCCAGGGACAAAGCCTCGCCGCCGAAAGTCGAGGAGATAAAAATTTCCTCCATTTCGCGCATATATCTACCCTTGCCGACAACGGCGGCTATGGGCAGGCCGTTGGCCATGGCTTTGCCGAAACATGCAAGGTCTGGCGTGACGCTGAAGTAGCTTTGAGCGCCGCCTAGGGCATAGCGAAAACCCGTAATCACTTCGTCAAAGACAAACAGAGCGCCATGTTGGTGGGCCAATTCCATCATCTCGGCCAGGAATCCCTGGTAAGGTTCGATGGCGCCCATTGGCTCCATAATAATGGCCGCGAACTCTCCAGGATGTGACAGCAGCGTTTCGCGCAGCTTGTCCAGGTTGTTGTAGGCCAGCATATGCGTAAGGCCGCTCACGGCGGCGGGCACGCCTTTGTTGCGCGTCGTGGCGCCGATGTACCAATCTTGCCAGCCATGATAGCCGCAAACCGCGATGCGGTCGCGGCGCGTGGCCGCGCGTGCGATGCGAACGGCAGCGGAGGTCGCATCGGTTCCGTTTTTGCCGAAACGCACCATTTCCGCGCAAGGGATCAAACGAGCGAATCGCTCGGCCAACTGGGTTTCCAATTCCGTGGCAAGACTCATCGATACGCCATTGGTCAATTGGCGACGAACCGCTTGATCGACATCCTGGTCCTGGTAGCCCAAAACGACCGGCAACAAGCCGGAAACAAGATCAACATACTCGTTTCCGTCAATGTCCCAGGACCTGCCGCCCTCGCCATGCGTGAGGAAAAGCGGCGCTTTTGGCGCTGGCCACTGTATGTGGGATTTGCTGAAGGTTTGGCAGGCCAGAGGAATGGTTTTCACCGCCCGCTCAAACATGGCTTTTGATGCAGTGTAGTCTCGCTCCTGCGGGACTGGTTCGGCGGCAAGAGAGCGCGCCAGCCCTTCGTTGCGAACCGACCCAGAATTGATCTTGCGCAGATCGGGTTCTGCCATCAAAACCGACAAGACATCAAGGTAAGACGGACGGCGGTCTTTGGGCAGCCTTTCAATGACGGCCTTCAGAAATTCCAGATCTTCGGGATAGTCCACCGTCCAGCGCTCGTGCGACAGGTTCGGCAGAGGGCAGACCAGAAGTTCCACCTTGAAGCGATGGCGGTTATTGCGCAGCCAAGGCGTGACATGCTCGCGCTCCGGCTTGCGCTTGGCGTGCTTGGCCGCCGTTTCCAGGGCGGCAAAAGTCATGGCCTCGGCATCGAGTCCGTCCGGCCAGGAAGGCGGATTGCACGATGCCGCGTAATCGGCGCCCGTCATGCGCAACAACATCAATACTTGGCCGCAGACGATTGGATCGAGCAAAGGGCAATCGCCGACCAGGCGCAGAACGGTTTCGGCGCCTTCCGATTTGGCCGCCTGATAGAAGCGATCCAAGACGTCTTCTTCGGAGCCGCGATGACAAGCCGCGCCGTTGGCCTGACACCAAGCCGCAATTGCATCGTCGGATGGCGCGCTTGAGGTGGCGACGGCGACTTTGTCGACGCCCGGTATCAATGACGCCCCCTCGACGCACCACTGTAATAGTGGCTTGCCGCAGAGATCGGTCAACATCTTGCCGGGAAAGCGCGAGGAACCCATGCGGGCTTGGATGAGGGCAAGCGTTGTCATAGTTCTATCATTCTTTCAATGAAGTCGGGCGCAACCCGCCCGATTGAGTGACAAGAATATGTCGTGAAGACTAGGCCCACAAGAAAAAGCAGATCGACATGGATTGGCGCTTTCCGGCTAAGGAATAGGATATTTCGGACAGGGCGATGCTTGTTGCTTCGGTTTTTGATGCCTGATGGCCTTCGATGACAATTGGAACTGGCGTCTTCGCCAAGTCCTCGGCCATGGGTACGGTATAATTGGCAATAAATCCACAGCGTATGCGTCTCGTTTCAGGCAACGTCAGAAGGTTCACTTTCCTGACTGCGGTGACAAGGGCTGTCAACAAGTCAGTCGGTATTGTAGGCGGCGCGAGTAAGGCCTTCGCCCGCCAAGGTGATGATAGCGTTATGTCAGCAACAAGCGCGTCTCCCTTGCAAGATTGCAATCGAATCGGCGCAGATAACGCCGGATCTTCACGAAATACGATAGAACCCCGCCGCTCGTTTGCCCGCCACCTTAAATGCAGAGGAGACAACGCCAGTGCTTCGTCATCTGGTTCGCAGGAGTCAAAGAGATAAAAACGCCCGTTTCTAGTTGTCTCGTGGGAGTACTTGCAGTGCTCTACGCGCAGAACGCCAAGCGATCTGGTCAAAGCTGGTAGGCTTTGCTCAAGAAAGGAGATCGCCTGACCGGTTAGGACGGATGCCTGAATATACGGGCGCCCCTCCTCGAACCAGAGGGTTGTTGGCGGGCTGGTTTTTGGATGGGGTATCAAGGACATCATATTGTCTCAGGCAACTTCGTCATCTCAAGGAATTCGTCGCCCCACTGTCTGGCCATTGCCGGATAGACGCCATTCTTCATCTCTGCGATCAGCATGTCGTACTGCTGCTGAGACGAGTAAACCCATATCTCCGTCGAACCGAGCTTGACGCCGGAATAAATGCCGTGCTTCTTCAGGACATATCCCGCAAATCTCTCCAACTCGAAATTCTCATTGTTTATGATTCTGATCAAGAAGGCAGCTTCTTTCTGTAGGTTGTCCCGATCGATGTATTTTAGCGCGATTGGCTTATCGTAATGGATTGGATGCGGAAAAAGCTGTGGCATCGTCATTTCCGGCAGACGAATTATGGAGTTCTTGCCAAAGCCCGTGCCGAGAAGAGCGACCTTGCCGCCTCGCTCGTGAAATTTGAACCAAGGCGAACCGGGACCCATGGGAAAGGGAGCGGCCGAGATATGCTCTTGTACCAGTTCGGTCGCATCAGGCCCCCAGACACTGATATTGTACCAAGGCGCCACGCTGCGCACGACATCGCTTTTCCTTCTGAAAAGCTCGGTAATAAGCCCGCGCGAAGAAGGTGCGGTTCTATAGTCGAAGAGACTTCCATTAAAGAAACGGCCAAGGGGATGGCCCGCCTGTTTGGATTCAGTCGGCATGAGAACATGGCCAGTTGGTCCTACCGCATCAATCAACAAATCAATAACGGCTAGGCTGTAGGGAATGAGGCTGGTCGGCGTTTCGTCATCGGGAAGCGGCCAGCCATCCATCAAACGGCGGGTTGAGCTGTGCACAAGCACCAAATCCCCCTTGCGCACCCCGGTTTGTTCAAGCGCCGCGCGCAGTTTCGAAAGAGGCACTGGAAAACGTGCCTCGGGCTTTGGCTCTGGCCGAACGTCGCGCATCTGCGCTAGGCAAGAGCGCATGATGTTCAGCCGACGCATTCCTATTGGCCCAAGCATGGACTTTATAAGGCGGGGTAGGGCGCTCATAACGTCGCTTTCAGGATGTCAGCATGCTGGTCAGTTGATCCATCATGATTCATAATGTATTATTTGCGTTCAAAGTCAGTGCCTTTGCTGCAAGTCCGGGCGGGAAAGGACGAGAATTATTCAGGCCCGCCTACCATGAATAAATGCCCCACGTAAGGGGGATATTTCATCTTCACATGGCTATTGTCGGAAGTCTATTCTTCGGTGCCCGCATGCCCCTTGGCTTGCTGTGCGTCTGAGGTCCAGGAAGCAACGAGATGATCCCGATCGACACCGATCCTTCTAACGCGACAGTTGACTGCCTTATCCTTGTCAAGCGACTGGCGTCCGAGCCGGATATGATTGCCAGGATGGCCTGGAGGGCGCTGGAAGATTTTGTGGACGAAGCGAAAGCCAACGATTTTCCAATCCCCAAGGAATTGCGCCATCCCCCCATTGAAATGTTGGCCAATCATGGGATGTCGGGGGCGATTTCCTTGACCAGCATCGTACTGGCGACCGCCTTGGATCGTGGCGGACTTTCCTGCGCCATAGTCGACGATGACGACCTATTTGAGAAATATGGCGACCTTGCCACAAGGGAACTGCGTCGCGCCAGGGTGATCGCCGTCTCGACGACCTACATCACCAGCCGTTTCGAGCTGGAAGAGTTTTTGGCGCAGATCCGCACCGCCGCACCCGACATTCCAATTATTTTGGGCGGGCAGGGGTTGATGGCGCTGCGGCTGAATCCTTTGACAGAGCCGGAACCAACATTATTCGACGGCGTGGCCGCCATCGTTATGGGGGAGGCGGATGAACTGATCGCGCCTCTCGTCGGCTTTTTCAGCCAAGGCCGACCACGGCCTGAACTCCCCGGCATCCTTTATAAAGACGGATTAAGCTGGCACGGCAGCGACAAGCCAGCTTCCGTCGAGTTGGATCATGTGCCGATTCCCGACTACAGCCTAATCGATAAATGCCGCATCAACGCCGACCGTTTTGATCGCAGTCTGTACCGCCCGCAATTCCCTTCTCTAGAGGAAGGAAGAGGCTGCGTTTTCAAGTGCCGCTTCTGTTCCTATCATACATACTCGGCCTTCCGAAGAAAAAGTCCGCAACGTATCGTCGATGAAATGGCGGCAATGAAGCGCCAAGGCTTCACGGGCGTCTCCTTCGTAGGGGCGGAATTTATTGCCCCCATTAAGCACAGCCGTAGCGTTTTTGAGGCCATCAGAGACTCCGGCCTGAACATGACGCTGTGGATGTACGCAAGGCTTGATCTGCTTTCCAGGCACACGGATCTGCTGGACCTAATGGTCGATGCCGGTGTAAGCGACATAACTTTTGGCATGGAATCGGGTGACGAGTCGATTTTGATGGAAATGAAAAAGTATTACAATGTCGGGGAAATGGTGCAGGGAGCCAAACTGGCAAAGCAGAAAGGCATCAAGGTCACGGCCTCCTTTATTCTTGGCTACCCCGGCGAAACAGAAAAGACGATTTCCAACACCCTGGACGCGCTGACCGCCAGCAATTTCGACTTCGTCTTCCTGCATCCTTTGGGCATTGTGCGCGACACCCCGCTTTGGAATCTTCGAGAGAAATACGGAATTACGATGACGGAAAGCGGCTTATGGTCCCATAAGACAATGAGTTTGCACCAACTGCCCCAGCATATCCAGTACGTTATGCGTCGATTGATCGAGGGTACAGACAGCTTGTTCGTCAATATTTTGCGCAACCATGCGCCCGGCTTTGTCAATCCTGGCGCGGTCGACTACAACCAGCGCCTTGAGGAGGCGACCAGAGTCCTCCAACGGATTCTTCTTGCGGAATGGACTGAGGGAACAACGCAGGAGGCCAAGAGGAGAATTTGGCAGGAACTGTGCGTCACGGCCAATCAGTTGCCGGCGAGAATAATTAAACGGCTGAGTCCGCAGGCGGCGGTGTAGAATTGCCGTAGAACGCGCGATCATATAATTCAAAGGAGACTATGGACATGACGAATAGTAAGGCAGAAATCACTAAAGCGCTTTTGGCGATGATTGCAGAAATTCGTCCGAAAGCCCCAGCGTTGAGTTGGCAGGCAGAGAAAATTTTGGGAGCGGTTTTGGACAAGGATATGGGACTCGACAGCCTCGACGTCATCAACCTCTACTTTAAAATTGAAAAAACATTTTCGTTCAAGATTTCCGCCGAGGACATTTCAAGTCATGGACTTTCCAGCATTGGAGCGCTGACCGACTATATATCAGAAAAAACTACGCCATAGTGATCATTACATTCTGATCGGGAACCCGATATTCTTTAGGTGGCGCTTCAGTTGAATGATGTTGTTGTCTGAAAAGACAAGCATGGTGCCAATGGCAATCGAGTCCACACCTTCAGTCATAGCGTGGGCAAGGTGGTCCAGCGATCCTGCGCCGCCTTCAAGAATCATTGGAACGTCGCCAATGGCGCGTGCTGCTTGCCACAATTGAATATCAAGCCCTGTCCGAGTTCCCTCTCGGTCGACGGACGTCAGTTTGATCTCCCCGGCGCCTAGCCGGAGCGCCATGACCACCCAGTCCTGCCAAGGCTGCTCAAAGCACGTTCCCTTGAGATGATCATAGATAAGCCAGCCATGCCTATCCCGAACCAAGTCCAGGGCAAGAGCCACCGCCTGACTGCCAAAGGCGTGGGCCAGCTCTTCGATAAGCGAAGGTTTGGCAAGAGCTGTCGAGTTGACGCATAATTTGTCAGCGCCGGAGCCAAGACAGGAGCGTCCGATCTCAGGTGAAACGATGCCTCCACCAACAGTAAGGGGCGACATGCAGTTTCTTGCAACCGCGCGAACGGCCTCTAGATCAGGCCCCCTTCCTTCCCGAGCGGCGTCTATATCGACTAAAATCAATTCATCCGCTTTCTGTGCGTCATAGGCCTTTGCGGTCGTTGCTGGCGCTCCGGCATCTTGATGATTGGCGTAGGAAACGCCCTTCACCAAACGCTGCTTGCGCAGCAGCATCGAAGGAATTATGCGGTTTGATGGCATTCAGGGTGCCCAGTCCATAAAAGCCGACAATAGTTTCTCGCCGTTACTCTGGCTCTTCTCCGGGTGAAATTGCGTGGCAAACACCGTTTGCCATTGCAGGGCAGCGACAAACGGTTGTCCATACGCGCAGCTGGCCGACACAATCTCGGCGCTTGCATCCAAAAGGCCAAAGGAGTGGCAAAAGTAAAACTGCTTCTCTCCTCTAATGTCGACGAAGAAATTCTGGCCGACTGGTTCAACTGTGATGGGACTCCAGCCCATGTGAGGCACCCGGATTGGCGGCCCCTCTCGAACGCTCGTCAAAGGCACAACTTCCCCCTTGATCCATCCTAGCCCCTGATGTCTGCCGAATTCGTGCAAGGTCGAGGCCATAATCTGCATGCCTACGCATATGCCCAGTAAAGGCGTAGCATTCTGTAAAACCGCCTCACTCAAGGCAGCATCAAGGCCACGATGTCGCAAAGCATCAAGAACATAGCCAGCCGCGCCGACGCCTGGAAGCACAAGGCGGCTAGCGCGCAAGACGGCTTCCGGGGTATCAACCACTTCGGTTTCAGCGCCAAGGCGCAAAAAGGAATTTCTGACGGATTCCAGATTTCCAACGCCGCAGTCGACGATTGAAATTCGCATTATTGTCAGCCGACGTCCCAATCCCTGTCGCCGGAAATGCGTGGCCATCTGGCTGCGTCGGCAGGTTTCCAGTCGGATACTGACTGCATTAGGTCGCTCTGAGGCGGCATCGAGTGCGGGGCGACGACATGCATTTTAACCAGGTTGTAAAAGGTTGGTTCGTCAATGCCGAGATAGGACAGAAACAATTCCAAAGCATAAGGTTTCTTGCCATCGTAGCGCTCAACCAAGTCCAGCGCCTCCGCCCTTGTCTTGCGGTTGTTGCGTATGTCGATGGAAACCAGATGAGACGTTCTGCCAAAACCGCGTTTAAGGAACTTCAGATAGTCACGGACGCCTTGCATAAAGCACTCAATCTTCTCATAGGAATATTCCGGCGGAACACCCTCAACCTCGTCACCCTTCCATCCCAATTCGCGCTCTATGATCTTCGTCTGCTCCTTGACATCCCATGGCTGGTAAGAGCCAAGGCACACCGAACGAATTTTGCCTTTGCGAATTTCCACCGCAGGCGGATAGGTGTAGGGCTTCAAGTCTCGTGGCGTCACAGGATAGGATGAGATGGAATTATCCAACATGCCTAACATGTCTTCTGCATTGATGCCAAGATTGACGAAGGCGTTGAATCGCCTTTCGTCAACTTCCTCATCATCCTCATATGAATAAAACGAAGAATATTCAGAAGAGGGCTCACCCCAAATGACGAGCGGCACGCATTTTTCAAGAGCCACCCACATTGGGTATGCAAAAATACCCGTGTGACAATGCCAGCAGAAATCACCGCGCCGCTTCAGAGATTCAAACATAAGCTTGCGCACGACCTGCCAGTTTGGCGTGAAAGTGACGGCGTCGCACCCCAGAATTCTGAGGGTCCTTAAGACGTTCTCTTGCAAGTTTTGGCGCATAAAGCCGTGGTCAAATCGAACGACAAGGGGTTTCAGCCCTCTTTCCTTCACAAGATGCCAGAGCGTATATGTGGAATCCTTGCCGCCCGAAAAAGGAACAATGCAGTCGTAATCATGCCGGCCCCTGACCTTATCGACGATCATGGAAAACTCAGCGCCTCTGGCGGCCCAATCCACGGTCGTCTGCTTGACCTCGATCTGTTTGCAAACTGAACAGACGCCTTGCGTATCAAAGGTGAGAGATTCCGCTGTTTCCGGCATGACGCAACGTGTGCAGAGACGAAGATTGGACATATTATTTCTCATGGTTGGAAGTAGCGCATGTCTTTTGGAAACTTGGATAGGTTGGAAGCACTTCGGCAAGAAGAGAGCGTGGGTTGTAAACAGAAAGCCGCTGGCCTTGATTGGCAAGGTGGCGCCCCCAACTTTCCAGAAATGGGATAATTTCATTCCTGGTAGAATGGTGCTTGTCATCGGCGCTATTTCCGCGCTGGCATTCGGTGCTCTTGTCGCCATCTTGAGCAAAGAAATAGCGGGAGTCGTAAAGGTCGACTCCAACCAGCACGATATGCCTATATCCCATGATTGATGCGAAATTTATGGAATCAATCAAAGTGCTGGCGCCATGCACGAGGCCTTCGGAAAAGCTCTTACTAGGAGGCTCGCTCTTGCCTCTGGATTTCGTGTGGTATGGAAAAACGGCCATCCCCTCTCGCAGGGCACCGGAGGCAAGCAATCTGGCAGAAGCAAAACCTCTCAATTCATCCTGATATATGAGAACGCAATTCGAATAACAAATATTTTCTGCGATGAGTTCGCCATAATATCTGACAACGCGCCACATATGAGAAATGTTGTTGAATGCAACGGTTTCTCTGACAAGGTGATAGTCGATCCGAACGCGCTGGTTAAAGGCAAACCAGTTGAAGCCCATTGTGTTGTGGCGGGAAAAGGCTTCCCATTCCTCTGGCGACAGGCTTTCAATTGAAAGACCTGAACCAAAAATAAAAATGCTGTCACTTGTCTTGCGGGAAAGAAGTTGCGCCTGGGTTAGCCTTGAGTACCGGTGCTGGGCTAAGTGTAAAAGGACACGCGAATATAGGCGCATCCACTGCGCTTGCCATTTCGGCCATTTCGGCTCCGAAGCATCCTGTCCAGCAAAAATGTCATTGTATTGTGAAAATGAAGTCATGTTGGGATCATCCAGAATCAAACGGATTGCCGAGGGGCGGCATGCTATTTCTCAAGTATATAATAAAAGTAATTTGGGTTCATGCCTGTCGGCTCGTAGTAGGTGGGGTCATAGTTTTTTCGAAAGGCGGACATTCGGCAATGATAATCGGTTTTTACGCCGAGTTTGCGTAGAAGGCCCTCGCGACAACGCTCATTTCTCGGGAAATCTCCTGACTCAAAATCGGGAAAATTTACAGAGAAGCAATCCGGATAAAGAATTTCAACACGCCGAAAACCTGCAAGCCGGGCAATTTTTCGTACGGCCAAGTAATGCGGGCGCCATGAGATCGACGAAATGGCCTTTGTAATGACGCTCTGATCTTCTGGCAAAAACGCCCAGTAATCCATGGCGTTGTGGTCTTGATGCGTGAATGTTTCTAACAGAACGTACCGTTTGCTCAGCTGATACAGATTGAGAATATGCTGGTACGGATTTGACAAGTGATACAAGAGGCCAAAACTGCAAACGACATCGAACTTCTCGTATCTCTCAGGAAAGTCAGGATGGTCTGCTGATACAGCGTCGTGCACGGCTGTAATTCTGGAATAGTCCTGATCGCTGGTTGAATCGAGAATGGCCTGGTGCTGCAGGTGCTGATTTCTACGAATTTCTGTGGAAACAACTTTGCCAAAACCGAGCTTGGCAAACCAAAACGACTTTTCCCCAGTTGCGCTTGAGATGTCGAGAAGACTTGACTGGCTCAAATCAGAAAGCTCTAGATGGTCGCAGAGTGACGCAAACCATCGGCGAGGGTAGGCAATATTGGATTTTTGGTAGGCCGTACGCAGAAGATCAATTCTTCCCGCATCTGACGCACGGTGGCAGTATGTTTCATTAAGGTTGCGGCCCTGGATTTTGTAGTAGCCGACATAGGCAGAGTCATGAAACTTGAAGCAATGCATCCAAGGGGCTAAAGGCTCGAACTGAGCCTCTAATTTTTCAAGGGCATCGGGTCTGATTGGAATTTCAGTCATGTTGAATCCAGTCTCTGATCAACAAATAATTAACCTTGCTCTATGATATCGTGCTTGACCCATTTGCCGCCTTCTCGCCACCATACGCGAGGATCGCGAAAAGTATCGGCAATTGCGTCGAACTCTGCCTCACTCATTCCGACATATTGCAGCCAACGTGCCAAGTCCCTGGGCTTAACCGGGTCATAGGACATTACCAACTCAAGCGCTTTCGTACGATCCATTAAGCCTGCCCGGAGGTCCTTGCTGGTGTGATCGGTGCAGCGTCCGTAGCCAAACTTAATGAATTTGAGATAGTCGTGAATTCCATTCTCGTGCATGTCGTCCAGATTGGACATTCTGCGGTAGGTCCTGTCGAATGGCTCGTCGCTGACCTCGAAGCCGTAGCGCTCAATGACCATGTCCGTATGGTTGTTGGCCTCCCAGTAAACATAGTTGCCAAGATATATGCCTCGCATATTGAGGTCGAACAATTCTTGGTCGCTTGGGTACTTCCAAGGAATCAGGTCCTGGCTGGTCAAGCCTTCTCTGCCTTCAAAATAATTCCACTCATAGCTCCTAGCAAAATGCTCGAGCCGGTCGCGATAGCTCATCTCTGGAAAGTCGTTCATCGAGAACTGTCCGCAAAGGTCGAGATAGCCATGCTCGCCCCAGAATACCAGCGGGATTTTGTTCTGTGCCGCGATGCGGACTGGAATGGTGGTAATGCCCGCATGGGCGTGCCAGTTCATGTCTCCCATGACTTTAAAGGAGAGGCGGTTCAACTTTTTCAGCGCGTCAACATTTGGGGCATAAATCACATGGTCGAGACCAAAAGCCTCCTTCATGCGATGAAGGTTTCGCCATCCAACCGGCGTATAGTTATTTCCATTGTATGTGACGAGCAATGGATTAAGGCCAAATTCATTCTTCAGTACATGCGCTTGAAAATAGCTGTCCTTGCCGCCTGAAACCGCAATCACGCAATCGTGTCTGCTGCCGTCGCGGCATCGTGCCTGCTCGACGATCTCCTTTAGAAGATCTCGTCTACGATTCCACTCAGACATCGGAATCGCTTGCTTGACCTCTGACATGCGGCAACCCATGCAGACGCCTTGGTCATCCATCTCCATCGGCGCCGCAGATAGGTAGGGGTAAGTGCATTTCGTACACCAGCTGGCTTTTGGCCTTGCGTCATGCGACGGCGGAAACGGGTCTGCGTCAGGCCCATCGCTCTGAATGGCCCTGGCTCGCGCCATCCGCTTTTCAAGCCTCGCATTTTCAGCCTGTACGTCAAAAACAGGTTCTCGCGGAAACCACCGACTGTTAAGCGAAACGCGACGCATGGGAATGCCAGCATCAATGCAAGATTGCTTCGCCAATGGATAGCTGAGTTCAAAGAAATGAAAGATGTTGGCGGCCGAAACGGCCGACGCCCCGCCATCCTTGACGCCTAGCGCGAAATGCCCGTAATTGCCCACGCCCCCAAGCGCGATGACGGGAATGGCAACGCTTTCAGTTACCGACCGAACCAAATCAAGGTCATATCCAAGACCAGAACCGTCTCTGTCGATAGAGTTCAGCAGAATCTCACCGGCGCCCAGGTTTTCAACTTCCCGCGCCCAGGCGGATGCCGTCTTGCCGGAAGGGCAGACGCCGCTGTCGGAGAATGCCTCGTAACTTCCATCGGCTGCACGCTTAGCATCAATGCTGACGACGATACACTGGCTGCCAAAGCGCCTGGCGGCGTTTGCAATGAATTGCGGAGACTTCAAAGCCTGGCTGTTGATGACGACCTTGTCCGCTCCGGCTTCCAGCCTTGCGGAAATGTCATCCAATGACCGTATGCGCCCGCCAAATGCCAGCGGCATGCAGCAAACGCGGGCGATGGCCTTCAAGACATCCAGGGCGGTTGATCCGTCGTAGCGGTGTGCCAGATCGTCGCGGCGCAGGTCATGCCGGTCTTCGGCGCTGATGTCGAGAATAACCAACTCGTCGACGTTCCACGACGAGAACCGTTCGACCGTGCTCATTGGGTTGCCGATAACCTGATGAACCTTGAACAACTGGCTGCGCATCAGCAAACCGTTCTTGAGCAGCAGACAGGGAATTAAACGAGGAAAGGGCATTCGCTAACTTCCGATCCGCATGCCAATGATTTTGACAAAGGCCTCAAGAAGGTCCATTCCAGCATCCTGGCTCTTTTCAGGATGGAACTGAACGCCAAAGGTCTGACCCGATTCGACGGCCGCCACGACAGAAGTGGAGCCAAACCGCATTGTAGCGGAAACGTGACCTGAGCTTTCGCATATGAATTGGTAACTGTGCACGAAGTAGAAGGTAGGATCTGTCTTGGCGCACGAGAAAAGGCGTGAATTGGCGGCCGCTTCCACGCCGCACCATCCAATATTCGGCACGCGAGCCCCCTCCTGCGGCTGAAGCCGCGTAACCTTGCCGGGAATAAGGCCCAAACCTTGCGTAGGTTCGTGCTCCTCGCCCAGGTCGGCTAGCAGTTGCATGCCAAGGCAAATACCAAGCAAGGGTTTTCTCTGGGTTCCCGCATGGCGTCTTAGGGGTTCAACAAGTCCCTTGGCGGCAAGACGCCTCATTCCGTCAGGAAATGCGCCGACGCCCGGCAGGACGACTGCGCTGGCGCTTTCAATATCTTGCGGACTATCGGCGCGCGACCAGCCAACGCCCAACCTGTCAAAAGCGTGTTCGACCGAACTGACGTTGCTGATGCCTAGATTCACAATTGCCAGCGTCAAAAAATCACTCCGCATTCATGATTGATCAAAGGACGGGCAAAGAGCAAAGCCGCCTTGCCCGCAGAACAATGTCAAGAACCTCCGCTGCTCCGCGTCCGTCGCAAGGCGGCAAAGCCTTGCCTTCAAGGCAGGCAAGGTAGCTGCGCATTTCCTCTTCGTAGTCTTGATCGAAGGAACCGGGCAAAGTTGCATCTGTCACAATGCGACCATCTAAGTCGATCATCTGCAAACGCCTTGCGATCAGATCAAGGCGCAACGAGCCAAGCGTCCCCATGATCTCAACTTCACGGCGCGCGGGCCGACTGCAGTAATCAAGGTGGATCGTGCTTATGTGTCCACCCTGGTGGCTTAGGATCAATTGAGCCACGTCTTCAGACGCCAGACCAAGCGTTTGGCTGTTTGAAACTGCAGCGCCGGAAAGGCTGGCGCGCCCGAGCAGGTATGTGGCTAGGTCTATCTCGTGAATGTCGTCGAACAGCACGCCACCGGTAGCAGGGTCGGCGGCGTAGCCATTTCGGTAATCTTGATATGGCCGCCACGAGGGCAAATATGCAGACGCCAAGAATCGCGCCCAAAGTGGGCGGCCAATCTCGCCGCTCTCAAGCGCCTGTTTGGCTTGCGTGACGCAGGCGTGAAAGCGCAGCATGAACCCAACATAGACAATCAAACCAGCGCTGTCGGCATGATCCAAGATTTGTTGCAGTCCCTGGTCCGTGTGTGCGATAGGTTTCTCTATCAAGCACGAATGGCCAAGCGCCACGGCTTCAGCCAGATCCTGCAAATGCTGGCCAGGAGGGGAAGCAATGACCAGGGCAGCGCAACCCAAGACGTCCTTGCGCTCGGTCGTTGTACCTCCCCCTGCCTGCTCAAGAAGATGGCGCCGCTCAAGGTTTGGGTCGAAGCCAATGACCTGTTGCCCAAGTTTGATCAAGTTGCGCGCGTGGCGCAACCCGATTGATCCCAAACCCAGAACGCCGATCGGCTCGCCCTTACGCCACATCGGGACCCTCCACCAGAAAGTCGCCAAGCGCCATGAAAGGAAGGCCGCTTGCCGAGAAGGCGCGCAAGGCGTCCTGCGCAGAGCAAACGATCGGTTCTTCGTGCATGTTGAAACTTGTGTTGACGAGGCTTGAAAGGCCCGTTTTGGCATGATAGGCGGTTAGGATGGCGAAGAAATCGGGGTAGTCCGCTTCTGAGACCAGTTGCGGCCTTGCCGTTCCGTCAACATGAACGGCGGCTGGCGCCTGCTCCCTCATCTTTTGTGTGCAATCAAAGGTCATGGCCATGAAGCGCGCCGGGCTGCGACCCGCATCAAGATTCCTGTAGCAAGAAGGCGCGTCGCTGGCCAAGGTTGCCGGGGCAAAGGGCATGAATTCCGACCTGTGAAGACGACGGTTCAGCCAGTCGTTCACGGATGCGTCGCTGGCGCGGTAAAGAATGCTGCGGTGGCCAAGAGCTCGCGGCCCGAATTCCATGGCGCCAGTACAACGGATCACCACATGTCCGTCAGCCAATAAGTTCCCCACAGTCTCGGCGATGTTCGCTGGGCGCGTGAATGGAAAACCCGATTGCTCCAAACACGCCAGCGCTTCACGATTGTCTATGGATGGACCTAAATACATGCTTGTCGCTGGCCGAGGCGCGACGCCATAAATTTCCGCGTGGGCAAGCCACGCCGAGCCGACGGAAAGTCCCCCGTCTCCCATGTTTGGAAAGACATAGACCTCTTCAACATTGTCTAATTCAGCCAGTCTTTGGTTCAGTTTGACGTTGGCGAAAATCCCCCCCGCCAGGGCCAAGCGACGCGCCCTGTCGCCTTGCTTGGCAACGAGGGCGCAGACAACCTCTTCGAGACGGCGTTGCGCGGCAGCTGCGACATCCTCGCGGCTAAAGTCCATAACGAACTCAGCCAGCGCAGGATTGTCGTAGCGCGGCAAATAAAGACCGTTCTCCATGCGTCCGAGGAAACGGCCCTCTTCAGGCAATACGTCAACCATATCAGCAATGGCGGAATAGGATTTCGGATCAGCGCAGAAGGCGGCCAGCCCAAGCACTTTTCCCTCGTGACGATGCGGAATGAAACCAAGGGCCTTCGTGATGCCCCCGTAGAAATAACCAAGGGAATCGAAGGTGTGAGAATAAGAGAGCCTTGTTAATTCAGAACCATGACCGAGCCAAAGGGTAGATGAAGCATCCTCGCCCCAGCCATCGGCCGTTAGCACAAGCGCGTCTTCCCAGCCCGAGCCGTAAAAGGCGCAGGCGGCGTGGGCCTGATGATGGGAATAGACGCGGACGGGTCTGCCAAGTTTCGCTACTTCGGCAAGATAGTCAGGCGTGCGGACTGAAACTACCATTCGTTCATGGTCGCGTCTGGACTGCAGGGCCTTAAGCTGAAAGGTCTTCCGCTCGGCGGACAAAGAAGAGTCGCTGATAAGTTTGGCCTTATCGTCGAATGGAATTTCCGCGAAGGCGCCATCGGTTGCGCCATGCGTGGCCACCAAATCAACATCCTGAAGCGACAAACCCGTTTGCGCCAGAACGCATTCTATGGATGCATGCGGAACGCCATGCCATAGCTTAATGCGGTTTAGCCTCTCCTCGCTTACGGCAGCAAGTAGCTCGCCGTCTCGCAAGATGCAGGCCGATGCGTCTGAAAGAAAGCCGAGGCCAAGAATAATCATATATAACCTGTGGGCCGCGAGGAGAGAAGGCTGGTGATGGCCTGCTGGAGCGTAGGCAAATTGTAGCCAAGGGCCGTTTCCGCCTTTGAGACGTTCAAGCCAAGACTGTCAGCGCGCATAGGCGTCAGGCCTGAGACCGAACCCGTTACGGTCCAATCAAGATCAATCCCCATCTGACAGGCAACGGCTGCGACAAAATCTTGCTTTGTAGAAACGGTGCGCGAGGCGACATTGAAAATGCCGCTAGCATCCTTGAAGGACAAATCGAAAATTGCCTTGGCTAGACTCGGCGCATCCAATGTCGAAGTCCAGAAGTCGTTGAAAAGGGTCAGTGGCGAGCGGTCAAGAAGCGAGCGCACGGCCCATTCGATGAAGGTTGGACGGTTTTGAAGACCGCGCCAGCCGGTAAAATTCGTGCGGACGACAAGAGTGCCCGGCAGCGTCAGGGCGAATGATTCTGCCGCCCACTTGCTTCTTGCGTATTCATTGACCAGGGTCACGCTTGCCGTCTCATCATGCGCCACATCGCAGTCGCCCAAGTAGAAGTGATCGGTGGAAATATGAACGAACTTGGCGCCGATCTCACGGCAAGTGTGCGCCAAAATAGCTGCTGGGCGCGCATTTACGGCATAGGCGCCGCCTGGATCGCTCTCGCAGACCGCCAAATCTACGATAGCGGCTGAATTGATGACCAATGTGGGCTTGACGGCCATAACGGCCCCTGCAAGGGCGCAAGCGTCTTGAATGTCCAGCTCGATTTCTGAGCCTGAGCGCGCCAAGCCATTATAGGCAATGCCGCGCCGACGAGATTCGACGCAAAGCGCTTTTCCAAGTGTTCCAGACCCACCGATGATTAGAAGCGTCATTAAACAGCCGCTTGTTTGCTTAGGTTTCGTCAGAAAGCCAAGAATTGATGAGATCGGCACTCGCCCATTCGTCATTGGTGTCACTGGCGTAGCGAAAGCTCTCCGGAACTTGTTTTGCGCCGCGCTGTTTGTACTGCTCCATTTCGGGCACAGCAGAAGCTGGAAGAACCAAATATCTGTCCTCAAGCTCTAAGGTTCCTCGGGCATCGTCCTCTGTCAGAAGAAGCTCATGCAGCTTTTCGCCAGGCCGTATCCCAACAACCTTGTGCGGCAGACCTGCCCCCATGGACGCCGCTAAGTCGGTGACGCGCATGCTGGGGATTTTGGGAACAAAGATTTCCCATCCTTGCATCATGGCAAGCGAGGATAGAACAAAGTTGACGCCTTGCTCAAGCGTGATCCAAAAGCGCGTCATTCGAGGGTCTGTAATCGGAAGGCTGGTTGCGCCTTCCCTAATCAGCTTGCGAAACAAGGGTACGACGCTTCCACGCGAGCCAACGACATTTCCGTACCTGACGACTGAAAAGCGTGTAAGGCGGTTGCCGGAAAGGTGGTTCGCCGCCACAAATATCTTGTCGGCGGCCAGTTTGCTGGCGCCGTATAGATTGACAGGATTGACGGCCTTATCGGTCGAAAGCGCCATAACCCTAGGCACATTGTTCCTGAGGGCGGCGCGCACGACATTTTCGGCGCCCATCACATTGGTGTTGATGCATTCGAAAGGGTTGTACTCGGCTACCGGCACATGCTTGAGCGCAGCCGCGTGGATGACGACATCGACGCCGTTCATGGCCATGTCAAGGCGCTGTTCATCTCGCACGTCTCCGATGAAGAAGCGCATGATGTCCATTTCCACTTCATTAAAGTCTGGCATCATCTCGACTTGTTTATGCTCGTCGCGCGAGAAGATTATGATCTTTTTTGCCTGAAAGCGCTTTAGAACCGCGTGTGAAAAGTGTTTGCCGAAAGAACCGGTGCCGCCGGTAATTAGAATGGTCTTGCCATTTAAGTCCGGGCTGGGAACGAGAAAGTCTCTTACCATTTTGGAACGGCTCCGATTACGACTGAGTTTAGGTTACGCATCATCAAAGAATGTGCGTTAGTGGGAGGGGCATGCTACTTAGAGAAAAGCAGAGGTTCTGCAACCTCGTTGTCGTCACTCAAGTGTTGAAGGCGGGCATAATTCCAAAATGTGCCGCGGCGCTCAAATAGGCTTGAATATGACCCTTCTTCGGCAACACGGCCGTTCTCGAGAACAACAATGTGGTCGGCATTGCGAATTGTGGCCAGCCTGTGCGCGATGACCAAAACCGTGCGGTCTTGGCAGAGAAAAGCCAGGGCCTCTTGAACGTGCTGTTCCGAAACGGCGTCCAGGGCGCTAGTTGCTTCATCAAGTATGAGAATGGATGGATTAGCCAGTAGAGCGCGGGCAATTGCGATGCGTTGAGCCTGACCTCCAGAAAGCCGCACGCCGCGGTCACCGACAAGAGTGTCGTAACCTTGTTCCGTTTCTAAGATGAAGTCGTGCGCATGCGCCAATTTAGCGGCTTCTTCAACTTGCTGATCGTCAGCTTCAAGTTTGCCGAACCTAATGTTTTCGCGGATGGTATCGTTGAATAGAAATGTCGACTGACTGACAATGCCGATCGACTTTCGCCAGGAGGCAATCTCGAAGTCCTCGATATTCATGCCGTTACAGGAAATAACCCCCTGCGTCGGCGAGTAAAACCGCGCCAAGAGTTTGATCAGCGTTGATTTTCCAGAACCAGAGGCTCCAACCAACGCAAGCGTTTTTCCATTTTCAAGCGTCAACGAGACGTCATCAAGCACAGCCATGCCGTTTCCCGAGTAAGAGAAGCTGACATGTTCAAGGCGAATGTTCGTCTGAATGCCTGGAAAAGGTTTGCCCTCTGCAAGGTTCTGCTGCGGCTTGTTTGCTCTCAAGAAGTCCGCAACTTGGGCAATGCCCGGGGCCTGTGCGGCAAGATCACTTCTAAGCCTAAGAATCGTACTCACCGGGCCTGAAAGCCTAGCCATGACAATTAGGTATAAGACGATCATTTCAGACCAAATCTGCCCGTCGACCGTAAGTACAAAAGTGCCAAAAAACAAGATCAAGGCCAGTGAAAAGGTACTGGCAAGCGAGTGAATCGGCTGCGACTTGGCGCGAAGCTCGACCCCTGTCGTCAGGGCGCGAATATACGAGGCAAGATGATCGGCATAGCGCTTTGCCGCCCAATCCTCACGGGTAAACGGTCGAATAACGGATAGGCCGTTGACGCATTCCATAACCGTGTGGTGAAGATCGGCTACGATGGTATTTTGGTCGCGGGCATTCTTGCGGATTTGCCGATTGATCCTCTGGACCAGAAAATAGGTCATTGCAAATAGCCCCATCCCAAGGACGGTTAATTGCCACGAGACCAAAAGAACGACGGTCGAGAAAAGAGCAAGCGAAAGAAAGGCGGGCAGAAATGACACAAGGGTGAACATGCTGTACGAAACGCTGCTGGGGAGATTGTTCAAAATGAAGAAAATGTCGCTCAGCCGTGATTTGTTCACAGAATCGAAGTTCATAAAAAGTGCGGCATCAAAGAGTTTTTTCCGAACGCGCCGCTCGACATCGACTTGAAATCTAAAATTTAAAAGCGTTGCCCCGTAGGTAAGCCCAACGCGCAGCAGCGTTGTGCAGATAATTGCCAAGGCCAGCCAGCGAATACCGCTAAGCTGATCAAGATTGGAAAAAAATGGCGTTAAAAAGCCCAGGGGAGTGTCGGCCATGCGTGCGCCGATACCTCCACCCATGAGAGCCTGGAGAAATGGGACAAGCAATCCAATTGAAACAAAATCAGAGAGCATCGCCAAAATGCTGACCATGGCGACAGTCAGTGGATACTTCCACGACAGCTTAACTAGGCGCCAGAAAAAAGGAACATCCCTGGTAATCAGGGTTTTTTCGTTTGCTGGCGCTTCTGTGGAACGGTTCATCAACTCATCACTTCATTTCTAAAACGACAGATAAAAAGTCAGTAACATAAGGCTGCCAGTAAACGTGACCGGCAGGGTGGACGCGACATTGGACGTTCTTGAACTCCTTGAAACTCTCGCACGTCAGTTGTGACATCGCATCCATTCCGTAAACGCCGCCCTCCTGGCTTCCCCAGGTAAAAAGAGATTGGGTTTTGCCCTTTGCCAGCCACGCCTTGATTGCTTCTTGCGAGTACAATTCATAAAGGCCAGAGGCTGCAAGTTGATCCATGCCGGCTATTTCATATTTGTCATTAAGAACACTATATCCGGAAGCGATAATAGCTCCGTCTGGATTAGACAAGGTTGATAATATAGCCGCCGCCTGCCCACCCTGCGAGAGTCCTGCAATAACCAGTTTCGGATAGGATTTGCGCAGGTGCTTCGCGAGGGCAAGCGCTTCGGTCAGATAAAGCGTCGAATAGGACGCGCCCCGATTAATTAGGTAATAGGCAATGGACCGAAAATTCAGGCTGCGCTGACCATCGTGGATGGCGGCAATAGAGTCGGCCGGCTTAATCTGGACAAAAGTATCGCAGAAGGCGGGGCCAATAGAGACGATGTTTTTTTGGTAATTCGGCTCCTTCGACCGCATCATTTCCCAGGCTTGATTGTATCCAGAGCCGGGGATTACCAACAGCGCGCATCTTGACTTGTCTGGTCCGTGCCGCTTGTAGGCGAGCGCTTGTCGCTTGCCAAAAAAGTCAAAGCTGACAATAAGCACGCCAGGCCGGGAGCGTTCATCAGCACCACTCAAACTGAGATCGCTATAGGCGCGGGGAAGACTTGCGTCAGGAATTCTCATCGCCTCAAGGCGTTGATGCAATTCGTCCAGGGATAGCACAGGGGAAAACATCTGATCGCTGGGCGCAACAAGATCGTCAGTGAAGGCTTGCGCCAACACCTCACCTTCTCCACGCGTCAGATTCTCTCGGCTTTGGCCGGTCTCGGGTCCGCTTTGGGTGTCTGGGCGAATCCGCGTCCGCAGCTCTGCCAGCCAAACAGAGGAGACCAGTGCTTTGTATGGGGGCAAGTTGAAGTGAACCGTAATCGCGCCAACAGCAAAACCTGCCGATCCTGCGCAAAGTACAGCAACAACAAACAAAAAAAACAGGCTATTAAGAGGCTTCATGACTGTTTCGATTGCACTTCTTTGACCGTGCAGTGTATATAGTGTTCGCTCCTTGCTCTATATCATTAACCGGCGGTCGCAACCATGTATTTTCTTTATTATGCCGGCATGGCTTCAAATTGGACGACCGAACAAATTGGCCTCGCCCTTTCCGATGATGGAGAAGTCTTCCACCGGTATGGCGCAGACGGCATGATCATACCCATTGATCCGGCCAGTGACTGGAAGAACTTAAGGGTGTGCAACCCCCATGTCCTGCCGGTTGGGAACGGCTATGCAATGCTGTACCAGGGTATTGCCGCTGCCAACGAAGCCAGCTGCATTGGACTCGCAACGTCAAGCGATGGCTTTGCCTGGAATTGCCACGCCGCGCCAGTTTTGCGCGGGACGCAAGTTCAAGAAATCGATAGCGGACTTATGCATGGGTCGATGGCCAGTGTCATCGAACCATGTGTGCTAGAGGTCGAGAATGGATATCGACTTTGGTTCGTCTATCGGCACAAAAGCGCTTCCGGCAACGCCATATATCATGCTCGCAGTACAGACCTTGTTCGTTGGCGCGTTGATCCGACCCCGGTTCTTACCGGGGCGGCCTTTCCCTTTGGCTCCATCTGGTATCCGCAAGTCGTGCGGGAAGGCTCTGGCTTCACTATGTATGTCACAGTAAGAAGCGACTCTCATGCGATCTATAGCCTATCTTCACAAGACGGGCTTGAATTTCGAGACCCATTTCTGATCACAGGCGAGATGTGGGATACTCCTCGGGCAGCCATGTCGCTAAAAAAGTCAGTTGCCGCTCGACGCCTTGCTGTGCGCGCGCTGGGTTCGTATCAGCGCATGAAACAAATGATTCTGCCTCGGCTTGGCCTGGAACGGGGGGTGCAGGGGCTGGCTCACGCCCACCTGCTGCCGGAAGTCGAGGGCAACCGCTTGTACGTTCACGCTTACAACCTAACGGCTGCTGGGCGCCGGTATATGGAGATCGGCCAATTGTCGCAAACAGATAAGGGGCAGTGGGTGAATTATCGGACGTCACTGAGCAGGTCGCCGAATCAAAATGCGTGGGACAGCGCCTTTGTGGCAGATCCATTTGTAATTTCATCTAACGACCCAGTTCCAGCAATTGCATGAACTCGCGCCACCAGCGCTTCGCGTCTCCTGCCGCTCGAGTCGTTTCCGTCTGTTTGGTGGCCACCAAATCGGCAAAACACTCGTCGTACAAGCACCGGCGGATCAGGCTGGTAAACTCTTCCGGGGTGAATGCCTCTGTTTCCGGAATGTCAAGAATCGGCAGGGCAAACTCTGCATATGATCGTCTTCCTCCAACGCCGACGTCCTTAGGAATTTGCATATAGGGAAAGGGTGCCCCTAACAAGTAGGCTTCAAAACGACTGGAGCCGCCGGTGTTTGGCCAACTATCAGGTGAAACCCTGGTCTTGGACAATAGATCCTTGCAGCGCTGCCAATTTGGATCCGGGATATCGCCGTTCTTGTCGCGGGTTGACGAGAAGCCACCCTCAAAATGAAAGCGGCCCTGAAGATTCCACGTCGCTATATGACGGCGAATTCTGTCCAGGGCTCCATTCGAGTCTCTGCCCATGATGACCAGATCAACATTCTGATCATCGGCAAGGACCGTCAACACACTGTCCAGCCAGCGTGGCGAGAACTTGAACAACGAGCCGAAAGCAAAAAGAAAAGGTTGTCTATCCCGCCATTTTCGTTGCTCTGATGCGACGATGTCGCGCGCATCATAAATCATGCCTAAATATTCTGTTCTCTGGCCAAACGCTTTATCGGTAAGCCTGCAGTGGATGCGCCCCTTCTTAATATGAGTATGAGGAGCTAACTGCGCAATGATGTTCAAGTCTATTCTGGGGTGATGCAGAATATCTGACCCTCCACTGACGTGAGCAATCATGGGAACGCTGATCGAATCGAACAGCTGTGACGGCGCCTTTCTCCATATATTAACAAGGACATCCAGGTTCTCGGCTTCAATTGCCTCTGACAGTGGCGGGTGTCCGGCTGCGTCAGCCCAGTTGGCACTGTCTGAAACCTGAATGTATTTCAAGGGCAGTTCTGCTAGGCGCTCCAAAGCACGGCCTTCGAAAGGAAGGTCGAAGACGATAAGTTCGGCATCCTTTGGAAAACCAAGAAAGAAGTCTGTTCCAAAGCTTAAAGCTCCTGC
This sequence comes from Alphaproteobacteria bacterium, assembly GCA_015231795.1. Lineage (NCBI taxonomy): Bacteria > Pseudomonadati > Pseudomonadota > Alphaproteobacteria > Alphaproteobacteria bacterium. Next base: position 202,108 of record JADGAX010000002.1, on the reverse strand, counting down.
AAAGCGGCCCAGACACCCGATACGAGGTTTGCGTGAAACACACTTGGCTACCGGTCGCCTTTGCTTCATTGCGTGCGGTTCTTCAAGCCGGGCCATTACTCCGGCATGGAATGCAGAACCCTGCAACGAGAAGCTGGGGGCCTCTTGCGAGAACATGGTTGGAATGAGACGCAGCTGCCAGCTCGATAGCCATCTGTTGGCATGCCAAGCACTTTTTGCAATAAAAAGATATCTGTAGACTAATGCACAAAGTAATGTGGCTGAAGGTCCGTAGGCCAGCCACAAAAGAACCTGCCATCCTGTGGCATATAGACGCGTGCTGAAATTCGTGAAAAAGGTCAAAGCAAGGAGCCGTTCATGAATGTTCCGGAGGTTCCTTCAACCATTGCTCAGACGGCGATTCGAATTTAGGATTACCACGAATGGATGGGTGATTGCACCCCAGGCTGAGGCCAGCAAAGAGAAGCGGACGATGAAAAAAGCATGATAGGTATCCACCATATTTCCTATGCCTGTGGAAGCGAGCGAAAAAGCAGCGACCAATTGGCGACGGAGCAAGGTTTCTCCTCGGAGTTTCTGAAAGAGAAGCTTGGAATCCACAGCCGCCCAATTGTGGCAGAGGACGAAACAACTGCTGTCCTTGCTGTTAGAGCGGCACGCAAGCTTCTTCAAGAAACAGGTACGCCCGCGCAGGAAATTGACGCTCTGGCCGTCGTCACGCAAACGCCGGATCACTTGATCCCGCATGTTTCCGCGCTGCTGCACGCAGCCCTTGGATTTCGCAAGGATGTAGCAGCCTTTGACATTGGACTTGGCTGCTCGGGATTTGTCTATGGTCTTGGCCTTTTGCTGCCAGCCATGTCGGCACACGGCTGGAAGAAGGCTATACTGATAACGGCGGACACATATTCTCGCCTGATCGATCCAAAGGACCGGGCGACCGCACCCTTGTTTGGCGATGCAGCAGCCAGCTCTTTGTTGTGTGACAATCCACGCTTTACAGTTGGAAGGACAACCTTTGGAACGGCTGGCGACAAACATGCCGCTCTGACTGCGCTGGGAACTGGCGCGGCGCCCGTCGAAAGAAGGCCGCTCTTCATGGATGGCAGGGAAATATTCAACTTCACCATGGAGCAAGTACTAAGCGATATTCGGCGTTGTCTTGAGATAAACCAGCTTGCCAGCCAAGACATCGACCTTTGGGTTTTTCATCAAGCGAACCGCTATATCCTCGAGGCTATGGGCGCCGCCCTAAAAATTCCCTTAGACCGTCTGGTTGTCGACGTTGCAGAATTCGGCAACACGACATCTTCTTCCATCCCCATTGCCCTGGCCCGGCTCGATGCAACACGCCTTAGGAGCGCGAGAAGAATTCTTATCGCCGGCTTTGGCGTAGGTTTGTCTTGGGCCTCTACGATCCTGACATCCTACGAGGGACAGGCTAAACAGTAAAGACAAAGCACATGCTGGCACTTTCACGGTCCTTGTCCGTCTGATAGCTCAGCTCAGCAATCGAGGTTGCGGTGCCCCCCTCTCTTTTAATTTCGTGCCCGAGCACTGAAATCGAGAAGGTCCTGTCGACAACATCGTTATCCATCGGCACCCTTAGCCCCGCAATAAATCCAAGGCGAATGGCGCCGATGCCAGGAACCGTTTCCTGATGGATCGCCTTATTCGCCGCGACAAGCGCAGAAAACAAATGCCAGCCTTTTGACAAGCCGCATGCTTCGGCAGTGCCCGTATAAGGCGATTGAGCCATCACGCCACACAGCAGGCTTTGGCCAAATTCTCCAGTCCTGCGCTCATGAATGGGAGTAGACGGATCTGGAAGAAATAAGGCGGAATAACCAGTTCCGTCCACATTGAGAGCCATGACCATGCTGGAGTTAACCGCAAGCTCATCTGCGCCATCGTCTTTGAGCAAGATAAAGAACCCATCGCAGACCACCTCCTGCGGGAACTTAACGTGCCGGACCTTGACGTTGCTGCCAAAGGAAGAGAGTCCAAGCAACTCAATCGCCTGGCTTGCCATAACGGCACCCTGCACATAATTCCTCGAGCCTTCGAACCACATGCTTGAGCGATGGCTGGCAATCACCCATTCAGGCTGGAAGCCGCAAGGGAGAAGATGAGACTGCGCGGGGAATTGAGAAGACGTTATCACAAAAACTCCCTGCACCAGCGTTCAAAGTAAATCAGCGACCAGATCAACAGGCGGCGGTTTTCCGTTCCGGATAGGTGCTCATTGACAAGAGAGCAAACTGTATCTTTATCGAGAAACTCCGCATACCTCTGAGGGCCTTCCAACAAGAGCCGACGGACGTAGTCGATGCTCTCGCCCCTAAACCAACTGGCATCCGGAGCGGAAAAACCCTGTTTCGCTGCGCTACGCACTTCCTCGGGAACGTAGCGACCGAGAACTTCCCGCAGGAGCAACTTTCCATCATGTGTCCTCTGGAAGAATATGTCGTTCTTCCGTCCTGAAATATTCTCATTAAGTCTGAAGTTGAGCGCGCCTAGGTTTGCAAGCTTGTAGCGAACTGGAAGCCGCATGGCGAATTCGACGAGATCATTGTCAAGAAAGGGAACACGAGTTTCTAGACCAAAGGCCATGCTCAGCTTGTCCTCAACCGAAAGCAGGCCATGAAGGAAAGTTTTACATTCAAAATACAAAGAGTGGTTGATGTAGTCTTCCGGTCGATCCAACGGTCCGACATTGTTGCGAAATACGCCGCGGAAAATTTCACGAGCATCGACGGATTTTGCCTCGCCCCAAATCGGCGCGAAGAATTTCTGGGCGATACCCTGGGGGAGCAGACGTTGCCAGTATGAATAATAGTTGTCGATATAGGATGGAAAATCAGAACTCTGCGTGGCGCGATAATAGCGCCAGGGATAACCGCCAAAAAGTTCGTCGCCGCCGGTTCCAGAAAGGACGACCTTTTCCGAGCGTGATGCGAGTTTGGCTGCAAAGTAATTCGGATAGCTTTGGCCAACGCGTGGTTCTTCAAGGTAACGCACGACGCTTGGAAGCGAGCGCTCCATGTCGCCCGATTTCAGCACCATTTCATAATGCTCTGTGCGGAAAAGATACGACATGTACTCGGCTGACGCGCGCTCGTCGAAAGCCATTTCAATGCCGGAAGCCGAGCGCAAATCGAATCCGACGGTATAACTGCGCAGATTTGGCAGCATGCGGGCCGCAATGGCCGTGATGGAACCAGAGTCGGCACCGCCTGAAAGGTAGGCGCCAATATCGACGTCAGCGACAAGTTGCCGCTTTACGGCCTGTTCGAACAAATGGTCCAGTTCATCGGCAATCTCTGTTTGCGCCCGGTTATTGGAAGTGGGTTCTGCGAACAAGAAATCCCAATATTGATTGAATCGAAACATACCGGGCTGTGAATCTGCCGAAAGTCGCAACGTATGGCCGGCAGGCATCAGGTGTACGTTGCGAAACAGGGTGCGTTCAGTAAAGAAATTCTGGAAGGTAAAATATTCCGTCAGACCCTCGCGGTCTAATTCTGCGCTTAACACTCCGGAGGCCAAAAGGGCCTTGATCTCGGAACCGAACAAAAAGGTCGATCCGCTCCAAGCAACGTAAAGGGGCTTGATGCCGTAGCGATCGCGACCAAGCAGGAGCGTCTTCTCCCTGCAGTCCCAAAGTGCAAAGGCAAACATTCCATTAAGTCTATTGACGACTCGCTCACCCCAGCACAACAGGGCAATCAGGAGAACCTCGGTATCCGAGCGGCTTCGAAAAACGTAGCCAAGGTCAATTAGTTCCCGCTTCAACTCGTCATGGTTATAGATTTCACCGTTATAGATTAAGGCGAAGCGACCGCATTCAGACAGCATGGGTTGCGCCGCGGCTGGACTCAGGTCAAGGATCGCAAGTCGGCGATGGCCCATCGCAACAGGCCCATCCATCCAAACACCCTCGCCATCCGGACCGCGATGCGCGATGGCGCTGATCATGGCGGAGATATCAACCCCTGGGGGGCCGCCCTCAGGGCAGAACGCGCCTGCAATTCCGCACATCAGCCCAGAGCCTTCAGCATTTTCACAACATAAGCGTAGTCGGCCTCTACCATCCGATTGTGGAGGGGGATAGCCATCGAGTTCAAGTCACAGTCTCTTGAGGCGGGAAAATCGTCGCCGTGAATTGAGAAGGATGATTTGTAGAAGCCCAACATATGTATGGCGTGCGTTCCGGGTCTGGTGGATATGCCGCTCTCTTGCAATCTTTCCATCATCTGGTTGCGGGGCATTGGGGCCTTTGACGGATCTACGTATGTCACATAGGCCTGCCAGGCGTGACGCCCATACGTCGGCTCATCTGGCAAGCGCAACCAGTCAATACCCTCCAGCTCGCTGCGGTACCATGCGGCCCACTGTGAGCGCTCCTCTATAAAGAAATCCAACTTGCCCAGTTGGACCAGACCGATCGCTCCTTGCAAATCGGTCATGCGATAATTGTAACCCAATATGTCAAAATCGGGCAAAAGGTAGGGCCGCGGCCCTCTGTGCCGCTGCTCTTCTGAAACCGTGGCCCCATGATTGCGCATGCGGTCAATCATTACTGCCAGATCAGCATGGTTGGTTGTAACCATGCCGCCCTCTCCAGTCGTAATTGACTTCCTCGGGTGAAAGGAAAAAGACGCAACCTCGCCCAAGCCGCCAGCGAACTTACCTTGATAGGCGGCGCCGGCAGCACAAGCAGCATCTTCGACAATGCCGACATGGGCTGGGAGCGCTTCACGCAGGGCGGACATGTCGGCACATAGGCCGAAAAGATGCACGGCGATCAGTGCTTTCGTGCGTGACGTGACAAGGGGAGGTACCAATAGCGGATCAATGTTGAATGTCTTGCGATCAACGTCGCAAAAAACTGGCTTCGCTCCGCAATAGATTACTGCATTGGCAGTGGCGACCCACGTAAAGGCTGGAACGATTACTTCATCGCCAGGGCCTACGCCCAAGGCCAGAAGAGCCAAATGCAGGCCGGTCGTGCATGACGTAACCGCAAATGCATGCGCAACATGGTGCCGCTCTGCGAAGGCCTTCTCAAATGCCGCAACCTTCGGGCCTTGCGTCAACCAGCCCGACATAACTGGCTCGCGCAGTGCAAGCCACTCCTCTTCGCCTGTTGAGGGCAGGGCGATGGCGATGTTTCGCTTCACTGTCATCGCGCCTTCGCCCGTCTGGCCACAACCTCTTCCTTGTGAGCGCTCCGCCATTCAATAAGTCTCTCCAAACCTTCCTCAAGACCTACCTTGGCGTCAAAGCCAATTTCCTTGCTGGCTTGCTTGGGGCAGCCAATCCGGTTTTTCACAAATGTCAGGCCCCCCGGATTGTAAGTGATCCCGGCGCTGGAGCCTGTGATGCGAAGTAACAATTCTCCCAACTCCTTGATCGATGTACGCTTGCCCGTTCCAACGTTGTAAAAGCGGTCCACCGATTCGGCTTTCATGGCGCAGATATTCGCCGCCGCGCAGTCGCCGACATAAACGAAGTCATATGCCTGGCTTCCGTCGCCATACACGACCAAGGGTTGGCCGCGGTCGAGATTGTCTAGCATCTTCATGATTACGGCAATGTAGGCGCCCTGATAATCTTGGCGCGGCCCATAAACATTCATGTAACGAAGGCCGACATAGGGCAGGCCATAGCGATGATGAAGCGCCTTGGCCATCGCCTCGCCAGCGATTTTAGTGGCACCGTAGAAGTTCGTATTGTTGAAGGGGTGATCTTCCGTCATCGGCTCTGCGACGGCGTCACCATAAACCGAGGCGGATGACGAATATACCAGCCGTTTAACGTTGTTCTTGTAGCACCCCTCCAGCACGTTGAACGTACCGCGGATGTTAACGTCGAAGGCTGCGCGCGGAAAATCGTAGCATTGCAAAAGCCAAAGCGCGGCGAAGTGGAAGACGCCATCGGCGCCCTTGATGGCGGCCTCAAGAATGTCCGTCTGACATATATCGCCGCCCACGTCGAAGATCTTGACACGCGGGTCTTTCAAGGCGCTGGTCAAGTTCTCGTGCGTGCCTCGCACAAAGTTATCGTAGATGACAATTTCACCGACGTCCTCCGCCAGCAACTGGTCGGCAGTGTGTGAACCGATGAGACCGGCCCCGCCGATCAGAACAAGTTTTTTACCGCGAATATCCATATCAATCCCCTGTTTGTGTCTGAAGGAGCTGGGCCATCTCTACGATGGCAGCCTAATGCCGATTCGATTTAGAACGCTCACCGCAGGCAGATGCTGATCGTCAAAGTCTACCTTGAGCAAGCGAAGGGCTGATTGTTCGCCGCAGGCGACAACGACATTGCCGTCGTGAATAAGGACAACCTGCCCCGGCACCCCTGAGCAAGGCCATTCAAATAGTGAGGCGCTTTGGATGACCAGCCGCGTGCCTTTAAAGATGGTAAAGGCACCAGGATAGGGAAAAGACTGAGCGCGAATGAAGTCGTGGAGCTTGGCAGCGGGAAGGGTCCAATCGATCAATCCGTCATCAGGCTTGCGCTGGCTGCAGTATGATGCTGCTGCATGGTCCTGGGGGGTTGATTTTGCTCGACCATTAACATAGTCGATCCATAGTTTTGGCAGTGCTGCAAGCAGTTCTGCCTCGAGGCGAGAGGAAACCGAATTAATCGAGTCCTCAACTTGAACAGACGTACGCACTTGCAGAAGGGTGTCGCCGCTGTCCATGCCAGAAGTAAATCTGAAGATGCTCGATCCAACTTCATCTTCACCATTAATCATGGCCCACACGAGTGGCGCGCCGCCCCGATATTTGGGCAGCAAAGAATGATGGATTCCCAGAGCCCCTAGTGGCAGGAAATCTAGAATTGTCTGAGGAATCAGGCGATACCATCCGCAGAAGAACATGACGTCTGGCTTGACGCGTTCGATCAGACTGCGAAGATGTTCTGGGGTCGGGTCCAAATGTAGATCCAAGGACATTTCGCGGGCAAAATTTGAAAAGCCATCGAATGCAGACCGACTGTCATCTCGATCATCCAGGGAAACAATATCTGAGAAATGTTGAGGCGTTGTCTCGTAAAGTAGCTTGAGCACATTGAGGCCAAAGATTTTACTTCCGACAAAAAGGGCCGAGTTAGTCATTTGGAGAGGTCGCCAAGCGAAGCCTTGTGGAAACATTTAAGAAGCATACTTACTGCAGAACATCCATAAACTAAATCGTTAGGCGGTTGACACATTAAGCCGCTCCATTCTTTCGATATGCGGAGAGGTTGCCGATGTGCCGCTCCGCATAAATGCGCCAGTCGCAGGTGAAGCTGGCGCCACTTCGGAACCAGTGCCTCAAGTTGAACACTACTGAAAAGACTCCTGCCTTGAACGTCCGAGCCGCGCATCTTGAACTCTCTGATCCCTCAAAAAAGTGCATCACGGCAGAACTTCAAAACGAGAGGTTTTCAGCGTCTGCTAAATCTTCTTCGAACTTAGCCAAAGCTTTTCTATCTGCCACCAGTCGAGCAGACGAGGCAAAACGAAGAGCGGATTCTTCTTAAGATCGACCCCGCAAAGTTTCTCGGCAGAGGCCACAAATTCATTCAGTTCATCGATATTCGCGCCAATCAGGTATTTCACCGGGCGCCAGAAGTCATTCAGGTTCTCTGGGCAACCTTGCTCATACCAGCCCGGCGCGTCCCATCGCAGTTCAAGTTCTACAGGACCGCTGGCGGCGCCAAGGTTCAAGTATTGATTTAGGTCCCTGGAGGCTCGCACCCATTTCTCCAATTCGTCCAGTAGAGTTGCAGAGGCATACTCGCGTGTGATGGCGAAGGCGACGTCGATAGCCTCGCGCGAGTGGCGCATGATCATCTGACCGCGGAAGCGGCGCATCAGATTGTCTCCCACTTCACCCGCCAGGAGTTTGTCATAAACATGGTCCTGCGCATAATGCGCATCAGCATTCTCTAGCGTGGGGAAGAGTTCGTCAGCGCTGGCAGCCTGGTATTCCTTCAGCGTGCAATAAATCGCACCTTTTGTCTGGTGTATTCGATTCCATACTCTTTCGATGAAATCATATCGGGTTAGCCCACAAATTTCCGTCAGCTTGTGGAACACGTCAAATTGCTCGCTACAAAATGCAGCAGCAACTAGGCCCAGGCTACGGCATTCCAGATAGTCTTCGAAGGGCATGGCGTTGGTGGCGACGCCCACTTCCTCGATTTCGAAAACGCGGGCGCCCCTGTATTCTCCAAACTGCTGCGGCAGCAGACGCCATTTTGTGACGTAGCCATTCTCTTTGCGGACAGCCTGCGATGATAATTCGGTGCCCATTAGCATCATCGTCGTGTAGGGCTGGAAATAGGTGACGCCGAACCTCATCAGCTTGCGGATTCCGTTAAGATATGTCTCCTTTGTTTCTCCGGGAAGCGGCACGATCAATTCAACCGAAGTCAGCATCCTGCGGTCCAACAGTTCACGGATAAGCGCCCAATAAGCTTCTTCCGAAAGGTTGTGCCTTTTGATCGCTGACAAGGTAGGGCTGTTCATGGACTGCGTCGACGCACAGACATTCAACTTTCTGTCCAGCTTATCAGAAATGCGCAAAATGCGTTCGTATTGTGACTTCCCCGTCGTGACGTCGAAGGAATTCGGCCAACCGTAACGGGCGCGCACATTGACCAGAATGTCAGCGATTTCCTCATCCTGCTTGTACATGCCGAAGTTGGAATCGCAAATGCCCAGGGGAATGTCGGGATAAGGCGCCATTCTCGCCGCTATATATTCCATCTCATGAGCAATTCTCTGCGTAGAGTGGCGTGCGATGCCGGAATAGACGTCACTTCCCTGGACGCAATAAGTGCAGTGATAGGGGCAGCCCCGAGAAAATTCTACGGAAGGCGCCCAGGTTCCGTCAAACCACTTATCCATCAGCCCATTGAGGTACGGTGACGGAAGGAAGTCGAGCTCTTGCGGGCGCGTTGCCGCCTTACCCGCAAGCACTTCATGTAAATCCTGGCTGTAGGCCATAAGCCCATCCTGCGGATTAAGTTTCAACTGCTGAAGGCTTGTTCCACTCAGAAGCGACTTAACCAGACCAGCAACGGCCACCTCGGCTTCGAGGGGAGCGTAGAAATCGATCTGGGGATATTGCCGCAGAAACTCCTGCACTTCCTCTGGCGCATTTGGGAAATTCGGCCCTCCAGAAATTGTGACAACATCTGGCAGCCTAGCCTTGGCGTATGCAAGGCAGTGCATGGAAAGCCTTGAGTTCCAGACATAGTTTGAAGCGCCAATGACATCCGGCCGCCAAGTATCAATCTCCGCAAGAAGACTATTGGCGTCGTTGTAAAGTCGTAACTCCGTCTGCGAATCCTGGACGCAATGCTTTACCAAGGCCCCTATCAGACCGATATTCAGGGGCATGAAAATATTATGCCGCCCAAGAGTCGAGTGGGTGGGGTGAGCCAGGGCGATGCGCAGTGAAATTGCTAAGCTCCTCTAGTGACCGGTGACGAATTTGGGAATTGCGGCCATTTCCAAACCATTAAATTGACGAGAACACTAGCAAGTAAATGCTTCCAAAATGGCTTATAAATTAGAAGTTCTGATATCCTTGCTAATCCTTAGCGGTAAACTTGATATAAAAGGATTTTGGCACAAGTTCCAGCTTGTACATCAACCAAAAAAGCGGGCGAAGCCGTTCAAAGGCTTTCTTATAGGTAACGAATTCCTTATAAGAATGCCTCGGCGCCTCCATGAGCGATATAAATTCATTGTTGCTATAGCCAAGACGTTTTTTCACGAATTCCGTGATCGAGATAATATCGGGGTTCAGGTGGGGTGGAGTCGCCATTTCGGCAAGCGCCTCGTCACGGGTCATTTGTCCTGATCGCATAAGGGCGCTGCAGCCAAGAACGCGCTGGTCAATGCCGAACCTGACGGGCATGTAGTATCGGTGGTAAAAGGCTGTGAAGCGATTATCAAGATGATGGCCGCCGTACCATTGCCAGCCAAGCTCGCGCTTCATAAGCTCCATCGCTTCAGCTTTATTGTAATTCATGAAGTACAGGGGGCGCACCTTTTTGATGCGATTAACAATCATCCAGCGCAATTGACTTGAAAGCCAAAGCTGGGGAATCGTTGTCAGAGTCCTTTCGCCAAATTTGCGATGCACGCTTTGGACATACTTTGCATCCATATATAGCCAACCGAGAGGAGATATTCCCTCGGTTCTAAAGGAGTGGCCTTCGATAATATGCCGAATTCCGAACTTCGCAGCAGCATGATAGTGCGTTGCTGCTAACGCTAAATCCGTTGGCCCTTCGATATCTGGAACGCCAGCAGCGATAAATGCCCGGTAAATGTCATCATATTCCCGGTTGTTAGCGACATGCGTATAAAGGTCTACCCCCAGCGCCTCGGTGGCGTTGCGGATATTCATGGTTGCTGCAGTGGTTGTCCAGGTGTTGTCAAAATACGCCGCCAAAGGCCTAAGCCCATATTGCTTCATGCGGTAAAGCAAATAGGTGGAATCGCAGCCTCCGCTAACTCCAACCACGCAATCGTATGGCTTTCCCTTTCCAGCCCGCCTGATCTCATCGACCATTGCCGCAAGCCTGCGCTCGCCTTCTGGACCGTTGGGATATTCTTGCTCCATTTGGTCATGAAGTTTGCAGTAGCTGCAAATTCCCGAGTCATCAAACGAGATCTTTGGGACGCGGTCATCGTAAAGACACCGATTGCAGACCTGCTTGGACCCTTCTGCAGCCAAAGAAATCGGACTAACGTCCATGTTGTCCACTCAGCAGCTCAGCATCCAGCTTGGCCCGGTCGGGAAAATGGACGAGCACTCCAAATCCTTTCTTCTGATATACGACCATGCTGCCGACGGCTGCTGCCGAAGCGCCTGCGCTGCAAATGAGGGACTTGATGTCCTGAACGTTGCCTGCGCCACCGCTAGCAATAATGGGGACATCGACGGCGTCAGCCACAGACTTTACCAAGGCGAGATCATATCCTTCCCAAGTGCCGTCACGATCCATAGAGGTCAAGAGCAGTTCCCCGGCACCAAGCTGCACGGCATGCTTGGCGGCCTCAACGGGATCAGATATCTTGCAGGGCAGGCCATGAGCGGAAGCGACAACAGGTGTCTTTCCAAAACCTCTGCGAACATCAATTGATACAATGACGCTTTGGCTGCCGGAATGTTTGGCGATTTCCGTAACCAAGCCAGGGCGTTGAATAAAGCCGCTATTGACGATGACCTTCTCGACCCCTGAAGCAAAAATCCTTTTTGCTTGGTCAATGGTTGCTATTCCTCCGCCGTAACTCAGCGGCATAAAGCACTCGCTGGCCATCTCTGATATCAAGCGATAGTCTGGCGCCAGCCCTCTACGTGAGGCCAGAATATCGAGAACGACAATTTCATCGACCTCAAGTTCGTTAAAAATGCGAACTGTGTTGAGAGGCTCACCTATATAGTCGAACTTACCGAAGCGCTGTGTTTTGACAAGAGCGCCATCATGTAACAAAAGGCAGGGAATAACGCGTGAGCGCAGCACAGGGAATCCGTCAGGTTTGTGTTACGAAGCTATTGAATAATGATAGGCCGAATCGATGGCTTTTTTCTGGATGAAACTGTACGCCGAAAATATTGTCGCGCTCAATGGCGGAAGAGAAATCGATGCCGTAACTAGTTTTCGCAGAGACGTCGCCTTCGGAGTCACATTCGAAAAAGTACGAATGAACGAAGTAGTAATGTAGGTTTTGAGCGGCAGGCTCGAACAGGCGCGACCGAGGTAAGGGTGTAACGCTGTTCCAACCCATATGCGGAATGCGAAGGCGCTTGTCAGCGACTTCTGGGGGAAATCTTCTGCAAAATCCGGGTATCCAGCCAAGCCCCCTTTCCGCTCCTTCTTCGCTTCCGTTGGCGAAAAGCTGCATGCCCAGACAAATGCCAAGCACGGGCACCCGATCACCCAGAACGCGCTCTTCCAGCGCTGGCAGAAGGCCAGATTGGCGTAGGTTGCGCATCCCAGTGTCGAAGGAGCCAACACCAGGAAGAATGATTCGTTTCGCCCTTTCCAAGTCCTTGGGCCCCGTTCCGACACAAACTGGAATGTCAAGTCGGCGCAACATGTTCTCTATCGAGGCAATATTGCCGACACCATAGTCGATAATGGTTGTCAACCTAATATCATTCATGGTCTCGGAATCTCACGGGCTATCTTAGTGCTCGCCATGGTCGATCATTTCGCGCTCCGGCACGTCCCTGACGGCCTTTGCTGGAACGCCCATAACCAGCCTTCCGGGCGGAACATCTCGGGTCACGACTGAAGCTGACGCGACAAAGGCCTCGGCGCCGATTTCAACGCCCGGCAGCAGGACGGCGTTGGCGCCAATGCGGGCGCCACGGCGGATTGTCGGGCCCTTACGAAACTTAAAGCGCTCTTTTGTCCGGCCCATGAAATTGTCGTTAGCCATGACGACGCAGGGCGCCAGAAAAACATGCTCCTCGATCACGGTATCGGTGGGTATGTAAACTTGGCTTTGAATCTTGGCGTGCGAACCCACGATGACCCTGTTTTCGAGCGTCGAGCCACGGCCTACGATGACCAAGTCACCAATCACGCAGGATTCGCGCACAAATGCCTGATCGGCAATGACGGTCTTCGAGCCGATCAGTGTTCCAGCGTAAATGACAGCGCCAACGCCTACCATGGAATGATCGCCGATCCGAAGGGCGGGCAAATCCGCCGCCACTTTGGCCGTGCTGGTCGGCCCTGGGGCTGGTTTGCGTCCCAAGACCGCGTTGTCGGCAATCCGGACTCCATTGCCTATCACGACATCGGCATGAATGATGACATTATGGCCAATTTCGACGTCTTCGCCGATGCTGACGCCAGTCCCTACGATAAGATTGAATCCATGGGAAAAGCCGCTGCCGATGCTGGCGGTATGGTCAATCTGCCCTGAATCCGTTGCCATGGAGCACCTAAGCTGAGAGTGGTGAAATTGTTGATATCAAGGCCGCCCATTTTACCGCTATGGAACCAGAAACCAGAGAATGATAAAAAGGGCGCTGCGCATGCAAAAGGATAAATGATTCTATGCTTGATTGGGCAAAAAGAGTTGCAGCTGTCGTTGCCTTCGCGGCTGGCATTCTGCCGCTTGCGGTTAGACGAGCAATACTCCGTGCATTGTTGTTGATCGAATCGCGTATCGGCGCGCCAGACGCGGCGCTTAAGCGACTGTTTGCCATCGAAGACGACATTAAGCGGCTTATATCCGAGCGGGCGACGGCTTACGGCGGGGGTATCAATCCCAAACACAGGCTCACTCGCTATCATGACTTCTTCGTTGACCGAATACTGCCCAACCAGCGCGTTCTTGACCTGGGTTGCGGAATTGGGGAAGTGGCGAGATCGATCGCAAGTCGAGTTCCCGGTGCGCGGGTAGTTGGCGTTGACATGGATGAGAAAGTTCTGGCGCGAGCGCGGGAAATTGACAATCCGCCGGGACTGGTTTTTGAGAAAGGCGATGCGACAAGCGGCATTCCCGTGGGGCCGTGGGATGTGGTCGTGCTGTCCAATGTTCTTGAACATATCGAAAGGCGGGTTGAGTTCCTAAGGCAGTTGGTAGCCATGGCCAGTCCTGGTTTGCTGCTGCTTCGCGTGCCCTTGTTTGAACGTGACTGGCAAATGGCGCTTCGCCGCGAATTGGGGGTCGATTTTCGTTCTGATCCGACGCACTTCATTGAGCCTACACTAGCCGAGTTTCAAGCTGAAATGGATGCTGCTGGTCTGGAAGTAACGGAGAAAATCACGGTTTGGGGCGAGATTTGGGCGGCAGCGAAAGTCAAACAATGAAAATCGCGCTTGGTCATAAGTTGAAGTCTGGCCCTTGGGGTGGTGGCAACCGATTTTCCGCTGCGCTTGCGCAAGCCTTAACCTCACGCGGCGATCAGGTTGTGTATGGTCTGAACGATCCTGACATTGATCTGATCGTGATGGTAGATCCCAGGGCTAGGAACCCGAACGTCGCCTTCACGCCTGGACAGATTCTTCGATACCGTTTGCGACACCCTAAGACTCTCGTGCTGCATCGGATCAATGAATGTGATGAACGCAAGGGAACGCGAACGATGAACTTCAGGCTGCGAGTGGCCAACTCTCTTGCCGATCACACGGTATTCATCGGCCACTGGCTTCGTACGCTTGAGGTATGGCACAGACATTCCGGACACAGTGTCGTTCTGAACGGAGCCGACGCGCGCATATTCAATCGCAACGGTCATGTCCCATGGTCGAAAACCGGGCCAATCAAATTGGTTACTCACCATTGGGGCGCCCATGCCCTCAAGGGGTTTGACGTTTATGAACGACTAGATAGCTTGCTTGATGAGCCAAAGTGGAGAGGCACCTTTGCTTTCACGTATATTGGCAACATTCCTAAGACAGTCCGCTTTCGCAATGTGCGACTTGTGTCTCCGCTGGATGGCGAAGATCTGGCCCAGGAGTTGAAACGTCACCATGCCTACATAACGGCATCTATTAACGAACCTGCGGGCATGCATCATATCGAAGGTGCGCTTTGCGGCTTGCCGCTACTTTACCGCAACAGCGGCGCCCTGCCGGAATATTGCGATGGATTTGGCGAAATGTTCGCAGGACCCCACGATGTCGAAGAGTCGCTGCTGCGGCTTATAGATGGCTACGACAGGCATCTCGAGGCGCTTTCCGACTATAGACATAGCGCTGACGACATGTGTGCGAACTATCTGGCGCTGTTCGAGGAGCTGATGGGACAGCGAGATAAACTGATTCAGTCCCGCAAACCGCTTCGGCTGCTGCTCTATTGGCTGTTAACGCAGCTGCCGCTTTAGAGAAGGCGGCGGCAACAAAGCCCTATGACGCAAGACGGACCCAGGTCTGCCTTGCGAAATCATAGGTGAGCGTGCTTCCGCGGCGGGCAAGGCCAGCCCGGCAAAGCAATGCCCGAAATCTAGAGGCATAGCGGCCAGCCGGACACCCGCCATGCCTTGTCAAAGCTTCCTTGGCTTCCTTGGCATAGGCCTGTGCATGCGTGCCGGTAATTTGTTGGCCGTGCCTGCGAAAGGCTGCTAATGGCGTTTCAACGGTTGCTGGATCAGCCAAGTGCATAAAGCGGCACCATAAATCAAAATCGCCTGCAAATTTTAAGGAAGAATCCAGCCCCCCCGCCTTCTCCCAAAGACTGCGTCGCCAGAAGGTCGATTCTTGCTGTATCCAACCCGCCGACCACCAAGAAAAGCCTGGCAGATTTTCGCCGCGCCAGAATGACGCGGCAGTGGGCGGGATGAGACGGCGAGCTTTCAGAACGCGCCCCTTTGCATCGGTCGTCATAGGATAGGCCGAGGTAATCCATTGGATGCTGGGAAACGAGCTGAAAATTTCCTCCACGACTGAAAGCGTCCACGGCATATGCAGATCGTCTGCACCCAAATATCCCATGATCTCGCCGCTAGTCCGGGCAAAACCCTTTGCCACGGCATCGTACATGCCCTGATCGGGTTCTGATATGCAGAAGGAAAGCCTATCTTTGTAGCGGGCCAGAATGTCATGGGTGGCATCTGTCGATGCGCCGTCTACAACGCCGTATTCCAGATTGGGATGTCGCTGGTCAAGAACCGAACGAAGTGAAGCCTCAAGGAATGCCGCCTTGTTGAAGCTGGGAGTTACCAGAGAAATGCGCATCAGCTTCGAAGCCGCCTAGTTAACTTTGCGCGCTGCTCTGGAGTCGCGTAATGGTGAAGGCTGCGCAGAGTGCCCTCCCTTTTGGCAAAAACCGCGTCAACTTGGGCCAAGGCTCCATCGAGAGGTCGGTGAGAAAGACCGAAAAGATCATAAAGGACAAAGCCCTGATCAAGCATGAAGCTGACGACTTGGTCGAAAAGCGGGCCTTGCGGAAAGAAGTGAAAGAACGAGGTTTCAAGGATCACGAGTTCGGCGCGCTTCAGGACGTCTGCGGCACCCGCAAGCACTTTCAACTCGGCGCCCTGGACGTCGATTTTTAAAACAATCGCGTGGGCCTCGATAATTTGCGAATCGAGCGTGATCGAAGACACAGAACGTGGCGTTCCGTTAACGTTCGTACACTCATCCTCAAGCAGCAGGGAAGAGCCGAAAAGATCGGGATGAACATTGAGTGTCATGGAGCTGGTTTGGTCAGAAGCGACGGCAGCTATCCACCGCGCCTGAGGCAGTGTGGCGCACAAATCATTCAGGGCCTGAGTAAATTCGGACAATGGCTCGACGAGCAGCAAGGCGGCATCGGGAAATATTGCCGCGGCCCTTTTGGCGAAATCTCCGCGCCCTGCGCCTACGTCGATCACCAGATCGGGCTTGAGGCCGCAGCGCTTGGCATTGGCAAGAACGCCTTCAAGCGTCCCTCGACCTTCTATGGAAACAAGCTCGTAACCAAGCTGGCGCAGCAAGCCTAGAATCAAACATTTTATCATGTTGATTGCGCATCCTGTCCTGCCCAGGCGGAAAGCCAGCGATCAGGGTCAAACCGCAATCGGCTGCGATAGCGGATATTGCTTAGGCGGTCGCCAAGGGCCTCGGGCAACAGGGTTGACGCCAAGCGAGCCAGCGCCTCAACATCACCCGGCTTTGCCAGCCTTCCCGTAACGCCTTCCTCTATCAGTTCTGCATTTCCGCCTACATCGAACGAGGCCACCGGCAGACCCAATAGCTGCGCTTCCAAAAGCGCCATGCTGAAGTTCTCAATGAGCGTGGGAGACAGCGCTAGATTGCACGATTTGACGCGAGCCAAATTGTCGCAAACCGAAAGGTAGCCAGGCGCATGCACAGGCAGACCGACCGGCAATTTGCCCAACTGTTCAACTGTCATCGAGCCAGACAAGAAGACGCCAAAAGGTTCGGAAACAAGTTTGCATAAGCGGGCCAGCAGTTCGGGCAGTATCTTGCTTCCCTTAAAGACGCTGCCTGCCGACGGAACGTAGACCAGCTTTGCATCCGGCGCCAAGCCCATCTCGGGTCTTGGATCATGACTGATGACGTCATCAAGGCTTTCAAAGTCGATAAGATTGGGAATGACATCGACGGGACCGGAGAATCGATAAGTGGATTTGAAGCAGTCAGCCATGTAAAGGCAAGGCGCAACAACCCGGTCGACATGGCGAAGAGACAGGCTTTCAAGAAGGACGGCGCTTCGCGCGTCCAGCCTAGAATGGGCATTCAGTCCGGCCTGGTTCACGAAGCGCATGGGGTTGTGATGAGAGACCAATGTCACCCGTGCGGATTTCGGCCATTTGCCCAGAGCCAAGCCCGGACAGCCGTGATCGGGTAGGATGATTTCATCGGGCGCAAAAGCCGAAATTTCCGACTTTAATTTATATGCGCCGGGCCAGCATTCCAGGATATCGGCCGTCTGATAGGCGCGCCCGGAAGGATCAAGCAGGCGAAAGGCCAGAGCGCAGACCCGCCGGGAGATACGCTTCCAGACCAGTGGGCTGTCGCGGCGAATGGTGCCCTGCTCCGAGGGCAACGAATCAAGAAAAGAGAATCTACGCACCTCGGCGCCCGCCTTCTGCAGAAGGCCTGCCAACTGATGATGCGCCGCCGCGACGCCTCCGCCAACGGCTGGCGGGAATGCTGCGGCAACCACTGCCACCCGCCGTTTTGGATTGTTCATTGGGCGATCTTGCGCACGCGATCTGGTCTTGTGGCGGTACGCCCCAACAGGCGCAAAAGCAAGGAAATCATGGCTGCCCGCGGGGCTTGGCCAATAAAATAGCGAATCGTTGGCCCAACCGGCGCGTCAGGATGTCGCAATAGGCGCCTGGCCCATTGCACTTTGGCCCTGTCGGTGCCTCTGCGCTTCAGCAAATCTCGCATCAGCAAAATTGCCGCTGCGCCCCCTGCAGGCAATTGCTCGGGCAGACCATAATACCATGATCGCAAAAGAGCTGCCGACGTGTCGTCCGGCTCGCAACCCAAGGCGTCCTTCATGTTGGAGAGAGCAATTTTGCCGGCGGTTCGCTGTTGCTCCTGCTTTGCCACCGCCGACATGCTGGACATATGCTGACGCAGGGAAATCAATGGCGCATCCAGATTGGCGCCCTGGCCAAACTTAAGACAACGCGACCAGAGGTCGTAATCTTGAGCGAAGGTCAGAGAAGGGTCGTAAAAGCCGCTTTTCTCGATACAGCTTCGGCGCGCCATGACTGAACTGTGACAGAAAGCGTTGTGAAACAGCATCTGCCAGCGGATGGCGTCATCGTCGCAAGGCTGGCGCTGAATGCCGATGTTTCGCCCCGCTTCGTCGATCAGATGATAGGACGAGCCGAGAAGGACAACAGAAGAATGGGCGTCAAGAAAAGAAACCTGCTCAGCCAGTCGATCCGGCCTTGCCAAGTCATCCGCATCTTGTCTGGCGACATAGTCTGCGCGCGCAATTTCAAGTCCGCGGTTAAGAGAAGCCGCCAAGCCAAGCGGGCTAGGATTGCGTATCCGGATCATTCGCCTGTCCGGCCAGCCGTCCAGAATGGCCGGAGTGGCGTCCTGGGAGCCATCGTCGACCGCAATCAACTCGTAATCCGGCAGGGTTTGGGCACGCAGGCTCTCTAGCGTGCTCTGCAAATAGGAGGCCCCGTCCCTGACCGCCATGACGATGCTGACCTTGGGACTTGCGTTCATCATCCTTGTTCGAAAGCAGGCGCGCTACCGCACTTCGGGTGAAAACATCCGAAGCGCAAAAAGAAAAAGGCGGAACTAGCGTTCCGCCGCCGAACAGTCCTTGCGCACAATGTGCAGCAGAGGAACCAGCAGGATGCGATCATCATTCATCTGCTGCCGCAGATTTTCATAAGTTACATGGGGGCGCGCCGTGTCAGTGATGAGAACAGCGTCGAAATCGCCTCCCGCCGAGGACAAAACCGGCAGGCCAGCGAAGTGGCCGATGTTCTTGCCCGGTGCCAAAATGCCGGTAAGGCGGACTTCTGGAATTTCCATCGCCGACAGCACCGCCACCTCGGCCAGTTCGCCGGTGCCAGCCAGCAGCACCCTGTTCCAGCCCCGCCTTGCGCAGTAGGCCAGTTGCTCTTGACATTGGCTGCGCGCGCGACGAAAAAAACTGAAGGAATGCGACAGATACTCTGCCGTAAGCGAGGCCTTTTCCGCAAAACCGGCAGGCGTCAAGAAATAGGCATACCGGCGCGCAGGGACCCTCTGCATCTTGATGTAGCCCTTGCGCACGCATTTCTTGATGTAGGCGTTGGTTAGGCCGACGGCGATGCCCAGCTTGGTGGCGATCGACTCTTGGGAAATTGTGCCGCCTTGCTCGATTTCGGAAAACAGGTGAACCGTGGTGGCGGCGTCCGCTCCGGACGAACCATCCGACCCGGTGGGAAAAGAAAGGCCAGTGGAGGCGCTCGCCGATTCATTCATGCCGTGAACCATAATTCACTCAAGCCTTGATTGTCAAAGAGGGAATATATATCGCGCGATAACCAAATCGTGGCGTCGCCATGTGGGCGGCCGCTAACCCCTGCTCCAGGTCCAGCGAAGGACATGCGCTTCGACGCCTTCTGGATTATTGTCGGCTAAGACCGGCTTATAATTTAAGTAAACCAACAACGCCTCTGAATCTATTATATTAAAAAAGGTTGGCGCCAGCTTACATTTGTGCTGCACGAACCCGCCATTATGTTTTAATGCTAGCGAATACATACTGTGATTTTCAAAATTAGTATTATGCATTGATATAAATGCCGAACCGAAATGAAGGAGGTTGTTTCCCAGCAATCGATCTCTCCCTTCCAACCCCTCTTCGGTCAGCCGCAAACGACGTTCAACCGTGACCCCCAGATGCCGATAGCCGTCATGGCGACCGACGAGCCAGTCGCCATCCCAAAACAGCTCGGCTTTCTTTGGCCGTCGTCCCAGCCGGAAGGTTCCGAACACTTCCGCGCAATCCTCGTTGTTGACCATAATGGTCGAATGCGCCGCCGTGCCGCGAAAGTGATTGCGTAAGGGGTCTTGATAAGCATAGGTGCCGCCATTGACGATCACGCGCTCCTTGCCGACCGACATCTCAAAAGACAAAGTATCTGCATGCGCATGCGCCGTTAAATGGTCTGGGCAGCAAAGTCCTGCGTCGAAAATGACAACCATATCGCCCACTTCAAGCCTTGCATACCCGGCGTCGGGCAGCATGGGATGCGGGGCGGGTTTGCCAAAGCGGCTGTCCAGCGCGCCCAGCAATTTGGGGTCGCCCACATCGCCGTCATTGAACAAGGCTAAGCCGCCATCCGGGTGGCGCATGGTGGACAGCGCAGGCAACATGCGCAAGATGGCGTCGGAAAGCCAGGCAGGCGGAGCATCCAGAAGATCTGAAATGTCGATCAGATCGATCAGCACCTGAAGATGGTACGAGGGCGAGCGTTCGTAATGAAAGCCATCAGGCAGAATTTGCTCGTCGATCTGTTCCTTTAGCGCCGTCATCCAGCGATCACGCAGATGCGCATGCGATGGCAGGCAAGCTGCCGCTGCGATCAACCCTTTCAGATTCTTGATCAGATGATTGCCGCCGACGTCATATTCGATCATACGCGCCAGCAAATCGGCATGGGCGTCGAGGCTTGACAGAAAGGACCGTTCAAACTTCTGATCAGAACCTTCGAGTATCCATGGCGCGAATCTCAACCAAGCGAAAAGACGCAAGGACAAAGGATAGGGATGCCATGTCTCCTTGCGTGGGTCGCGGTTGCCCGCGATCCAATCCAAGATCATATCCCGCGCCGTTTGCGGCCTGTCCGCCGCCTTGAGATCGGCCAGCCATTCAAAATAATTCAGGGTAAAACGCCACAGCGCGTCCTTATCCTGTGGCGTCCAGTCGATGGGCGCCGCCAGGGCATGTTCTAGATTGAGAAGCCGAATCACGCCATCGTCGGCAATGCGCTTGCCGTTTTCGGCATTGCCCGGCCAGGGGTCGGCGGGAAAGCAAACCGGCATCTCCGCATGACCGCTCGGCATCTTCAAGAAACGCCGCTGCGTCCTGCGCAGTAGACGCCAGAAAATTTGGCTGGGCCTAAGATGGACGGCCCAACGCAGCGTCTGGCCGATGCTCACCGGTCGAAGGTCTCCTGCCAGGCCGACAGGACAAGCAAGGCCCATATTTTAAGCGAATTGTCGCGGACGCGCTCGTGCAACAGAGCGCGCACCGGCTCCCAATTGATGCCGAGGCGTTCCATGCGTTCTGGGGTCAAATAAGTGCGAACCAGCGGTCGCAAGTCGGTTCGTAGCCATTTGGCCATCGGCGGATTGAAGCCAAGTTTGGGCCGATTGACGATCTCGCCGGGAAGCAGCGATTGAGCGCAGGCCTTCAAAAGCGTCTTCTTGCCGTTGGCGAAGCGCAATTTCGCGGGGATGGCGCTGACCGCCTCGACAAGGCGATGATCAAGCAGCGGCAAGCGCAGCTCCAAGGCATGCGCCATGCTCATGGCGTCGCCGTAAGCGAGAAGGTTTCCCGGCAGGAAGGACAGTAAATCGGTGGCCTGTACGCAATCGAGAAGCGGCTTCTGCGGCAGCGATCGATAGAGATCGGCAATGGGGCGCGTGGGCGTTTCATCCAGCCCCAGCAATTGCTGTCTTTCCAGGGGCGAGAAATATTCGACCCACGAGGCATAGCGCTGCGCCGGATCGGCCGGTGATGAGAGAAACTCGCGCGCCCTTCTTAATGCATGCAGCCCGGATTGGCTTTCGGGAATCAGCGCCGCAATGTTTCGGCGCAAAAACTCGGGGATGAATTTAAGGGTGTCGTCCGCCAGCAAAGCGCCTTGATGGCGGGGATAGCCTGCAAAGACTTCATCGCCCCCATCGCCGACCAGGGCGACGCTGACTTCCGAGCGCGCGCGGCGCGACAATTCGTAGATCAGCAGGGCGGTTGGATTGCCAAAGGGTTCGCCAAAAGCGCGCACCATGGCGGGCAAGGAGTCGGCTGCGCGGGGTAGTGCTGGAAGCTCCTGATGGCGCGTGCCGACATGCTTGGCGGTCAGCGCCGCCGCCTCACGCTCGTCATACAAGCCTTCCTCGAAGGTCATGGTGAAGGAGCGGGGCGGCGGGGCCTGCCTTTCCTGGGCGGCCTCGGCCATCAGGGCGGCGATGACGCCACTATCGATGCCGCCCGATAGGAAGCAACCAACCTCGACATCCGAAACCAGGCAACCCCGAACGGCGCGGCGAAGATGCGGCATCAAATGTTCGGTGGCGTCGGCGACGGATCGGATATGGGAGTCGCCAGAAAAGCCCGGTCGCCACCATGTCCCCGTTGCCGGTTCTTGGCCCGGCTTCCAGCTTAGCCAGCAACCGGGCGGCAATTTCTTGATGCCTGCATAGATCGTGCGTGGCGCTGGCACATAAAGGCAGGCCAGATATTCGCTGAGCGCTTGTCGGTCGATTGAGATGTCGACCCCTGGAACATGCACCAAAGCCAGCAGTTCCGAGGCGAAGGCAAGGCCGCCCTTTGGCAAGGCAGCATAGAGCAGCGGCTTGATGCCGAGAGCGTCGCGGGCCAGAAACAGTTCGCGGGCTTCATTGTCCCATAAGGCAAAGGCGAACATGCCGACCAGCTTGGAAAGGGCCTGCTTGCCTTCCCGCATCATCAGGCGCAGCAAAACCTCGGTGTCGCTGGTCGATGAAAAGACTTCGCCTTGGCGTTCCAGCTCGCCGCGCAATTCCTTGTGGTTATAGATTTCGCCGTTGAAGACGATCACATAGCGCTGGCAGGGCGAATGCATGGGCTGCGCGCCGCCGTGCGACAGATCGATGATGGCCAAGCGCGTATGAATCAGACCCAGGCCGGATTGCGAATCCGTCCAGACGCCGTCGCCGTCGGGGCCGCGATGCGCCAACCGCTCGACCATCTCCTTTAGCAAAGAGGGCGTTGCGTTTGAAAGTCCGGCTATGCCGCACATGTCAGGGGGCGCTTATGGATATGTCAGCGGAAAAGATTGTAGTAGAAAATGCACCACAGGGCGCGCACGCCATCTTTCCAGCCGATCTTCTTGCCTTCCTTGTAGGTGCGGCCTGAATAGCTGATACCCACTTCGTAGATGCGGGGTTGAGGATCGAGATGCGCGATCTTGGCGGTGATTTCCGGCTCGAAACCGAAGCGGTTTTCCTTGATATGGATGCCCTGAATAATCTCGCGGCGGAATAACTTGTAGCAAGTTTCCATGTCGGTCAGGTTGAGATTAGTCAGCATGTTCGATGCCAGGGTCAGGCCCATATTGGCGACATAGTGCCAGAAGTATAGAACGCGCATTTCCTCGCTGGATCTGAAACGCGAGCCAAAGACGACATCCGCTCTGCCATCCAGGATGGGCTTCAAAAGCCGGGGATATTCCGCCGGGTTATATTCCAAATCGGCATCCTGCACCAGAACCACGTCGCCGCTAGCCTGTGCGAAACCAGTGCGCAGCGCGGCGCCCTTGCCCTGGTTTGCGCCGTGCTCAAGCACGCGAATTTCAGGATGCTTGGCGGCTAATTGCTTGGCGATGGCGACAGACCTATCGCGCGAACCATCATCGACGATCAGCAGTTCGCGCTCCATGCCCGACACGTCAGCTGCAAACACGCGCTGGACAATGGCTTCCAGCGTCGCCTCTTCGTTGTAACAGGGAATAACGATGGACAATTTGCGCATGGGTGTTTCCGTCATGATTTCATCCGCCTTTGGGCCTCTTCCAGCACGGCGACGACCGCGACGGCATGATCCAGATTGTGCAAATCCTCGCGCTCGAACTTGATGGCGTCCGTGAATTCGCGGACCACCAGTTCCAGCGGAGAGGTCGGCGCGATGTCGATGGCTTCGCCCTCTCCCTCGGGACGCGCGAACGAGTCGGACGGGGGATGCAGAACCAATTTATTGGGGGCGAGATCGTCGAAAAGCAACGTCGCCAAATCGAAATAGGCGGTGAAACGCCGACGCTTCTCGGCCCGCAGATTCGACAGCTCGATCCTGGCTTCGATCTCCTGGGGAAAAGCCAAGGAAAGCTCGATATCCTGAGCAATGCCGCCTTCGATCGCCTTGTCTTGAAGTCGCTTGGCGGCAACCTTGTCCGGCATTCGTCCAGCGAGGTTGAGGCACATCGCCACGTCATGGCAGCCCCAATCCCACAAGACATCCGCATCCTTGCGAAACGGCCCGTAATTTCCCGCCTCGCCCCACATGGCTTTCAGGCGGCCCAGATGCAGGCCAAGCTCGCCGAGTGCTCGGAAGGCCGGATTGTAAAGATGCGTATGATCGACCATGACGAAGCTGGAGCGCTCGGCGGCCAGACCGCGCAGCTTCGAGGCCTCGGCCAGCGAAAGCGTCAGCGGCTTTTCGATCAGGACAGGCAGGCCCACTTCGATCGCCACCGTCGCCATCTCGGCATGCAGGGCGGGTGGCGTCGCCACGATCAGCCCTTGGATGCCGGGTGCTTGGGCCACGCTCTGCCAATCGGGAACCACGCGGCAGCCTTCGGGAACCAGGGCCGCCGTTTCCGGATTCTGGCTAGCCACCAGATCAAGACGCACGCCCTGCATCGCCGCAATGGTGCGGATGTAATTGCGGCCCCAGCGGCCCGCCCCGATCAGGCCAAGTTTAATCACGGCTCGCCGGTGTAAACGCGGTTCGACCAGGTGAAGAAGCGCTTTAGCCCCTCGTTCAGATCGACCGAAGGCTCATAGCCCAACTGCAGGCGGGCCTTTCTGATGTCCGGGCAGCGCCGGTTGGGTTCGTCTGCCGGATAGCTGTCGGGATACTCGATGACGTTGCAGGGCACGGGGCGTTCCAGCACGGTTTCGATATGCTTGACCAGCTCCAGCATGGAGATTTCCGGCTTTGGATTGCCGATGTTGTAGGACTCGCCCGGCACGCCCTTCAGGATGGTCAGCAAGAAGCCCACCATGGCGTCGGTGATGTAGCAGAAGGTGCGCGTCTGATTGCCGCTGCCGTAAACGCTGACCGGGCGATTGCCCTTGATGTGATTGCCGAAGTTGGGCAATACGCGATAGTCGGTTTCCTGCATCCCGGGACCGAACACGTTGAAGGGGCGGATGCAGTTCGTATGGGTGCCGTGCTTTTCATGGAAGATGTAGCACAGGGTTTCGCCGACGCGCTTGCTTTCGTCATAGCAAGAACGCGGACCTTGGCACGAAACGTAACCGCGATAGGATTCTTGCGTCGGAACGCTTTTGGGATCGGGATCGCCATAAATTTCGGATGACGAGAAGAAGGTGAAGCGCGCCTGATGCTTCTCTGCCAGCTCCAGCATGTTGCGCGTGCCGTTGATGGCGACGTCAAGCGTCTCCAGCGGATAGGCGCGATAATAGAAGGGGCTGGCGATGCCCGCCGCCTGGATCACGTAATGCAGCGGGCCCTTCCACTTATAGGGCTTGATGACGTCGTGCTGGAAGAAGGTGGTGTGCGGGTACTCGGCCACCTTCGCACCTTCCTTGCCTGCCGTGATCAGATTGTCAAGGGCCACCAAAGTCACCGGCTTTGGCAGGTACTTGTTCATTTCGGCAAAGACTTCCATGAAGTAGCGGCCAAGAAAGCCGCGTCCGCCGGTCAGCAGCACCGTCTTGCCCGCGAAATCCTGGGCGGGTCCACGCAGACGCTCGGCGATTTCCTGCACGTCCGACTTTAAGAGAAACTCTTCCATTATACGACCTCGACTTCGGGAAGGGGGATCACGAACCGTCCGCCCGCTTCGCGGAAGGACTGATTCTTGGCGATGATTGGTGCGGCGAAATTCCAGGCCAAGATGACCAGGATATCAGGCTTTTTTTCTACGATGGCGCTGCCCGGCAGGACGGGGATATGCATGCCCGGCGAGAAAAGACCTTGCTTCAACGGGCTGTCGTCGATGATGAAGTCAACCAGATCGGCGCCGATGCCGAAATGATACATCAAGGTGGTGGCTTTGGCCGGGGCGCCAAAGGCGGCGATTTTCTTGCCTTCGGCCTTGAAGCCCTTCAGAACCGCGTTCAACTTTTGCTTCTTGGCTTCGATATCGGCCGCGAACTGGCGGAAGGTCTCGGCCTTGTCCAGCCCCATAGCGCTTTCTTGCGCAATCGCTTTGGCGACCGATCCGCCGACCGGCCACGATCCGCCCGCCAGTTTGGCGATGCCGCGCAAGGAACCGCCGTGCGAATCGACTGGCAGCGCCTCGATCAGCTCCAATCCATGGCGCTTCAAGAAGCCGATCAGGGGAATGACCGAGTGGTAATCCAGATGTTCGTGATAGATGGTGTCAAACAGCGTCTTTTCGACGACGTCCTTCAGATAGGAGACTTCGAAGGCGAAGACGCCGTCGGGCGCCAGCAAGGTGGCGATTCCATCCGCCACGCCGCCCAGATCGTCGATATGGGCGAAGACGTTGTTGGCGGTGATCATAGTCGCCGGGCCATGCTGGCTGCGGATTTCTTGCGCCTGCTCGGGCGTAAAGAATCCCGCGATGGTCTCGATGCCAGCACCGGTCGCGCGCTTGGCGATCTCGATGGCCGGATCGATGCCCAGCACCCTAAGCCCTTGCGCCTTGAAAGCCCTCAGCAGCGTGCCGTCATTCGATCCGATATCGAAGGCCAGCGCGCCGTCGCTGGGCTTGAAGCGTTGGCACAGATCGGCGGCATAGTCCTCGAAATGCTTGACGAAAACCGGCGAGGTGCCCGAAACGTAAACGTACTTTTCAAACAGATGCCTGGGATCGACGACGTCTAGCAACTGAACGTGCTTGCAGTCCTCGCAGAAGAAGACATCCAGGGGAAAGCAAGGTTGCGCGACGGCCAGTTCTTTTGCCGGAACAAAGGCGTTGGCGGGCGGTGTCGGCGCCAGCTTCAGCACAAGGCTCAGGCGGTCCGAGCCGCACAGGCGGCAGCCCGTTCTGCGATGGCAAAGTTCGTTCGCTGAGACGGTCACGGATTGATGGGCGGAATGCGCCGGATGTCGGCCTCATACACTTCCTGGGCGCGGGAATTGCGGCCCCAGGTCAGGAACGAGGTGTCCTTGGTGAAAACCATGGCATGGTCCACTTCGGGCGGGGTGAAGAACATCTGGCCCTTGACGATGGTGATCTTCTCGGGCGTTTCGCTGGAACCGTGCGGACGATGGTAATAGTCGATCTCGCCGTCCAGCACATAGCAGTAATGCCAGTCGGTGGTGTGGACGTGGTTGGCCCTGACCGTGCCCTTTTTGGACTGGATCAGCACGCAGCTTTCCATCGGCACGTCGACCAGCGGCTGAATGGCGCCGCGGTCGTCAACGAAGGGCTTTTCCAAGGGAACGATGACGTCCTTGGGCCAGCCTGCGCGCTCTTCTGGGGTAACGGGGCGGAGATGTACGGTCATTTGCGGCTCTCTTCGTTGGGAATCAGGGAGTTTGTAGCGGTATCGGGCAATTTTTGCAAGTTTGCCTCAATAGGGCAGGAAAGTGGGGTCAGGCGATAAATCTCTAAGCGCTCTTGCCATTTGACGAGGCCGGAAAGCGTTCTAGAAGCAAAGGTATAGCCGTCTTCGGCATGCATTAGACTGGCGCAGCCGGACTCAGTGAAAGTCGCAAAAGCGCGGTGAATAGAGGAATTGGCGCCGTTTTGGGACAAGGACGGCGTTATCAGGGCATGTGTAATCCCCAAGCCCTGCATTTCACGCCAGCGCGCCTCGGGGTTATTCGGCTGATCTGGCCGCAGGTCTATTCTGGCTTGATGGAGTGGGTGGGCGAAGAAATAGGGAATGTTCAGATGATAGAGCAATTGGCGCTGATCGATCAGCAACCGGTCGCTTGACGCAAGATTTTCATTGATCCAAGGGACGATCCCGTAAAAGGAAATCGAGCGTTCAAGGAAAGCCGAACGTGGTTCGTTCGACAATTGATATTTCAATGGCGACAGGGCAAATAGGATTAACCCGCCTGTCTGAATGGCAATAACCGCCAATGTCGCTCCCAGAAGCGGTTTGTATGGACGAAGATTGTTGGCGTAGTGAAAGGCGGCGACGCCCATAATAAGAAGCAGCAGAGGGTAAAGAGGCAGAAGGTGCCGGATCCGCTGCGCAGTGCCGAAAAAGAACCACAGCGCGTAGAACAAGAGGACAAGCCAAGCAATGGTCCATAAAGGGCTTTGCCCAGGCCTGGCAAGGCGAAACCATGCCCCAGCTAGCGAAAAGGGCAGAGCCAGCAGGCAGAAAACGCCCAATCCCGTGCGCCCAGACTCCCAAACCTGAAATCCCTTTAACGTCGCCAGAAAGGGGTAGGCCAGGAACCAGCCCAAAGTGGGTGGCGCTGGTTGTTCAGTGGCCCGCAAATGGGTCAGCAGATCATTTAGGTGGCCAGCCGTCCAATAGGGTCCGTCCGGCATGCCCAGAATCCGATAAAGCATCGGAAACAGGGGGTCTCCAGCTTCAAAGACGTTCCATAAATACCACGGGCAGGCGGACAACAGGGCCGAAAGGCCGAAGATCGTTCCTGCCTTCAGCCAATCGCGCCGCCAGATGATCGTTAAACCTGCGGCTCCAACCCACAACAATCCAAATACTTTGGACCCGGCGAAGAACCCAGCGCTTAGCCCAGCAAGAACCAGCCAATGCCATCGACGATCACTTCTCGATTGCATAACTGCCAGCGCGCTCAGCATCACGAACTGGGCGTTGCGAATTTCCACCTGACCCGACGAAGTGCCGAAGACAACGGCGGGCGTCGTCAGCAATATAAGCGTCAACAGCAAAGAAAGTGGTGGGGTAAGCCAGCGTCTGACGACGGCATAAAAGAACAGGCTGGTCATCAGCCCGCTGGCGGTGGTCCAAAGGGTCATAGCCCGTTCGCCGCCAAGAATGTAGGCGGGCAGGTAGGTCATGTGGGCCATCATCGGCGCCGCACCCTCGACCGCTTGCGGCAGAAAGACCAATTGGCCCTGAAGCGCCGTCTGCTTGATGCGGGCGAAGTGGTAAGCCATGCTGTCGCCATCTGCTGGCGGGGCTAACCCGCCGACTAGATGTAAGACCAGCACCAGCACAAGGAGGGCTGCAAGAAAAAGAGAAAGCGGATTCCCGCCGAGATGAGGGCGCAACCAGAAGGAATGAGAAAGAAAGGGCAAGCCAGCTGCGCAACCAGCGAGCAATAAAATCAAATGCCCCTGACTGATCCATCCAAGTAGCGCCAGGGGAAAGACCAACAAGGATAAAAGGCCGAAGCCAAGCGCAAAAGTCCAGGACAGCCTCTCGATTGAGGGAATGGATGCTTGCAATCCCATCAGCCTCAAGGCCAGTGCGCCTAGCCCGACACAGGATAACATTTCCAGGCCAACCGTCAGTCCCGAAAGAATCATGAAACAGATAACGCCGCGCTGATAGCCGGTAGAAAATTCAGGAATTGCGACAAATAAGCGCCCAGCATAAACACCACCCACAGCCAGGCCGCAAACTCAATTTTGTCACGCGGCGACCCAGCGCCTTTGGCCTCCGCCAGGAGAGAGGCTGTTTGTAGGGCGGTCACGTCCCAGGAAAAGTCCTTGGCGCGAGCCAGGGCCATCAAAGACAGCCTTGTAGAAAGCCCGGGATCGGCGAATAGCCTTGCAAGGGCCTGCTCCCAGGCTTTTGCATCCTGGGCTTCTACCAGCAGACCCGCTCCCCCCAGGATCTCTGGCATGGCGGCCGCGTTCGAGCAAAGGATGGGACAGCCGCTAGCCATGGCCTCTAGAAGTGGATTGCCAAAGGTCTCAACCGTCGAGGAAAAGGCGAACGCTTTGCATTCCCCGTAAAGCTCTGCCAGCCTCTCGCGCGATACGCCGCCCAGCAGGATTACTCTGTCGTTCAGCCCCAGGCGCTTGATCTGATCCTCAATCTGGCGGGCATAGACAAGATCGATCATCTTGCCAGCGATCAGTAAGCGCTGACCGGGAAGCTGTGCGACGGCTTCGATCAGCGTATGAAAATTCTTCTGCACCGTCAAATCGCCCACGGCAAGGATATAGTCTTGGCGGCTGCTTTCTGGCGGCATGAACTGGCCCGCATCAACGCCGTGATGCACGACCGACACCTTGCTTGCGAAGCCAAAGGCCAAATGTCGCTTTGCATAGGCCGACACGGCGATCGCTTTTGGCGCCAAGGCCAGCGACAGCCAAGTCACAGCGCCTAGCGCCTTCCAATACATCTGCTTTACGAAGCGCTTATCATGATCGGCCACGCCCAAGGCATTGCGGAGCAGCACGACGGGCCTGGGCGCGAACAACGGGCCGAAATTGGCAGGCGAGAAAGTAACATCCGCCTGTTGCCAGGCAATAGCAGGCAGAACGAATTGCTCCCACATCAATCGGCGGAGAAAGCCATCCTTGAATATTGAAATGTGACGCTTCACGTTGGGCAGGTTATCGGGAAACTGCTCCAGCTGGCTTTCATGGATCGCCAGATGCAGTTCAATATCGCTTCTTGCCGCCAGTCTGGGCAGCATGGCTTGAAGATAGGTTATGCCGCCGCCGGTCTTGGCGTGCAGCGCGTTGACGAGGATGCGGCAGGGTTGTTTCATCTGGCTTCGCCTGCATAATCGCCGCTTGAATGCATGTCGCGCATGGCTTTCAGCACCTGCGCACCGTCGTAGACGGCGGAAAAGCGCTCCGTCGCAACTGGGGTCAAGCGTCTGATTGCGGGTTCAATGAAAGGGCCAAATCTAGATTCGTTGAAATCGATGGCTACAGAAACCGGGGCGCCTGTGTCGTTGCGACGGTTCTCGCCAGCCACCGGTACGATAACAAAACGGATGTCCTGTTTTTCCAGCCTAGCCAGAAAGTCTGTAAAGCCAATCTTGTGGCGAGGTTTGTCCCACAGCCAGTCACGTTCTTCGTCCTTAAAATAGCGCAACTGCGTTTGGATCTGCGGACAATAATAAGAATGGGGTCCCAGAAGCGACAGATAACGTTCGCCAGGCTTCAAATTCTCCGTAATGTACACGCAGGTGGCATAGTTGGCGCCTTGCAGGGTCGGCGTCTTGGCGTGATAATCAAGAGGGCTTACAAATCCAAGTGCCGCCGGCAGGCGAAGCAGACTATAGATGCCGACGAACATCGCCTCATTGAGGCCAAGAAGCAAAAATACGCAAATGACACCCAGCCGCTTGGCCGCAGAGGTCTTTGAGGCTTGCCACAGACAAAGCGCTCCTGCTCCCGCCAGGGCAGACAGGGCTGGCGTCGCTGGAATCAAAAAGCGAACTTGCTGTGGCTGAACGTAGAACCAGAGCGCAAAATAGCCGACGACAAAAGCGAATATTGGCCCCAAATTCGTCAACTGCTTGCGCGACGCCAAAAGGCCAGGCATCAGCGCCATGAAGACCGGCGCGCCTAAAACCATGCCATCGAACAATTGCATGGGAGCGATCGACAATGTCCAGGGCGCCATAAGGAAATCGACAAAGTTGCGCCCTGTTCCGTAGGTCAGATTGTAATCCTGGTAGAAGGCGACGCCATCTGGCACGAAAATTTTGTTGACCATCGGAAAGACAGGATTTCCGGTGATGCTCCAATTGGCGTACATGTGTGGAGCGAAAACCACCAACGCGCTTGCGCCCATGACGACCAGCGCTGCAAAGGACGTCTTTCGCTGCATCCAGTCATAGACGGGGATCAGGGCCAACGCCACGGCGACCAGGCCGCCCTGATACTTGGTGTTGAAACCTATGCCTAGCATGATCCCCAGCAGAAGCATTAGACCCAGCTTTGGGTGTGGTCGGCTTGCGAGCAGCACGATCAGGGCGGCGGCGGCGCTGGCTGCCAAAGGAACGTCGACCTCGACGGTCCCCATTTCCCAGACGACCGCTCGCACCGAAGCGAAAATCAGAGCGGCCAGCAGCGCGCCATTCGTGCTGAGTCCAACCCTGATGGCTAACAGGCCGGCTCCGCAAGTTGCCGCCATGCCCAAAAGAGCCGCCATAGGCTGTGCAGCCTGCTCGCCCGCAAGAGCCAGCGCGAAACGCGACAAGTTTCCGACCAGATCGGGGAACATGGCATGAGGCATTCCTCTTGCCCAGTCTGGGGCGATGAAGCCACGCTCGATGTCTGATTTTGGAACTGCGAGGTGATACATCAAACTATCGTAGTCATTGGGCGGAGCTAGGCCTTGCAGGAATGAAGACAGACAGACCAGCAAGAGAAGAAGGGTGAGCCAGCGCGATCCCTTGCCAAGCTCGTGGACGAAATGTTTCCAGGGAAGAGCCCTTAGTCCAGGCAAGGAAAGCAGCGACAAACAGGCGCCAAGCCCGCCCATGCTGAGGGCATCCAGACGGAAGCGTCCCGTAACGCCAACCAACAGGCTAAGTATCAAAACGCCTATTAAAAAACCGGAGAGCGCGCGTTCGGTCGGCGTTAGGCGCCTTTCTGGGTCAAGCCGTGTCGCGATAGGCCAGCCAAGGCCAAGAAAAACGCATGCGCAAGTCAGAGTGAAAATGGTTGCGATCATGATCAGAAAAACCCAGTCATCTTTGGAAGCAGGAACTGCGAAAAAACCGACAGCTTTTCCATATAGTAACCACGGCTAAACCAAAGATAGGCCGTCGTAACGGCCAACCCGTGAACCAGTGCCAGCTCTGCGCCGCGCAACGCCAATAAAGGTCGAATCATGCTTATGGGAAGGTGGCGTAGAGAAATAAGGGCGGCTAAGCGCTTGCCTTGCTCCCTGTGCGCCGCCAAGGCTTCGTAATGGATGATCATCACGCGCCGCCAGGCCGTGAGCAAGGCGTTGGGGCGCGACGACAGTTGCTCCAGGTGCCTCATCAGAACCCGCATTGAGCAACGTCTGCGCTGCTCGACCTGGCTGGTGATTCCGGTTCCCGATACGTAATAGCGCGCCAAGGCTTCGGGAAACATGGCGAGGCGCGCATCCGGCAATGAAAGCAGCTTCAACCACAAATCGTAATCCTGGGCGGCGGGCAGGCTTTCTTCGAAGCCGCCGACCGCCAGCACATCGGCGCGTCTGGCCAGAACGGTGATTGAAGGAATGAATCCGCGCAACATCAGCGCCGCAAAGGGATCCTCTGCGGCCCTAAAATGGCGCGTGCAATCCATAGGCGTCTCATGTCCGCCCTTGACCTCGATATAGTCGTGCGCGATCAGGCTGGCCCCTTCGGCATGCGCCAGCGAGCGCTCCAACTTGTTTGGCAGCCATTCGTCATCGGCGTCGAGGAAGGCCAGCCATTCGCCCTTCGCAGCCCGCACCCCGGCGTTGCGGGCCGCTCCCGCTCCCTTGTTGTCTTGGCGGATCACCACAAGATGGATGCCGTTCATCATCTCGCGGCAGGCCTCGGCCGCCTCGAAGGAGCCGTCGTCCGATCCGTCGTCGATGACGATGACTTCCAAAGGCTTGACCGTCTGAGCGGCGACCGATCGCAAAGCGCGCCCGATTGTGGCGGCGGATCGCCAGGCGGGAATGATGACGCTTACCGTTTGGCTCAACCGATCAACTCCTCAAGTCCGAAATCCGGCGCATCCAGACAAGGCGCTTCCACATGCAGTCGCACGGCCAGTTCCAACATCAAAAGCTGATAGATGCGAAAGGCGTGACGCGCGGGTTCGGCGCAAAGACGCTCGATCCCCATCGCCGTCCACCAGCCGCGCTCCAGGCTTCTTTTACGCGTCAACAATTTTTGGGCGGTTGCGCCCAAGGGTCCCGCCATCCATTTTGGCACCGGCGACGCAAAGCCCTGCTTGGGCGCATCGATGATTTCAGCAGGCAACAAACCTTCGGCCATGGCGCGTTCCAGGCCCTTTTGCCGCCCACCCGGCGTGCGCAGGCTTTGCGGTAGCGACAGCGCCATCTCGACTAGCCGGTGATCCAGATAGGGCACGCGCCCTTCCACGCTGGCTGCCATGCTGGTACGGTCCAACAGCAACAGCAAATCTTCCGGCAGATAGGTGTTGATGTCGGCCCACAGCAAACCTGCCTGCGCATCACCTTCCCACTCGTCGGCGAAGGCCGAGTGCGCCGGGGCAGGCAACGAGCGGGCATGGCCGATCAGTTCTAGAAAGTGCGACGGAAACTGGGTGGAATGCGCCCACAGATATTTCCCCGGATTCTTACCGATCAAACCGGCTCGCTTCAGGCGAAAGGCCAGATGCGGATCAAGAAGTCCGGTTATGGGTTCGATCATGCCCTTGCGCAGAACGGTGGGCAGTTTCAGATAGCGCCGTTCGACCGGCAGTTGGAAATAGCGTCCGTAGCCTGCGAACAGCTCGTCGCCGCCGGTTCCGTTCAGCGCCACCCGTATCTCGCGGCCCAGAACATCCTCGATCATCTGGTTGGGCAGCAAGCTGGCGTCGGCCAGCGGCTCATCGCAATGCCAAGCCAGACGAGGCAAGGACTTGGCGACGTCGCCCGCTTCCACATCGATCAAATGATGTTGCGTGCCGTATCTTTCGGCTACCTTGGCGGCCAGGGGCGATTCGTCGTAGGAAGCGCCCGCGAAGCGCACGGTATAGGTTTTAAGCTGGCGCTCGGACTGACGGGCCGCCAGGGCGACCAGCAGGCCGGAATCGATGCCGCCCGACAAAAGCGCTCCCACCGGCACGTCGCTGCGCAATTGCAGCCGCACCGCTTCATCGAGCAAGGCCAGCAATTCGCTCTTGGCCTCCTGGGGCGGCTGGCTGGGCTTGGCCCGCCAATAGCGCTCAAAACGGATTTCCCCATTCTGCTCCACCGTCATCAAAGTGGCGGGCGGCAGTTTGTAGATCCCCTTGTACAAGGTGGCCGGGGCGGGCACATAGCCATGCGCGAGATAGGCGGTAACGCTTGATTCATCGACTTCTGGCGACAGAAGGCCCGAGGCGAACAGGGCCTTGGGTTCCGACGCGAACAGAATGCCGCCATTCGACAGTCTGGTCCAATAAAGCGGCTTGATGCCCAGCCGATCACGCAGCAGCAGCAGTCGCCCCCGGTCGTAAAGGGCGATGCCGTACATGCCGTTAAGTTCGTGAACGAATGCGCCGCCTAAGGCGTCATAGGCCGCCAGGGCGGTTTCCATGTCGCCTTCCGTCGTGTAGGCGTACGAGGAAAAACGCTGGCGCAATTCGCGGTAATTGTAGATTTCGCCATTGCCCATCAAGACGCGCCCCTGGGCGGTCAGGGGTTGCTGGCCGGTCGCCAGATCGATGATGGCCAGACGGCGAAAACCCGCCTGGAAGCGATGATCCGGGCTGGTGTAACGCCCTTCGCCATCTGGGCCGCGATGGGCCAGAACGCCCAGCATGGCGTCCATGTTCGCCGCGACTGGCGCAACGCCCAAGGGCAGGAACAGACCGGCCAAACCGCACATGTCAGGCGGCCCCCAGGCTTAGGCGGCCTTGCCAGGGCAGGCGCGCCTCCTGTTTGATGCTGATCCGCGTGGCGGGCTGTCCCTGGCCATAGCGCGTCCAGCGCGTGATCTGGCTGGCCGACAGCGGCGCATCCGCGATCAGGCGAACATCGCCCGCTGGCGTGCGAATGCTGGCCTGGTTTCCTTGAATGTCAACCGGCAAAGGGATCACCAAACCGCGCTCGATCTCAAAACGTCCACATCCGTCGACATTGTCCTTGATGGAAAAGCGGCCAAGGTCGGCGGCGAAGACGCGCGCGACGTTCGCCCTGCCAATGCCGTACTGCAAGGTCAGGGCGTTTGACGAAGCCGTTGCCTTGGGAGGCGCGCCACCTGCCCGGCGTCTGAACGCATCCGAATAATAGGGCCGATTGGCGGGCCTGGGATCCTGCCGCGAAAGCGTGATGCCGCTATGGACGGCGGCGCTGCGATAAAGTGCCGCCTCGCCATCTTCCCCGTAACGTCCGCGCCCCGGATCGACAATCAACGCAATGCCCTTCCAGTGCAGCTCGAAACCGCCAAGATCCTGATGTCCATGTCCCGGCATCGGCGGCCAGCCGTCGGGCGGCGCGTACAGCAGCATCGACCAGTCGCCATGCTCGAAGCGATGCCAGCCATCGGCGGTCAGATCGGCTGCGGTCCGGCTGAAATGCGAAGTCAGACGCGCAGGCGCCAGATCTGGGGAGATGTCGCCGATCAAAGGCAGGCCGCCCGCCAGCAGCAATCCGCCCGCGGCATGGCGCGCCTTCGCAGCGATCTCAGCCAATGCGGCGGCTTCGGGGCGCTGTGCCTCCCTGGCCCACTGCGCCGCCAGCTCATAGTTTCTGGTCAGCAGACAATGGTAGTGCGCTGAACCTTCAATCAACAGGCCGCTGGCGCTGAAAATCCGTTTGGCCTCATGAAGCAGAATGGTTCCGCCAAGTCTTGCCGCCTGCTCCCAGCCCAGATGAACGCCCAGGCAGTAAAGGCCGCGCCCATTATTGGCCAGATGATTGCCGGTGTAATGGGGGCCGAAATATTCCAGCTTGGCGGCGATGGCGGGCGCGTGCGCCGCCAGGGTGCGCCAACTGTCGGCATAGGGTTCCACCAAGCCATGCCGCTTGGCGAAGGACAGAAGATTGATGGCCCGCTCGGCCGCCGTGTAGGGATGCCAGGGCCAGTCGGCATCCGGCGTTTGAAAGCGCTGACGCCAAGTGTTCCAGATGACGGCGATCCAGGCGGGGTCGGTTGTCTCATCGATCCAGGCGAATCGATGCAGGGCCAGCAGCTGTTCGATATCGTCGAACTTGTGGTCGAACAGCGCCGCTTCCTGGCCGGGGCGCAGATCAATCGCCAAGCCTGCCAAGTCAAGACGAAGGGGACCGGTTGGCGGTGCAGCACGGAGCGCGGCAAAGGAATCGGTCGGCGGGGGCGGCGCGCCCAGGTCCAAATCGTCCAGATAGGGCGGGCGGTGCGCCGTGAAGGTGGGAGGCGCCGCTTCGCGGCCAATCAGTCGCGCCCATAGCCAGCTTTGCAAAGTTTGGTCACTGGCAAGTTGGCGAAGTTTACGAATAGAGGCAGAGGTCACGCCGACAGCGCCTTGACCCAGAATTCGGGGTCTGCTTGCGCAAAGACCTGCTGCGCATCGATGGCGGGCGGGGCAGCCAGCTGCGCCAGTTCCCGCTTCAAGGAATTCGCATCGGCAGCTGGAATTTTCACGCCGTCCGGCATGACGTCGACCGGCACCTTGCCTTGTGGAATGAAGCGCAAGGTTGGCAGGCCCGCCAGCACCGCTTCCAGCCCCACCGTGGTCAGACAGTAAAGAACGCCCGATACTGCGTCGATGTCGCTCAATCGCTGGCCGGTGGGTTCGATGCCGGGCCTTGGCTCAATCTGAAAGGGATTCATCGGATGATCCTTGACCAGGAAGCGATAGCCGTCGGCGGCCAAGGGGCGGATGGCATCCAGCATCTGGACGGAAATATCGGCGTCGAACGGCAAGGCCACGAAGACGGGGGCGGTTGTGTCCTGCCTGGGGGTCGGAAGTTTGGGAAAGCGCAAAGCGCCGCCCACGCTTAGAATATGGCGCGGGCAGCCATAGCGCATCAGCCTTGCCAGATCGGAAGGCCCC
This sequence comes from Alphaproteobacteria bacterium, assembly GCA_015231795.1. NCBI lineage: Bacteria > Pseudomonadati > Pseudomonadota > Alphaproteobacteria > Alphaproteobacteria bacterium. Next base: position 164,642 of record JADGAX010000002.1, on the reverse strand, counting down.
ACGGCCAGGATGCTGTCGGGTAAGCTGGCCGAACCGTCGGGATTGGAATGCGGCGCGTAATTCCATTCGCGCCAGCCGACCGTGGCGTGCTGATAGCCAATGGTTCGAACGCGTCGGGCTTTGGCGGCGCGAACCATGGCGCGCTCCCAGGAATGGTTTTCCCAGGGCCAAGCGATGGTTTTTGGCTTCGCCTTGTCCATCCAGGCGACGACGCAATGAATCTGCCAAGCGATGGCGACCGACTGCGCGGTCGAGCCTTCCAGGACGGCGGCTCGTCGCACCAGCCAGTTGTCGGTTATCACCGGTTGCCATTGAAATTTCCACAAACGACGCGCAAAAGCCGGATCGCCGAAGCCATGCAGGCTGAAACTGCGGCCATCACTGCATAAGGGGGCCACCTTGTCGGGCGTGCCATCAACGTGAATCAGGCGCACGAGGTCAGGTACATCCGTCATCAGCTTGCCAAAATAGGCGTCATAGCCCTCGGCGTTACTGGACGGATGCGCATAGACCAGAAGGGCAGGCCTTTCCTTGGGGCATTTCTGGCTGTGCGCTTGCAGCTTTCGCGCCCAGGAAGCAAAACGCCGACTTGCGGCAAGGCGCGCTAACAGGCCGCGCAACTTAAGGAGGGTCTCGGCCAGCAGCAAGGGCGGAGCGGACGCGATGCGATTGACCCCTTGGCGCTGCGCCAAATGTCGAAACAGCCAGGGATCGTCGCAGATGACCAGAACGGTTTCAGGACCGGCTGCCCATTCGTCGACGAGGCGCGTCCAGGCAAGCATCAGGCCGAAATCCGATATGTTGGCGGCGCAAGCGGGTGTGTGCGCCAGGACGCTGGACGCTTCCTGTCCCAGCGCCTGCGCTAGACTCCACCATTCCTCGACCGCAGCGTCATAAGCGCCTTCCAGCTTCTGTGCCAAGTCAAGCGCCTTCATCGCGGGATGCAAAGCCGCAGGACCCGGCGCTCCTGCAATGGCGCACCAGCGATCAAAGCCCGACTTTGGGGGGCGGGCGGAGCGGCTAAGAAGAACGGTCATGGATCATCAGCGCTTGGGCAGCAAGCCTTGGCTTAGGATGGTCAGAAAAACCGGAATGGCGTGATGGGCGCGAATCTTCTTGCCCTCGGCATAGCTGCGGCCATGATAATTGATCGGCACTTCGTACCAGACCCGACTGGCCTTGACTGCTTTGGTCAGGATTTCTGCCTGCTGCTCCCAGCCGAATGTGGTCAAGCGCGAAGGATCAATCAGATCGCGCTTGAAGGCCAGATAGCATGAATAAATGTCGGTAAAGGTAGTGTTGTTGACCAGATTGAACAGCAGCGTGATCATGCTGTTTCCCAGACGGTGCCAGAAATAGAAAACGCGCGTTTGCTTGGGCGCTACGAAGCGGCTGCCCATCACCACTTCCGCCTGATGATCGACGATGGGGGCCAGAAGGGCGGCATAGTCGCCGGGGTCGTATTCCAGATCGGCGTCTTGAAACAAGACATAATCGCCGCTGGCCTGGCGCAGTCCATCTTGCACCGCAGCGCCCTTGCCGCCGTTGGCCGGCCGATCGATCAGCCGGTCGTAAAGATCAGGTCGCGATTTCAAGCGTTCGACCGTCGCATCCTTCGATCCGTCGTTGACGACGACGATTTCAAACTCGACGCCCGGCACACTTTGCGCGCGCACGCGCTCAAGGCAAGCCAGGATGGTGGCCTGCTCGTTGTAAACCGGGATAAGCACGCTGATTTTGATCATAGTTTGCCTTACCATGCGGTGTAGCGGTTGGCGAGCGACAAGTCGCGCTTCAAGAAGACGGCAAAGAAGCCCTCGAAATCCAGGCGCGACCATAGAGGCTGGGTCAGGACAAGGGGGTGCTTCAGGGGATATTGCCGGTAGGTGCGCGAGAATACGGGCATAAATCCCGAGATTCTGGCAAGCCGCAGCCAATCATGGGGCGACAGTTCGAAGAGATGCAATTCCTCGGCGGTCATTTGCGCGGGCAGGTCTTCTAGCGGCATGTCAAGCTCGCGCCCGCCGAAGCGGCTCCGCCTTACATAGGGAACCGACATCAAGAGCCAGGGCGATTTTCCGCGCTCTGCCAGACGGTGCAAAAAACGGATGGGATCGCTTAAATGTTCGACCATCTCGAATGACATGAACATGTCGGGGGCGACGCCCTCCAGGTCCATTTCTTCCGCCCTGGCCAGCAGGGCGTCTCCGCCTTTGGACTTTACCTTGTCGACGGCGATGGGATCGAGATTGACGCTGATCACGCGCGACACCCTGGGTTCAAGCGCCTTGATGTAGGTGCTGTGATTGCCCGACGAATCGCCGATATCGGCCAGAACGAGGTTGTCGCCGCCGACATGGGCGATGGCGTCTTGCGCCATGCGCACCTGAAAGGCGTGCAGCGTGCGCATCTTGCGTTCCCAGAAGCGCAGATACTCGTCTTCATCCAGCTTGGCGCTGTACTGGTCGCGAATGTCGGGCAGAATTTGGCGCAATTTCTCGCGCAATTCGGCCAAGCCCTGCTCTTGGGCCGCAGCATCCAATGATGCCGCCGAGAGCTTGTGGTACAGGGCCCGCGTATCCAGGCCCAGCGATTTTGCGATTTTTATAAGGGTCATCTTTCCGCCAGATAGGCTGAGGTCATGATCATGGACAGGGGCGTGCGCGCAGCCCTTGATGGCGGATGGCGGTAGCCATAGCGCGAAAGTCTGGCAGCACCCTCGGTCAGGCGCACGGCTTCGCCCAAGGCGTCGCCGGCATTGAGAACGATATAGGGCAAACGCAATTCAGGCCGCTCGGCATCGCCCGAAAAATCCATGCCGAACCAGGAAACGGACTTGTCTTCCAACGAGGCTCCTTCCGATTCTCGCAGATCGAACAGCAAGGCCCCGCCCGTGCGCTTCCAAGCGCTTGCAAGCGTCGCCCGCCAGCTTTCGTGCAGGTGCAGAATGCCCAGGACTAGAACCAAATCGAATGTTTCGTCGCCCAGCGCGGACAGATCGCCCTCGGGGCAGCAAAGGAACCGTTGTCCAGGATGGCGCAGCTTGGCTTTGGCGATCATGTCCTCGCTGATGTCGACGCCCGTATAGCTGAAGGACTTCAGATGCTCGCCTAAGACCGAAGCGAAGCCGCCCTGTGCGCAGCCGATGTCCAGGACGCGCATGCCCTCCTTCAGGCGATCTTTCAGAAAGAACCATTCCGACGGATAAACATCGCTTGTCGTGCCGCGTTCCTTGGAAAAGAAATCAAGCACGCCCGGCTGGCTCCAGGATTGGGCGTGGCTCATGACTGCGCCACCTTGAGCGGATCGCCAAACCTGTCCAAGCCCTCGATGGCGGCGCGCCCCATGGCCAGAACCGCTTCCTCGGCCGATCCGCCGATATGCGGGGTTACCAGAAAGTTGGGCAGTTTGATCAGTTCCATGTCCGTGGGCGGCTCGACCGCGAAAACATCCAGCGCCGCTCCCGCCAGTCTGCCTTCCATCAGCATCGCCTTCAGCTCGGCTTCGTCTAGCAGGCCGCCGCGCGCGGCGTTGATCAAGATGGCGTCTGAGCGCATCAAGCGCATCCGTTCGGCGCTTAGAATGTTGCGGGTACTGTCATCCAGCGGCAAATGCAATGTGATGACGTCGGCTTGGCGCAGCAACGCCTCAAGCTCCATCATATCGACGCCCCACTGGGCGCAGAAATCTGGCATCGGCTTGATGTCGTGGGCGATGACGCGACAGCCCCAGGGCTTTAGCAATTGCGTCAAATCCTTGCCGATATGGCCAAGACCGACAATGCCAACCGTGCGGTCAGACAACTGGCGGCCCATCAACTGTTTCCATCCGCCGCCCAGAACCTGCGCATGTCCCTGCGGAACATGGCGCAGCAGGGCCACCGCATAGCTGATGACCAGTTCCGAAACCGAACGGCGATTGACGCCGCCCGTCCAGCCAAGTTGAAGCCCGCGCCGCTGCATCGCTTCAAGGTCGATCATGTCCAGGCCGACGCCGTATTTCGCCACCACCTTCAGACCGGGCAGGCGGTCGAACAAAGCGTCATCCAGTCTTTCAAGCGCCGTGACGATCTTCTCATGGCCTTGCAGAAAGGCCGCCAGTTCGTCGCCAGCCAGCGACTTACCCTCGTCGTTGAAGGTGGTCGATGGGTAGCGGGCCAGCAGTTCGGCGCGCAAGACAGGATGTTTGGAAAATGAGCGCGAGGCGACGGCGACTTTAATCATTGGGCGCGCACCGATTCCAGAAAGTCTTGAGCCAGTGCCCGGAATGTTTGGTCCACGTCAAGGGTTCGTCTCTCGATGCGTCCATCGCCATGGGGAAGGATAACCGTCACCGAACCTGCTCCTTCATTCTTTTTGTCCTTGGCCAAGGCGGCCATGAAGGCGTCGAAGGGAACGGCGACGCGCTCGAATCCTTTGTAGTTTTCCTTCAAGACGTAACGCCTGGCCTCGGCCAAGCCGGGGTCGCATAGCCCCAGCCACGCCGCCATGTGATTGGCCATGTCCAGTCCGATGGTGACGGCGATGCCGTGCGGCACAGCGAACTGGGTAGCGGCCTCGATGGCATGGCCAAAACTATGGCCGTAATTGAAGATGTTGCGCGGCCCTTGATCGAACTCGTCTTGCTCGATATAGCGCTTCTTGACCTCCAAGCTGGCCCTGAGATAGCGCAGCATGACGGAGCGCTCGCTCAACATGGCGTGGTAGTCGAGAGCGATGGCTTGGAACGAGGCCGGTCCGTCGATGGCGTGCACCTTCAGCATTTCGCCGATGCCCGAGCGCACGTCGCGCTCGTCCAAGGTATCGAGAAAACGGGTCGACAGATCGATGCGCCTGGGCGGGGTAAAGGTGCCCAGAATATTCTTGGCGTCGGCGCAATTGATGGAACTTTTCGAGCCGATGCAGGAATCGGCCTGGGCCAACAGCGTGGTCGGCAGAAAGCGCCAATCAAGGCCGCGCAACATGGTGGCCGCCAGAAAGCAGGTGATGTCTTGCAAGATGCCGCCGCCGATGGCGACCAGCATATGGCCGCGCTTAACGCCCTTGGCCACGAGGTGAGACACGTAGCCAGGGAAGCGTTCCAGCGATTTGGCGTCTTCCGTGGCGTCGATCAGAAGCAGCGAAGGGTGAGCCAGCAGGCGATCCATCTGGCCTGCGTAAAGTTCAGCCACGCGACGATCAATGATCAGATGCGACTTCGACAGGTCGGATTGGTTCAGCTGTTCAAGAGCGCCCTCGATAAAGTGAACCTCGTAAGGCCCCTTGTGCGACTGTATGACCAAAGGCTCAAACACGTGTGAAGCCCCCGTCGATGGCTATGTTCTGGCCGGAAATGTAGGTATTTTCCGGGCTGGCAAGCCAAGCGGCAAAGGTGGCGATTTCGTTTGGCTTGCCCAGCCGACCGATTGGAATGTCGGCAACCACCTTCGCAAAACCTTCCGGCCCCAGCACCCGTCTTGTCAGTTCGGTATCGATGAAGCCGGGTGCTATGCAGTTGACCAGAATGCCATCGGCGGCAACTTCGGCGGCCAGGGCCGCCGTCATGCCGTCCAGCGCGAATTTGCTGGTGGAATAGGCGCCGCGCTGCGCGCGCGATATTTTTCCCCAGATCGAGGAGACGTTCACGATGCGCCCCCAGCCGGACGTTTTCATGTGTCCCAAAACGGCGCGCGCCAGCAGAAAGGGCGCCGTGACGTTGACGGCTTGAATGGCCGCGAAGTCGCCAGGATCGATTTCGGCGAAGGGGGCGATTTTATTGATGCCCGCATTGTTGATCAGGATGTCGATGCCCATGGCCGCGACGCGCCTGGCAAATTCGGCTGTCGCCTGACCATCGGCAAAGTCGATCGCCTCATATTGGCAGCCGTCGGGGGCAAGCCCGTCCGGCTTCGTTCCCGTCACGATGACACGCTCGCCCCGCTTGTGCAGCGCCTCGGCGATGGCCCTGCCGATGCCGCGCGTGCCGCCCGTCACCAGGGCCGTTTTGTCGCTCATTGCGCTTTCTCCGCCACGATGTTCCATGCAAAACCGATATATTTGCCCAGCGAAAGCTCGCACCCTGTTTCAGCGACGAAGGGCGCGCCATAGACCAGTTCGCCGCCAGGGTGCGGCTTGCGCCCCAGCCGCATGAGAATCCAGTTTCGAAACTGCGTCAGACGCGGGATGGCGAAATTGTCCCACTGGAAACTTGATTTTCTAAGGCTTGTGATCTTGAAGATTTGAAGTTCGCGCCTCAGTTCGGCTTCGCTGTAAACGCGGGTATAGGGGTTCTTGGTCTGGCCGAATTTGGGCTTGCCCTCGGTGACGCGCCCGATCCATTCGGCTTCTGGCCAGCGGAACATCTCGCCAGTGAACAATCCGCGCGGCACGATGTTGCACCAGAAAATCGCCGAGTGGCGGGCGTAAAGCATGAGCACGGCCTTGCCGCCCGGTTTTAGAACCCTGAAGACTTCGGCCAGACAGCGCTTCGTATTCTCCGAATGGTGAAGAACGCCATTGGAATAGACGATATCAAAGCTGGCGTCCTGGAAGGGCAGATTCTCGCCGTCACCCTGATAGGCTTGTCCCGATCCGTCGCCAATCAGTTTCAGCTTCCTGTTGGTCGAGGCGGCGCGCGGCGGGGTAATGTCCAGTGCCGTGACCTTGGCTCCGTATTGGGCGAAGAGACAGGAATGCGCCCCGCCGCCCGGCCCAATTTCAAGTACCTGCTTGCCAGCGAGGGATGAAAGCGGCATCTCGACGACCGGAAGCAATCGGCGCTTGCGAAACAGGTCTTCGGTCTGCGCCAGCTTGCAGGCAAATGATTCTCGGGTCAGGGCGCGGTCGGTTGGCTCGTAGAGCTGGCGGTAGAGGTCGCTCCACCATGCCTGGATGTTTCCCTTGTTGGATCCCGCTTCTTCGGGGGCAAGAAACTGAACGATCCCCAAATTCGGATCGATGGGAAAGGATTTGCCGCAGGCGGGGCAGGAAAGGCCAGCGTCCCCCGACTGCAGCGGGTGGGCATGGCAGGCCGGGCAACGAAGATGCTCGGTCAATAGCTGCCCCACAGGGGATCTTGCGCCATCGCCGCCTCGACGGTGGCGATGTCGTGCGGGCTGTCCACGGAAAAGCTGGGCCGATAGGGATAAGGCGCTATGTGCTGGTGGTAGCCGTGATCATACAGACGGTTGCTGTCGCAGGCTTCCTTGACTTCCAGCGGCGAGGGTTCCAACTGGGTGAACAATTTCAGAAAATGCCAGCGAAAGCCGAAAATGCCGTAGATGCGCCTGGCCCCCAAATCTGGAGAAAAACTTTTGCAATAGGGCAGAGGTGCTCGCGACGTGTAAAGCACCTTGCCCTTCAGGTCCCAGATGATCTTCAGGGCGTCCGGGTTGCGGTACTGCGCCTCATCGACGATATCCATGGCCAGGATCGTGCCTTGCACTTCCTGGGGGCGATCTTCCATCGGTGCGATGGTAGCGGCGATCATGTCGGGGTGCATCATCGGCTCGTCGCCTTGCACGTTGAGCACGATGTCGCCATCTTGGATGTCAAATCCGCATTTGGTCGCGGCTTCCGCCACGCGGTCCAGGGCGCGCACGTGATCTGATCGCGTCATGATGACCGGATAGCCCCTGGCGTCGGCAAAGGATTTGATCTCTTCGTCGCAGGTGCAGATGGCCAAGGCGTCCCAGCGCTTGAACATCTTGGCGCGTTCGAACACATGTTCCAGCATGGGTCGCCCAAAGATAGGAAACAGGGGCTTGCCGGGAAATCGGCTGGCCGCCATGCGGGCGGGGACGAGTCCGATAATGCGCGTCATGGGATGAAGTTCTCCACGCTGTCAAACAGGTTCCACTTGGCTTGCCATGCCGGATCGGCGCAGTAAATGCGATAGACCAGCTGCATCGTATTCCAGGCATCCAGCGACGAGCCGGCTTCGATCTTTCCGCCCCGCAAGACGGCGTTGGCGAATTCGCCCACCTCGTCAGCCCAGGACGGGTCCTTGCGGTAACGCGTGGTTTGTTCCCTGGGATCGCCTGAATCGTCCTCGGCGTCGGCCCACAGCACAGTCAGCGTCTCGGCGCCATAGCTTTTCGAGCCGGAAAGAATGCCGGACAGGATCAGGGCGCCCTTCTCCAACGTTATCTCAAGACTGAAGCGGTGGCGCCATTGAGTGGCGGTGGAATGCAGCATCGCCACCACGCCGTCATGCGTGCGCATCAGCGCGTAGGCGTTGTCCTCGATGTCGTGGCCCCAGAAACGATTGTCGACGAAACTTTTCACCTCGGTGAATTCGCCTGCGAACAGGCGCATCAAATCCACCATATGGATGCCTTGGTCGAGCAAGATGCCGCCGCCCGATTGCTCGCGCTTGGTGCGCCAGTCGGAATGCGCTCCGAAGCTCACGAACTTGGACTTGCCGTAGACGCCGCGCAGATTGACGGCGCGTCCCAGCTCGCCCGAGCGCATGATGGACAGCGCGTCGCGCACCGAATCGTGATAGCGGTGATTGAAGCCGTATTTCAAGACCAGCTTCGGATGCTTCCGCTCGGCTTCGATCACACGCGCGATATCGGCCAGATCGCGCCCCGGCGGCTTTTCGCAAAAGACATGTAGGCCCTTCTCGAATCCGGCAATGGTGACGTTGGCGGCCACGTCGTTGGTCAGGCAGACGAACAGGGCGTCGAGATCCTCGGCCTCCAACAGGCGTTGGGGCGTCTGGTAATGTCGGACGCCATCCTCGAACGCGCCTTCCTGGGCGAAGTTGCGGTCGCAGACGGCGACCGTCTGCATGTCGTCGCGCAGATCGATGAAGTGGCGACGGCGTTTGCCGACGACGCCATAGCCCGCAATGCCAACCCGCATCATGCTTCGACCGTCCGGTATAGATTGGCCAGTTCCTCGCTGTAGCGGCCCAGACGGGTCGATTCGCCGCCGTCCATCACGTCAATCCAGCCGCCATTCGCCTCGTCGGAGCGATAAAAGGAATTGAGCAGGCGTATCGAGGCGAAAGCGTCTTCCTGCGTCACGGGATAAGGCCTGCCTTCATTGAAGAAAGCCGCAATGTCCTGGTAGATCACTTTGTGCCCCTCGCCATAGACGCAGCCGGAGAAATCTTCCGAATTGGCAGCACAGGCGGAAGGATCGGGGGTGAAAACCTGAAGCTCGTTGACGGCGATGCCGCCGATCTGCGCCAAGCCTTCCGACCCCACGATGGACAGCGACGCTTCATAGTCGATCGGCCTTGCCGCCGTCGTCACTTCCAGCGTGCCGACCTTGGAATCGCCATAGGTCACGGTAGCGACAACCGTGTCCTCCACCTCGATTGAAGCCCCCAGCGTGCGCATGGTTGCCGAGACGCGCTTGACCTCGCCGCCCAGATGGCGCAGCAGATCGACATGATGAATGCCCTGGTTGGTCAGGCAGCCGCCATCCTGGGCGAAAGTGCCGCGCCACGGGGCCATGTCATAGTAACGCTGCGGGCGACACCAGCGCGTACGCACCGCCATAATGCGAATCTCGCCCAATTCGCCAGTATCGATGGCCTTCTTCACGCGCTTGACCGCCAGATTGTGCCGGTTTTGAAAAACTGGAAAAAGTTGCACGCCAGCCTTTTGCGCTCTTTCGGAGGCGTCGGTCAACTGACTGGGCTTCATGAAAGTGGGCTTTTCCACCACCACATGCTTGCCCCAACGTTCGATCATCTCAAGCGCATGTTCGTGATGCATGCCAGATGGGGTGATCACCGCCACCACGCTGATTTCCGGATGCTGCGTCAGCAGCTTTCGATAATCGGTGTAGAAGGGAACGGCGAACTCGTCGCCGTAAGCCTTGGCCTTCTCCGGAACCAAATCGCAGACGGCGGCCAGCTTCACGCCGGGCATTCCGGCGATCGAACGGCAATGATGGCCTGCGATCCTGCCGCAGCCGATAACCGCTACATGAATGGCGTTGGGCGTCACGATACCTCCGAGATGCGATCAATCAGGGGCTGGAACAATTGGGCCGTGGTGGCCGAAAAGCGCGAATAGCCTTTAAGGCAAGGCTCGTTGAAGTCCTTGCGGTAATAGGCCAAAGACTCAAGCGCTGCATGCACCTTGTCGGCGTTGGCCGCGAAGGCGACATGCAAGAAATTGCCCTGCCCCTTCAAGGTGCGATAGCCAAGCCTTGTCATTTCTGAAAGGAACAAGTCCTTGCCTGCTTGCAAGCGCCTTACCGATTGCAGCATATCCCCCGCATGGTCCAGCATGCGTTCGAAAGCGTGCACGGCGACGGTGTTCACCTCATACATGGGGCGCACCTTGTGCAATACCTTTGCGACTTCTGGCGAGGCGGCGGCATAGCCGATGCGAAGGCCCGCCAAACCCCAGGCCTTGCCGGTCGAGCGCGCCACCACTAGGTGCTCGAAGCGGCGCGTCCAGGCGATGCAGCTTTCGGCGTGGAAGGGGAAATAGGCTTCGTCGATCAGGATCAGCGCGCCAACGCGCCCTGCCGCCCGGATGATCAGCTCCATCTCTCGAATGGGAAAAACGGTGCCGGTGGGGCTGTCGGGATTGGGCAGGCAGACCAGCTTCGGGCGTTGCTTGGCAATCGCCTCGATAATTTGTGCCGACAGCAATTGCGGGCCATCGTCTGAGGGCTGGTAATCAAGCGCAATGGCTTTGGCGCCATACATGCGCGAATAGACGCTGTACATGGCGAAGGTGGGATTGGTGTGCAGAACCACGTCGCCCGGCGAAATATAGGCCTCGAAGACGGCGCGGATGGCGCCGTCGGATCCCGCGGTCAAGATTAACTGCTCGGGAAACAGCTCCAAACTGTCGGCCAGCTTTGCATAGAGCGGCGCATTGTCGGGATAGGTAAAGTAGGCTTCGGGCGGCAGCGAGCGCATGACCGCGGTCACGATTCGCGACAGTTCTGGGTCGCAATTCTCGTTCTTGTCGAGCCACAATTTGGTCGGGTCGCGGGGCTGGGCCTTCGTCCAGTCGGGTCGCGAAAGCGCCGGATCGGCAACAGAGGGACGGGGGACGGTCATTGCGAAAGTTCCGTGAAGCGCTTCAAAATGGACAGACCGACGTCTCCGCTCTTTTCGGGATGGAATTGACAGCCCATGACATTATCTCTTTGAACGGCGGCGCAGATTTTAAGTCCATTATAGTCAACCTCGGCCAAATTGTCGGCGGCATGCGATGGGTTGGCGGCAAAGGAATGCACGAAATATACGCAGGCGCCGTCAGGGGTACTCTCCAGCAACGTGCCTCTCCAGTCCCTCCCCTGCGGCGGCCTCAGAGCGTTCCATCCAATATGCGGAATGCGGTGCGGTTTGCCCTGGGCGTCGGTGTTGGGAATTGCCGACACTTTGCCGGAAATCAAGCCAAGTCCCGCATGCACACCGAATTCGCCGCTCTCATCCAACAGCATCTGCATGCCAAGGCAAATCCCCAGCAACGGCTTTCCTGCTTGAGCGTGGGCGATGGCCAACTTGTCCATGCCGCGCTTGGATAGGCCCTGCATGCCGTGGGCAAAGGCGCCGACGCCAGGCAGAACTAGATGCTGTGCACTGGCAATTAGATTCAAATCGTCCGTCACGACGGGCGTAGCGCCGATCTGACTTAATGCGCGCGCCACGCTCAAAAGATTGCCGACGCCATAATCGATTACAGTCACAGTGGTCATCATATTCTCCGCACGGAAAGGCCAGCGCTAATGGCGGCCTGGCGGATTTCGGGCAAAGTCTTTCGTTTGAAATGAAGAATATCGGCCATTGCCACTGCGCTGACTTCGGTCTCCCTTGCCACTTTGATGAGGTCCTCGGAACTGCCAAGTCCTCCGGAAGCAATGACCGGTATGCCGACGGCATTGGTAACGGATTTAATCAGATCCATGTCGAATCCCTTGCGCGTTCCCTCGCGGTCGACTGAAGTAATGAGAATTTCTCCAGCACCCAGGCTTTCGCCGTGCTTGGCCCATTCGACAACGTCGCGCCCGGTTCGTTCACGTCCGTTGTCGGTGTAGCACTCCCACTTGCTAGGGGCAATTTGCTTGGCTTCAATCGACAGGACCATGCATTGCGAACCGAACTGCTCCGCCGTTTCGCTGATCAGTTGCGGTCGAGCGATAGCGGCGGTGTTGATTGCCGCCTTGTCGGCGCCTGCAAGTAGGATCGAGCGCACGTCTTCGACGGAGCGCAATCCGCCTCCGACGGTGACGGGTACGAAAACCTTCTCAGCCGTTCGCCGGACGATGTCTTGCAGGTTGTTACGCCCGTAAAGGCTGGCGACGATGTCCATGTAGATGAATTCATCGGCGCCCAATTGATAGTAGCGCGTCGCGTGTTCCTGGGGGTCTCCGACCACACGAAGTCCCTCAAGCTGAACGGTCTTAACCAGATTAGGTCCTTTGATGTCAAGCCTAGCGATTAGCCGCAGATTGTTCATGACTCAAGCATTTCGAATGTCAATTGCGTACCCTCGGAAATATCAAAGCGGACCTTTCGGCCGATCAGACTGGATTCCTGGCTGGGTGGGATGCCGTTGCCGGGGCGCTGCGCCAGCAGATGGCCTTGCGTCAGAACAGTGCCGGCAGGAATGTCGCTGCGCGCAGACAAACTTTTCCTGGCCCAGGCGACGGACTTTCTCTCAGCTTGCGTTGGCGCCTTCACGGCGCCGCCAAGCGCAGCTTCGACTTCCCTGATCTCAGTTACGAAGCGAGGAAAGCTTTCGGCGTCACAAGAAACCTTCCAATCCTGGGCGTTGGGGACGTCGCGATCAAGCGTGATATGTTTTTCGATTACTCTGGCCCCCAATGCGACCGCGGCCAACGGCACTGCTGTGCCGACGGTATGATCTGAATAACCGACTGGGCCGTTGAAAATCGCTTTTAATTGTGCAATAGCCGACAAATTTGCGTCCTTGGGGTCGGTTGGGTAACTTGTCACGCAATGCAGCAAGGACAATCGCGATTCACCCCCCTCTGCAATTGCGCGTGTGGCTGCATTTACATCCTCGATCCCATACATTCCAGTGGACAGAATGATTGGCTTTCCTCTTTTGGCGATCTCCTTCAGCCAAGGCCAGTTGCCAACCTCGCCCGAACCGATCTTGAAAGCCGGGACGCCGACCGTTCTATCGAGAAAATCAAGTGCTTCCTCATCATGGCCTGTGCATAGAAACATAATGCCCTGTCCCTTCGCGTAATCACGAAGGCGCAGTATGTCGTCATCAGGCAGTTCCTTGCTTCGCAGGCGTTCGCGCCAATCCGGGGCGCTGGCTCCGACCAGCCGATCCGTTTTGAAGTGTTGGAACTTGACGGCATCGGCACCTGCCCGTACCGAAAGGTCAATCAGGGCGCATGCCTTCTCCATACTGCCGAAATGATTGACCCCCGCTTCGGCAATAACGAAACAAGGGTGCATAGGTCCGATGCGCCGGTCGCCAATGGCAAAGCAGGATGCGAAGTGCTCCATGTCTGATCCCTAGCTTACCTGATGGCGCAGAACCCACTCGTTGCCCTTCTTCGTCCATAAGTGAGGCGAGCGGTTAGCGTCAATCCTTGCCCAGAAAGCTTCCTCGTCGAGGCCAGTATATTCCAGAAATTCCGGAAAATACTTCTTCGGAAATTCGCCGTCATAGCGCTGAACCAGAGCGACGCCTTCTTCTCGGGTAATGTGGCGGTTGCGGATTTCCTGGGCGGCATCATAGCTGGCTCTACCAATGCCGAACTTAACGAAAGTCGTGTAGTAGTGGAAGCTATCCAACTTGTCGTCGAGACTGGAATACTTTTGGTAAGTGCCTTCCAGACGCTCGGGATTGGGCTTAAAGCCGCAATTATCGACGGCATAATAGTACTTTTCCTGCTGGCGCCAATGTTCGTAATAGCCCATGTGATGGACCTCGATTCCGGCTTTAGCGACGTCGTTGATATCCAGCGGCAGGTAGGGGTGCAGTTCAGACAGATCGATGCCCATGCCCATCAATTCTGGAATGCTGGTGCCGCCCAGTTTGACATTTAGCCTCTCGGTGGATGGCGCCGAATAAAAATGCCTGGGCATGACACGCCCATCATCGTCAACCTTGGTGCCGCCTTCGGCCTGGCTCTCGCCGTACATTACAAGCTTAACGCCGTATTTAAGGGCGATCCTAGGTCCCACTTGCTTTTGGCCCAGAATGAAAGGCTGAAATGGGTGCAAGAGTCGCAGGAAGGCTAGGCGGGTTAGCAAGCGATGCACCTTGCCATTGGGATGCACACTAATATTGTCAAAGCCGCTAGCGATCCAGGCCTCGAAATTGTGGCGCCCAATGTCGGTATACATGTGCGGCGGCCACGTAACAGTTAGCGGATGCATGCCATACTTATGCTTCAGAACATGAGAAGCATAGACGCTGTCCTTGCCCCCTGAACCCGGCACGACAACGTCGTAACTGCCGTCCTTGCTGCGGTGGCGGTCAAGAAGTTCAAGAAACTGACGGTGGCGCGCCTCCCAATCGATTTCGCTCCACTTTCGCTCATGAAAGCGACAAGCCGAGCATACGCCATCCTCGTCGAAGCCAATCGTCTCCTTCTTGTTCTCGTTCTTGAATTCCACGGTTGATGAAGGACGTTGGTTCGAGATGATGCAGTGCTTGCAGAATCTGACTTCGCGGGGAAGACCAAACAATACATCGTCGGTTGGCGTTTGCGTCTGTTGCTGCATAATCTACCTCGGTTGAGAGTTAGGCGCCTTATTGGGCGGCTGGCTCATATCGCTGCGAATGACCTTGAATATGTTCCGAGAACCGATCTCTATCAGATCGCTGAATCTGGCGGCATCGTATGTTTCTTGCCCGCTTTCCATCCTCTCTATCCGCTTAATCATTTCTTCAGCCGAACCGACGATCAAGCCCGGAAAGTTGCGGAATACAAAGGGCAGCTCTGGATGCAGATCGAACACAAAGACCTTTAAGCCATATTGCAGCGCCTCTGCAATGACAGTCGAGCCAGAGCTGAAAGCGTACTGCGCCTTGAACATTAGGTCGTAGGTATCTGCAGCGGGGTCTATAACAGAGACGTTCCTTGGCAGGTCCTTCATCAATTCCTGCATGTTTGGTGGATAACGTCGGCTTCCAGCCTTCAGCTTGATATAGACAGTGCGATCCTTAAAGTGCACAGCCAGCTTGCGCACGACGTCAATCATTGCACCTTCTCGCAGACCGCCCCGGCCGTAGAAGATGAAATCGTTGGGTCTGGGATCATGCAGCCGCTCAAGTTGCTGGCTTGACATGGCCCAGGCGCCTTCCAGCCTAACCGTCATGTGCTTGGGCCACTCGGGGTGGTGTTTAACGATCCGCCTGCCGAAGCAGTAGTAATAATCAAAATCGACGAACCACATGCTGGGTTCCTCGTCATTGTCGGACGGAATGGCGTGCATGATGCCAAGCGAACGGCCGCCGATCCGCCTTAGTTCCTGAGAACGCAAGCTGTGCTCGCTGTTGTAATCGTCGCGGGCTAGAAAGTAGTCGCACGGGTGGCGGTTGAAAAAGGCGCGGTAGGCAAGCCTGCGCACGGGCATGGCGGTGACTTGCGTGAACAGTTCCGGCGACAAATTGATGGCTAGGCGCGCCAAACGCAGCGTGTCGTTAATCAGCAGCTTAATGGCCGCGAGCGCCGCTTTGGGCGTGAAGTATCCATCTCCGATGGCTGCGCAAGCATAACCGGCGACAGCCAAGACATCTTGGGGCGGCGGATTTGGGCGACGAAAGACGTAGAGCACGTCGCCAGGGCTGGAAACAATTTCGCGAACCAACTGAAAACCGCGCCTGTCGTCGGCTCCGGAAAAATCGACACCAAGTCGGCGGCGCGCGTCATGATTTGCGTTCATCCGTATGCGAGACAATATCCAAAGGCAACCATAAGCCAGCATCATAAGAGCATGCAGTGCGTTTGTCAGGATGCGCATCTCTCGTCTTGCTTCGACGGAAAACGCGGGGCCTTTCCCGAAGTAAGCCTCATGCAGAGCTAGCGCGTCCTGGTCAACGCCGGAGACTCGTGTGTCTCCTTCATCGCGGCGTGCCTCCAAGGCTTGCAGCAAGAATGGGGTCAGCGCTAAAAGTCGCGTATTGTTGCAGGCGGCGTGCTTGGCGGCGATGGCATAATCCGGCGCATGACTGTCGAAGACCGAGAAGCCGTATAGTTGCCGCTGAGCGTTCAGGGTGCGGGCGAATAGGTCTGTGCGGTCCGCATAGCCCAGAAATTCGCGGTAATAGGCCAGCTCTGGGCATAAGTCGTAAAGCGGACGGAACAGCCCAGAATTTTCGGCGACATCTGCCAGCTTGTTCAACAAAGGCCTGAACGGCCTAAAAGCGAAGTTGCGCCCCAGGATGGCAACCGGGCGCCCGGTCGCCGCCTTAAGAACTGCAGGAACAAAAGTCCAGCCGTTCAGAAAGACGAGATCGACCGAGGCCACGACAAGTCTCGCTCAGCGCAACTTCCAGCGAACAGTCGGTTGAATGAGATTGGGATCAATGCGCTCCTTGTGCTTTTGCACATAGGCAATCATGGACAGCAACAGTTCCTGGTTAAGCAGGTGCGGCTTAAGTCCAAGTTTTGGCAGGCCGGTGTGGACGGCGTTGTAATAGTGCTCCTCCTGCTCAACTCGCGGATTGACAATATGGTCAATCTTGACCTTAAGCCCTGCCGTAGCGCCTGCTTTCTCAACCAACAGCGCTAAGTCCATCACCGAGAATTGCTCGGTGAACTGGTTAAAGACCCTAAACTCACCCTCCCCGGCGGGATTCTGAACGGCCAGTTCGACACAGCGCAGTGTGTCGCGGACGTTAAGGAAGCCGCGCGTCTGCCCGCCCTTGCCGTAAACAGTCAGCGGCGCGCCAAATACCGCCTGCACGATAAAGCGGTTGAGAACAGTACCGAAGACGGCGTCGTAGTGAAAACTCGTATTGCAGTCGGCATGCAGCGTCGTTTCATCGGTGTCTATGCCATAGACCACTCCCTGATTCAAATCGGTCACGCGCATACCCCAAACGCGGCAGGCGAATTCCAGATTGTTCGAGTCATGGACCTTGGAGAGATGGTAGAAGGAGCCTGGTTTCTTGGGGTAGAGCATACGATCCTTTCTGCCCTTATGCTCGACTTCCAGCCATCCCTCTTCAATGTCAATGTTGGGCGTGCCGTACTCGCCCATCGTGCCCAGCTTGACCATGTGGGCCTTAGGGCAGGTGTGCTGCATGGCGAACATGACATTCAGTGTGCCGACGACGTTGTTGTGCTGCGTGCTGACACAACTGGCGCGATCCTGCATCGAATATGGCGCCGAGGGCTGCTCGGCATAGTGAATGATTGCTTCTGGATTGAAACTCTCCAGCACGTTGTAGGTAAAGCGGTGGTTGGCTGCGATGTCGCCAACGAACAAGTCTATGCTGCGCCCGGTCAGCTCCTGCCAGCGTCGCACGCGGGCCTGAAGGGTGCGGATAGGCACCAAAGGCTCGGCACCGACTTCAGCCTCCCAATAGCGCTTGCTAAGGCTATCGACGATCGCGACGTCGTGTCCTTGCTTAGAAAAGTACATAGCCGTCGGCCAGCCAAGGTAACCGTCACCGCCCAAAATCATAATGCGCATGGAAGAACCTCTTCTAGTCTTATAGGGAAGGAAGTGTGCAGGCCTTGCCAGCCTGCGGTTTGGAATGGCGCAAAATGCGCTTGACGTAAACTTTCGACAGGATGCGACCTATGCCGACCGGGGTCGAGCCGTAAATGCCAAGATTGCGGCGAATCAGCTCCTTTTGCTCGTCTGCAAGTTGGAAGACATACATAGTCGGCGTCTCAAGGCGATAACTGTCGATGTCAGCAGCTTGCGGATCGCTTTCGAAGGCCGCGATGTCAAATTCTTGCATCACTTCCACCTTGCGATCCAGATCAGAAAAGAGATCAAACAGGCGAGAACGGTGGTATGTCAAAGCATCGTCGACGAAGGCTAAATGCGAGGGAGTGTCAAGCCCGCCCTCTGACAAAACCTTCCTCATGCTGTCCCTGGAGAGTAAGACGAGTTCGTCAACATACTGTGTGATAGCCAGGGTCTTATGTACATACAGAAGATTGTTGCCTAGCTCCCCTGCGATATAGCGCTCGACTGAACCCGGGGCTTTCGTAAAGGCTTCAAGGTCTTCTCGCGATGTCCAAAGTTCGTCTTGCGTCGCTTGATCGAACGCGTCGATCAGCCCTTGCAGGCGCGGTGACATCTTTGTCTCGGCGATGCACTCTACCCAGCGAAAGACCGAGAGCTTAAGTAGGCGCAGCAGCTTCAGCAGCGTGCCAAAAACGCCATCGTTGTAAAACAGCGTCACCAATAGATGGAATCGCCGACAGACGACATAGTCGTCGAAGGAAAATGTGCTGGTTTCCACGCAGATTTCCTCGATCTCTGCCGCCAGCACTTCATCCCCGCCCAGCTTGAAGTGGCCGTAGCAGCGCGGAAGAACGCGAAACCGTCCCTGCATGGAGAACCTCTCCCGCGTATGCGGCGCCGACAACTCTGTGCCAGGAAGCATCATCAGCTGAAAAAGATAAAGATTTGTGAAGCCTGCATCCATTACCGTGCGGATAGTCTCGAGATGAGTGGCTCTGGTCTCTCCTGGCAAGGCCATAATGATTTCGCTGTAGGTGTTCGCGCCAGTTTCACTGGCCTTCAGCGCCAGGTCCATGATGTCGTCTGGTGAAATATTTTTGCGCTTGATATTGTCCAGCACCTCTGGCGTCAGGCTTTGCACCGAGCCGGAAAGACGCAAGGCGCCGTCGATGATCTTCGATGCCTCCAGCACGCGCTCCTTTTGGTTTTTGCCGGTAGCGACATTGATGTACTCAGGCCATCCGAAGTCGAGGCGGGTCTGCGCTAGAGCGCGACACGTATCAAGATCGTTTACGTACATGCCAAAATTTGAATCGGCGATGAACAAGTCGTTGCGGCCACCCCTGCTCCGCACGTCCTGCATCTTGCGTCCGATATAGCTTAGCTCTTCGCCAATCTTGTCTGCAGAGTTGCGATAAACCTTCGAGAAGAAGCTGTCTCCCTCAATGCAGAAAGTGCAGGTGAAGGGGCAACCGCGGTTCGTCTGTACAATGGGCAGCAAGGTCCCATCGAAGAATTCATCCAAGCGGCCAGTTGAGTAGGGGGATGGAATCTCATCAAGTTCGGCGACTCGTTCGCCTAGGGGGGAGATGAAGGCCTGTCCGTCGCTTGCGATGGCATGCACAGAGGGAATGCTTTGGCGCTTTACTGCATCGACGTCACCTTGCGCCAGCGCATGCAGGAGACGTAGGAAGGCCAATTCTCCTTCCTTGGCGACATAAAAATCGACGGCTGGATGTTCCTTGAGCCACGCTATTTGAGGCGCAGGTTCAAGCGGATAGTTGGGGCCGCCGAAAACGATGATCGTTTCAGGGTTCTGGCGCTTGATCGTCTTGGCGAATTCGTAGGCTAGTGTTCCGTTCCAAATATAATTCGAGAACCCAATGACGTTTGGAAAGGAATCGACCTCTAGAGCTTCGATCAGCTTTTCGGGATATTTAAACAGGCGAATGCGATCAGTTGCGGCGCCATGCGCCTCTGCATAAGTCGCTAGGCACCCAACGCCGGCAGGCATGACATCGGCGGCGACAGTCTGCTGGGTATAGGTAAGATCAACCAAATATACGGATAAAGGCATCAATGATAACCCATCAAGTGAAGGCGGACTCGATACTTCATGGCTTGTTAGACAACGCCAAGGAATTGCCGACGAAATCCGCTAGAATGCCAGCAATCATTTCATTGCCAAATCTGTCGTAGTGATTGTCAAGGCCTGACATCAGGCGGCTGCCGAGCGGAATGTGGTTCCTTATGTCCAGCACATTGACGCTTGAACCAATTGCGGCCAACAAATTTTGCGTCGCAGGTTCGCGAAGCCCGTAATAGGCTTCGGCAAAGGTCGGTAAAACTGCCAGGGCAAAACCGCTGCCGCATGCATTTGCCTCGGCCTGCATCTTGAGAACAATGTCAGCAGCCGCTTCTGCCCGTTCCTTCTTCAGAAAGTCGCCATGTCCGGTCTTCAGGTATCGCGCCAAATAGGAGGCATCAAGATCAGCTAGGCCCCAAATACGCTCAGCAATTTGCGTCGGGTGCCAGCCGTAGTACGAAAGCCAGGCCCTTAGATGCGCCAGCTTGAAATAGCTTGAAATCGGTTTGTCCGTTTGCGCAGCAACAGTTGACGGCGCGCTAGCGACAGGCAGCATGTCATCATACCAATATGCCGTGAGGACAAGTGTCGGCCTAAGAAATGCACACTCGCGCTTCAACGTCGCCAAGTTCTCGTGCAGCCCGTAACCGCCTACCGCTGCATTGTAGAGCCTGACATTGGCCCTTTCTAGAAGGCGGCCCGCCTTTGCGGGAAAGGCATCCTCGCTTGGACCGCCCGCACCCGTCGCCATGCCGTCACCAAGAACAAGAACACGTATGGTGGCATTCAGCGTCCAGGCATCATCCCGATATCCTCGCTCATTCGTGCGGACCGTATAGGCAACTCCTTCGTCAATGGAGATGGCGACATTTTGGGCCATGGCATAGGGGCGATCTTGATCTTGAACGTAAAGGCCGGCTGGAATGCCGGGTCTATCGCGCAAGGCGGTAACAGACACAGCGAGATCCGCGAGCAGAAAAAGAAAGCAAAGAAACGCGCCAAAGCCAAGAGAGGAGGCGCACTTTACGCGTCTCATCGGAGGTCCTTGGTCTGGGCGATGGAGCGCGAAACCGATTCAGCGACGAACCGGTACCCTTCCGCCGAATAATGGGTTCCCGGGCCGTACCAAAATCTTGTAGCAGCGGCATCCTCTGCCTTAAAGGCGGCGGTGAGGTCCAAGATTTCAAGGCCGCTGTCCCGTGCCGCGTTAAGCACGGCCTGCCGCGTGTCAATATGTTTGGGATCTACCAGCATTTCGAGAGACGGCAAATATACGAACACGATCTTGCCGTTCCAGCTCTGCGCCAGCTTTACGGCCTTGGTCATGGTTTCTTTGAACAAGGGAATTAAGGACAGATAATCCTCAACTGTAGTCAGGACTTCGACGGTGCCGGTTGCATTCAGGCCAAGCGTAGCGCGAAGCGGGCGCAGCAAGATGAAGTCAACGATTGCCGCTCTCGCAGACTTGCGAAAATCTCCTGATGCGGCCTGATTGACGAGCTGCTTGAGTGCTGTATCGATGGCATCTTGTTGGTTGATGAGCCCTTGGCTGAAATCCTGGCGCAGGTAGCGCATCAGAATTTCCCGATTCCGCTCGTCGGCTAGGTTCACAAGGTCGTTGCCATCGTAATAGAACCATAAGGTCAGTGCGGGGCGCACCGTCGGCGCGTACTCGATGAATGTTGCCAGCTCCATTAAGGGACCGCGGCCACCGATGCCAATGTTCAATGTGGCGGGTTCACTTTCACGCAGCACAGAGACAAGGTCTTTGCCGGGCGGTTCGCAGGCGCCATGCACGAATGAATCGCCAATGGCAAGAATGTGAACCTGCCTTTGCCATAAACCAAGAGGATTGTTAAAGCCGTGCTCATCGGCGGGATAGATCATCCAAGTGCCGAATTCATTGCAATTGACCGACAGGACGCGGCTGATGCCCGAAAGCGGCAAGATGGACCTTCCATCATGTTCAATCGGCGAGGTCAGATATTTGGTGGTGACGACTGCAGGCCAAGCGTCCTTGCCCTGGCTTCGCAAATCGTCAATGACTTCGCGCTTCGTGCGAGGGTCGACGGGCAAGCCAAGCTTTTGTCCAAGGGCGGCAGCAGAATTCTCCATTTCTGCCGGCCGAAATAAAAGAAAGGCTTGTGCGGCGTAAACAGAAATGGCGCAGCAAAACGCGTAAAGCGCTATCAACCTGCGCGCGGCAAGGCTAACCCGCAGCGTCATCCACGCGCCCAGGGCGGTTGCAGATGGAATGACAAAACCGACCAATCCCTTTTGCCAGGTCAGGGCGCCGTTTCCAAAGTGATAGGTGCTAAAGGCCAGCACCCCGACTGACAAAAGGAGGCAAGCCACAACGGCAAAGGATATGACGCGGTCAAACAGTCTCATGGTTCAGTCTTTATTATGTGTGGAAGATCGACCAATCCAGCGCTTAGCATCGCCTCTGCCAATTTCAGATCTTGCGGCGAGTCAAGATCAAGGTCGTAGGGCCAAGGGATTTCCTTGAAGACCGACGGTTTTGCGAAAAAGGATTCGCCTGCCAATAGGGCGCGGCTGCGCGCTGCGACGAGATTGCCGAAAATGTACAGTTTGGGCTTTTTCTGTTTGTTGTAGGCGATGGCTCTTTCTGCCTCGAAGTGAAAAGAAACATAATCGCCATCGACCACGCGCTGGTTCCAGGCATGATGGTTATGTGGAACCGTCGTTACCGTTTGGGCGGAATTGGCCGTCAAATCCGATTCCAAAGCCTTGACCAGCATTCGAACGTGCTGCGGCAACAAAAATGGACTGGTTGGCTGAATGAGAACGATGACGTCTGGTCGGTTGCCAACCGGTTGCCGACTCAAGAAATCTCGCGCGACGTCGGCTACAGCCGCATCGTCAGTAGCCAAGTGATCAGGTCGCCGGTCGACCTCGATTCCAAGGTGGCGCGCGCGCCCTGCAATCATGTCGTCGTCAGTCGAGCAAACAATCCTATCAAGGACCCCAGACGACTGCGCGGCCAAAGCGCCGTAATCCAGCAGAGGAATTCCCGCAACGGGCACCAAATTCTTGTATGGAATGCTTTTTGACCCGCCGCGGGCGGGCACCAACCCCCAGGCGATCATCGTCCGATCTCCAATCCCAGGACGCGGACGGCCTTCATCACTGCGTGGGTTTGGGTTTCGCTCCAAGCATCGACAGTCGAGCCGCCGATATGGGGCGTCAGCACCAGATTGTCATGCTCACGGGCGTAGCGGGCTAAACGTGACGAGGCAAAGGATTTGGAGAATCCGGGGTCATACTCGCCGTCGATCGTGTCGAGCGCCGCCGCAAACAGGTGTCCTGCCTCCAGAAGGTCGAGCAGCGCCTCACTATCCAACAACTCTCCCCTTGCCGTGTTGACGACCATGGCGCCTTGAGGCAGGGCTTGCAGAATTTCTCGATGCACCAACCCCTTGGTTTCCACCGTGGCTGGCGCATGCAAGCTTAGCACGTCCGAACGCTTGGCCAGGGCAAGCAGCTCTGTCATGCCGCCCGGCACGAAAGGATCGTAATAGGCGACGTCCATGCCCATGGCCTTGGCGATTTGAGCTACCTTGCGCCCCAAGCGGCCATAGCCCACCAAGCCTAAACGCATGCGCGAGAGCATACGGGGCGCACCCCAGGGAAAGCGGTCCCACGCGCCACCGCAAGCGGCGGCATGACAGGCTGGAATGCGCCGCCAAGCGGCCATCATCAGTCCTATCGTGTGTTCCGCAGTTGGTGTGATGGTGTCAAGAAAGGCCTGCTCATCATGCAAGGCACAAACGACTATGCCGCGCCTTTTGGCTTCCTGCATGTCGATATGCGGCACGCCGGTTGTATTTGAGACGATGGCACGCAATCTCTTGCAGCGGTTCATCCTAGACGAATCGACCGGAAACCCCAGGGGAGCGAACAGCACGTCTATCTCTGCCAGGATATCATCCTTGTCGCAACGCGGATCCTCCAGTTCGACAACGTCAAATGCTGTGTGAACCAACGTCAGCGGCCCAGGCTGATAGGCCAAGCAGCTATAATAAAGGGCCCTGGGTTTCAATAGGTCATCCGTTTGACAAGCAGTGTCTGATCGAGAGGAATGTTGCCCAGCAGCTCGACGATGCGAATGCCCGCCGTTCCGTCGCCAAAGGGTTGGCGGCAAGCCTTGACTTGTTGCAAAAACGCGGCGTCACTCAGAGCAACGCTCAGGGCCTTGGATATCGCGTCCTCTTCGTGAGGCGCATGGATGACGTTCTCGGCGCATAGCCTGCCTATCTGCCTGCGACCGACATTAATTGCGGGCAGGCGGAAAGTGGGCGTTTCGATCAGCCCCGCTGAGGAGTTGCCGACCATAACCGACGCCACGGACAAGAGACCCCAGAATAAGTGCGCGTCCAGATTCACCCGAACCGTGAATTGCGGGGAGGGGGCAAATTCGTCAATGGCTCGCAAAATGCCTTCATATCCCTGATCCGAACAAGGATGCACCACCACTGCTTGATGCCCGGTTGAGGCCACCGCTTTCAGCGTTTCCGCCATCTGGCTGTAGGCAGCAGAGGGCTGCGTCGTTTCCGAATGCTGCAGAACGACGATGACGGGCTTTGACAAATCGAGGCCCAGTTCAGCTTCAACCTCGTCGGGTTTTGCATAATCACCGGCAACGATCAAGTCGATGTGATTGTCACCCACCACATGAACCCGCCAATCCTCTTCGCCCATCTTCAAGATACGGTTGGCGCTCTCTTGTGTGGATGGAAAATGCAGATGCGATAATTTTGTCACGGCATGGCGCATTTGCTCATCCAGTGATCCCGAAACGTCGCCGCCCTGCAAATGCGCAATGGGAATGCCGAGAATGGTGGCTGCCGTCGCTGTGGCTAGCACTTCGCCTCTGTCTCCGTACAATACGCATATATCCGGCTTTAATTCCGTCAAGGTGTCGGTCATGCGCTGAAGACATACGCCCAGAGCTTTGGCGCGCGCCTTTGGCGAATCGTCACTCTGCTCCATATCGACTGCCGCCGCCACGCTGAATTCGCGCTCGACCTCCTGAATAGTGCGGCCAAACTTATCGCTGACATGCTGATCGGTGACGACAAGCTGCAGGTGGAAGTTGGCACGGTCGCGCAGCAGGCGAAGCATCGGTTTCATGGCTCCGAAGCCGCCGCGCTTTCCCGTAAGGACGAAAACTTTGCGGGCCGCCGTCATGGCTTATGCCCTCGACGCTGGAGCCAGGCTTGCTCATAGGCGTCGATCAGTCGATGGTTGCCGTCGCACATCAGCTCGCGCAAACCAATCAGTTCAACGGCCGTGAAATTCTCGCAGATGATGCCTGTGATCTTGGTGGCATCGCCTAGATCGAGAATATAGGCCTCAAGATCGCCGCCATACTGCTCTTCCAGGCTTTTGCGGTACACGGTAAACCATTCCGAACCTGGATAGGCGGTTGCAAAATGCGGCCTGACTTGAATGCCCAGCCTTTCGAAGGCGGCCATATTATCTCGAATGGATTCAAAATCCTCGTTTGGGAATCCGATGATGACATTTGGAACTGGACGGATGCCTGATTCCAGCGTCCAGTAAAAGCTGCGCTCGTTGGTGGCGGGGGTCGAACCCTTGCCAACTGTTTTTAAGACATGCGGCGCAAAGCTCTCATAGCCATAGACCAAATGCGAGCATCCGGCTGCCCGCATGATCTGCAATACCTCCCTGGTGCAAAGGGTGGCGTGGCTTGTGCCTGACCAATGAATGCCCGTCCAGCCCGTCATCATGCCCGCTTCATCAAGACGCGGCACTGGAGCAAGGCCGTTCTCGTGCCAGAGGCGGCAGATTTCCTTCATCCAGGTGCGACCGGAATGCTGATCCATCGTCATCAGATTCTCATCTAGGAACAGCACGTAATCGACGGCGTATGCATCTTGCATGTGCTTAACCATGCGCACGATATATTCTGGACTGTGATAACGAATGGATCTGGTGTAATTGCCGGGCTGGTCAAATTCGACCGTCGTTTCTCCGTTCACGCCGGTGGCATAGCGCATGTCGCCTGCGATGCCAAGATGGTAACAGTACCGGCAGATCATTGAACAGCCGTAGCTGACATTGATGTCGAGGCGTCTTTGGGCCATCATGCCTTCCGGCGAATAAAGCATTTGACTGTTTTTGAAATATACTTCTTCCAACGGAAAGAGGTCCCAGGCCGGATAGGGCAGGGAATCAAGATCTTCGAGCAAGGCGCGCTGTGCGGACAAAACAGGATTTCCCGCGCCGTCGCGCGAGATGGTGCCGGGAATTTGTTGCCAGTCTCGCCGACCGCTGTCGATCATGGACAGCATTTCTGGGAAGGTGACAAAACCTTCGCCGACGCACCCAACATCGACCTCCGGCAACCAGCGCATCATATCTTGGGGCAGGCTGGTCAGCACGCCGCCGCCCAGCATGATGACGGCGTTTGGGCACACTTCCCTGGCCACTTTAATTGTATGCTTTATTGAGCCATACGCCGTGGTGATGCCGCCAAGCGCAATCGCCTGCCAATCATCTGCGGCCAGCACCTCGCGCAATGTCTCCTCTCCCAATCGCCAAGCATTGGCGTCGTAAACCTGGACTTGATGGCCCTTGTCTATGGCGATGGCGGCCAAAAGCGCAATGCCATAAGGAACATGGCGGGGAACGTCTTCCTCGCGCACAACGGGATTAATGAAGAGGACCTTTGACATCAGACGTGCTTATCCAAAAATTCCGCCAATGGGCAGACAATGACAGGGTCTCCAAAGACGATGCCGCCGCCCGTGCAGTTGAAAGTTTGGAAATCGGCATCCTTTGCCATTTCCATGAAAGCCTCGCGATACCACATATAGGCCGGGTCGGTATAGAACCATGCCTCAACATGCGGATTGAACAGGCGAATGTAAATGCTGTCGAGGTTTTCCTCGCCAACCAGAGCCAGCGCTTCCTTGTAATATTGCGTATTGCGGTATGGCGTCTCGTCGTAATAGGAGAAGTCGACGCCGGTTAGCGCCACGCGCGATTTCCCCAAAACTTCCCCAGCCATCATCCAGGCGGTGGTGCCAACATTGCCTCCGGCATTGACGCAGGGAAATTTATTCATAGCCTGCAATTCACCGGTGATGCTGCCGGGTGCATCGGGATCGTCAAACATGGGATTCCACCAGTAAACCTGCATGCCGGTTTCTAACACGCGGTTGACAACCGCCTCTGACGCCGAAGTCGATAAGGCGATGCGGATGCGCGGACCGTACTGATCCAGAAGGCTCAGAATTTCCTTGTTGGCGGCCATTTCATCGGCGAAGGCCTTGTCCATATCCTGGCGCGAGAAGTAATCGTCAGCTTTAAGCGAGTCGTGGCTAAGATGCGGATCGCCGAACCAGCGGACGATGCGCGTGGCGTGCGGGTCCAAGGTCACGGTAAGGTCCGGCACCAAGCCTTGGCGTAGGCAGTAAAGCAGTGCGCTTTCAGTGGTAACGACGGCGCCTTTGTAACTACGCTCCAGCAGCAATTTGGCGGGATCTTGACGCTTCAGGCTAGGTCCGGCGGCGATGACCACGGCAGAATTGCCGTCTCCCACGCTTTCGCGCCGAAGGGCCGCCAGAGATTTGCCCTTGTCCTTGAAGGCATTGTTGCGTTTGGCATTGGCCACGCCCATGGGGCCGTGGCGGTCCCACGTCAGTTCCTCCATCTTGGCTACCAGTTGGAGACCAAGCGATCCTTGGGGGTTGTTCACTTGCTGTCTTCCTCGGCCCACTTCACCTTCTTTTTGGCGACGTAGGCGATCGACCCGCCCAGCTTCTTCATCGCTTCGCGCTCAAAGCGCGAATCAAGGTCATCAGGCTCCAGGACCTTTTTCGCCTCAACGGATTTAGCCGTCTGGAAGTTGCCTTTAAGAACGCT
The DNA here is from genome assembly GCA_015231795.1 of Alphaproteobacteria bacterium. Classification (NCBI taxonomy): domain Bacteria; kingdom Pseudomonadati; phylum Pseudomonadota; class Alphaproteobacteria; species Alphaproteobacteria bacterium. Next base: position 137,044 of record JADGAX010000002.1, on the reverse strand, counting down.
GCTCATATGAGGTTCCCTTTCTCAAGTTCGGCCAGTATGGCGCGGGCATATACCAAATCGAGATAACTGTCGACATCAACAGACCGCCAGTTGGGCATGAGATATGCCCTGGTCCCATGGCCGACGAAACTATTGTTCTGCCTTAGCCAATCGGTTCGCGCCACGTAGACCGCTCCGTTGGGTAGGTAATAGACGGGCGCGTCCTGACGCCTATCGAGCTGACTTTCACTGGGAAGCGCGGGCAGCAGACAACCATTGCTGTCTTGCACATACATCCAATGGGGCGGCTTTGCTGCAACCGTCACCGATATGCATGATGGCGCGTTCGTCGAGACACACAGGTCAATGCAAGCGTCAATGTCCCGCGATGTCCGTAGTGGGGACGTGGCTTGCAGGAGAACGACCATGTCATAGGTCTGCCCAGCATTGTCCAACGCATGGAAAAGAACGTCATAGATCGAAGCCGTGTCGCTGGCCAGTTCGGGAGGGCGCATGAAGGGCACGTCGCAGCCAGCCTGTCTGGCGGCAGCTGCAATTTCATCGTCGTCAGTAGAAAGAATAGTTCGGCCGATCGATTTGGCGCCAAGCGCCGCCGCCACACTCCAAGCAACAAGGGGTTTGCCGCCCAGTTCCAGCACGTTCTTGCGGGGCAGGCCCTTCGACCCGCCGCGTCCACAAATGACGGCTAGCGCATTAGTCATGCTAGGCCGCCGGTTGCTGGGTCAAGTTCTGAAACAATGGACTGGCCGCCTGAAGCTCGTCATAAGTCCCAATTAGTTCGATGCGGCCTTTGTCAAGCACAACGATGCGATCACAATGGCGCACGGTACTCATGCGGTGCGCGATGACGATCATAGTCATCGTGCCGCGCAGGGCGTCGATGGCTTCAATAACGTCACGCTCTGTGCCGCTGTCCAGGGCGCTGGTCGCCTCGTCGAAAACAAGCAGATCTGGATTGTGGTAAAGCGCGCGTGCGATGCCGATGCGCTGACGCTGCCCGCCCGAAAGGCGTGATCCGTGCTCGCCCAGCCTCGTCTCAAGGCCATCGGGCAGACCCTCGAAATATTCCAGGAGGCGCACTTTGGCCAGCGCCGTTCTTACGAGTTCAGGGTCAATCTCCTCGTCGCGCAGGGCGAAGGCCACGTTGCGAAACACAGTGTCGTCCAGCAGGTAAATGTGCTGAGGAACGTAACCTAATTTGTCCTGCCAGCCATTAAGATCGCCTTGAATGTCCTTGCCGTCTACCAGAATGCGTCCTGCGCTGGGCGAAAGCAGGCCAAGAACGATATCTGCCAGAGTTGTCTTGCCAGATCCCGAAGGCCCTACCAACGCGACGGCCTCGCCGCGAGTAATGGAGAATTCAATGTCGCTCAAGGCGTTGTCAGAAGTGGCGGGATAGCGAAAGCCCACGCCTTCCAGTTGGATTCGGAACTGAAAAGTCACTTTATCGCCTTCCCCGCCAGACGCAATTTTCGCCCTGCTTGGCAGCTTCCCTATATCGTCGCTGACGGCCGTCAAAGCAGAGCTTCCATGGCGAATAGTGTTCAGCTGGGTCACAATGCGGGTTGCCGAAGGTAGCAGGCGCAGAGCAGCAGCGGCGATAACGCCCAGAATCGGCAAAGCGTCTTCCAGGCCTTGAGGATTGACGACGACCGAACTGGCCAGATAGGCCAGAATGGCGCCGAGCACGACCAATTCGGCGATGAAGCGCGGTAACTGCATCATGCTTTGATTGCGCGCCATGATCTGCGCCAGTCGACCGGTCTCGTGTCCGAATCGATCCAGAAAAAATGCTTCGCGCTTGAGGAGAATGGTTTCCTTGACGGCGCCAAAACTTTGATTCAACCACAGAAAAATCTTCGCTTGCTGTTGATTGGCTTCATGTCCGCCATTCGCCAGCTTGCGTCGCAAAGGAAGATAAAGACCTGCCATCAAGGCCAGCAGCAATATGCCAGAAGCAAGCCCGCCAACCGGCGCAGCTAGCAGCAGCACAGAAACCGCCGCCAGGGCAAGAATTCCCTCCATGGCCAGGATCAGCATTGCGTTCAAGGAGCCTTTACAGACGACGTGGGTCGAATGAATGATGGTCCGGGAAAACTGCGCGGTATTGTAAGTCAAGCGCTCGGCATAGGGCAGGGCGAGGTAAGCGCCAAGCAAGCGCAGCTTCATTGCCTCCTCGGCTTGAAACGTCACGAACAGGGAATAGCGATTCAGCAGATACAAATAAACGTTTTTCACAAAGTAGAACGCGAACAGAACCAAGGCGAGTCCTACTATCAGCGCCGGCGGCTCAATTTCTGCCAAAAACTCCGCCATACCAATTTTACCCGACAATTGAATCAACTTCTCGGGCTGCACAATGGCTTGCAGGAACGGAAGGATCAGGCCGATGCCTCCCATTTCCAACAGTCCACCAAGCAGCATGGCCAAAAAGAGCATTAGCAGTCGACGGCGTGTTTGACCGTTGAACAACGCATAAAGTTGGGCTAGCGATCTCAGCATAAATGTCTGCTCTCGTCCCTAGTCATGTCTTGCACCTTTCCAGGATAAAGGCCGTCAGCTTTCCTGCCGAAACTTCTGGTTCCTCTTGATCGCTTTGGATTACTAGGTCGGCGCGCTTTGGCGCTTCGTAGGGATAATCGGGCGCGTAGCCGATCATGTTGGTAATTTCACCGGATCTGGCCTTGGCATAAAGCCCCTTTGGGTCGCGGGTCACAACAGCCTTGATATCGGCCGCCAACCAAATCTCGAAGAAACCTGGTTCCAATATTTCGCGGACCATGGCGCGATCTGATTCGAAAGGCGATATTATCGGCACGAGAACGGCATTGGCGTCCCATCGGCGTTCTGCGCAATAAGTGGCAACTCGCCGGTTGTTTTCTCGTACGCTCTCCCTGTCGAAACCAAGATCGCGGCTAATTGCGGCGCGCAGATCGTCGCCATCCAACACCAGCGTGGAAATTCCGCATTCGCAAAGCCTTGTCTTCGACAATTGCGCCACCGTGGACTTCCCAGCTCCTGACAAACCGGTGAACCAGAATACCAATCCTCTTTCGCTCACGGCTCAAACAGCTCCCGACCCAAAGCAACTTCGGCCCTAAGCGCATCCTGCACGATCGGTCGTATCGCCCAATTGGGGAGCGGTTGACCCGAGGAAAAAGCCATGCGGACCTCTGTTCCGCTAATTGAGAGCGCATTAGGTGAAGTGGTATAGGCGTTGGCCTCGACATCCCAACCAATGGGATCGAAAAACACCGGTTCGATACCTAGATCGTCCAGACTCTCGAAAAGACGACGGTTGTCGCTGGGGCCGTAGAAACTTCCGACGCCCGCATGGTCGCGTCCGATGATGAAGTGGCTACAGCCCATATTCTTGCGGCAAAGTGCGGTAAAGACCGCCTCGCGCGGGCCGGAAAAGCGTGGGTAGCTGGCAAAGGCGCCAAGCACCGCGCGATCCTTGGGGTAGATCCCGAATTCCAGCAGCGCCTCATAGGCCTTAAGAATGGCTGACGGCAAGAAATCGCCGCTTTTGCGCGGCCCGACGACGGGGCTAATGAAAAGACCGTCGGCGTGGGTTAGGTCAAGAGCCGCTTGCTGAATGTGCTCATGCGCCCGATGCGGAACATTGCGACCGTGGAAGCCGACCACCCGTGTCCAGCCCTTTTGCGTAAAGATAAAACGGCACTGCTCGGGCGTTAGCTCGTAAGCCCGCCATGGCGAAGGCAATTTTTGAAAAAGCCGCACTTTACCGGCAACCATGACGTCGCTTCCTGAAAGCAGGCGCGCCACGCCCGGATGCTTGGGCGAATCGGTTGCAAACCAACGCTCGGCCAGCTTGTGCAGATCCATCACAAACGTCTCTGAAACGTCCATGACGGTGTGGATGGCGCCAGAATCGGATGTCAGCGCCACGCGATCACCCGTCGAGACACTTCTTTGCCCGAGTGGCAGTTGCAGAATAATCGGCATCGTCCAGATTGCGCCGTCAGGCAGTCTGAAATTTGACAGCACGCCCTCAAGCTCTTCGCGATTCATAAAGCCTGACAAAGGAGAATAGACGCCAAGAGCGATTTGTTCTGCATCCCTCAAAGTGGTCTCCGGGACAGCAATTCGACGCAAATCATGAATGCTGTTCTTATCTTCCTCGCCGGACAGGGCAATGTTGAGAGTTCCGCCATGCGGAGACGGAAGCAGCGAGAAAACTTCCGACGTCGGCAAACCCTTGGTTTCCTCGCTGAACTCTCGTTGCAACTTAACCACCATGGCGGCACAGTTGATCGGATATTTGCCGACAGCTGTTTCTGCGGCAAGAACCAGGCCGTCCGCACCGTCTTGCAAGGTGTTGAAGATATCGTTTACCTCCGCCCTCGTAGGAAGCGGCGATGAAACCATGGTTTCCAGAAGGTTTGTTGCAACGTAAACCTTGCGGCCAATTTCCTTGGTTGTGCGGATGATGTATTTCTGAGCCGATGGAATGCGTTCAATGGGAATTTCCCGCGACAAGTCTCCGCGGTCGATCAGGATTGCATCAGACTTTTGCGCTATGGCCCGCAGATTGTCTAGGCCGTTGCGGCATTCGATCTTCGATATGATGAATGCGTCTCCGGTCAGGTTGCGAACCTCATCCACGTCATCCGCCCGGTTGGCGAAGGAAAGCGCCACATGTCGTATGCCCAAGCGTCGTCCGATGGCGATGGCTGCCTTGTCCTTGTCTGTAAGAACTGGCATCAAAATTGGTCGGTGTACCGTGACGGCCTTGTTCGAACCAATTTGTCCGCCACTGACAATTCGAACGGCGACCCGTTCAAGTCCCGGCTCGACGACCTGAACCAGCACCGCATTAAAGTCGATGCTGATAAAATCCCCAGCCTGCAACTCCGCTATCGTTGAGGGTGGATAAAAGCCGATATTGTACGAATCGCCAGGAACTAGCCGCGAGTGCAAGGTGACCATGGTGTTCTCACGCAAGGTCACTTGTCCGTCCACTAAGGCCGTCGTGCGTATCTGGGCACCCTCAGTGTCAAGGCAAACGGGAACCGAGGTGTGGCTTTGGATGAACCGAATGACTGATTCAACGTCTTCCAATTTTGTATGCGAAAGATTGACCCGAAACAGCGACACGCCCAAATGCTCGAGGCGCGATATGATGCGTTCGTTCATCGAGGCCGGTCCTAAGGTGCACAGTATTTCGGTGCTCATACCATTACTTCCCTAGTAGAGGTGCGGGGGGCGATTGCAGACCAACTGGCGACGGAACCAAGACCCAGCGGCAAGCGAAGTCAAAATCGCCAGAAGAATCAGGGTGGTGTAAAATACGCCGTTGATGATGCCAAACTCCAGGGCGACCGTTGCGAGAACGATGCCAGGGCCGCCGCGCGCATTCATCGCCACGCCCAGATCAAATGCTTCAGCCCAGCCTCGCCGCGCCAGCTTAGCGCTGGCCACGGTCGCAAGCATTTGGCAGGCTGTGCAGAAAAGGATGAACGCCAAAGTGAAGAGAGGGTCGAACTCGGCAATCAGGTCAAGCTTCATGCCGACCATGGCAAAATAGAACGGCACGAAGAAAGCAAAGGAAAAATCGCTGATCCGGCTGCGAACAGTCTCGATATCCGGGTGGCGCGCCAAACCGAATAGCAGTCCTGCTATAAGCGCTCCGAATATAACGTTGACATTTAGGATGCTAGCCAGGGCCGCTAGCAGAAAGCAAATAATCAGAACCCAGCCGATTGGCGAACCTTTCCGGACAAGGTTGTAGCGTGAGCGGGTCAGATAGTCTAGAAGGCGCGGCCCGATCCAGATGGAAAGGCTGAAGAAGACAACGGTTTTGACAATGGTGAAGACGATGGCCCAGCCGTCAGTTGAACCAGCGCTGACAAGGCTGGTAGCCACCGCCAGCACACCCCACAAAATAATGTCATGCGCGACGGCTGTTGCCAGAACATTTCGAGCAAATGAAGTGGTGGCAATGCCAAGGTCAAGAAATATGCGTGAGATGACAGGTATCGAAGTAACGGCCACGGCGATTGCTACGACCAAAGAAAGTGCCGCGGCATTGTTGGCCGAACCTTGGTAGGGAGAGAAATCAACGCTTGTCGTTGCCAGCCAACCGGCCAGGAAGGGCAGGCTGGTTGAGCCAATCACAAGAATCACGACCAAGCGCAAATTCGTTCGTGCCCTTCCACTTTCCATGGTGAAGCCCGAAGTAAACATCAGAAGAATGAGGCCAAGCCAATAAAAGGCGGCAAGAAGTTTGGGTTCGGCATCGAAGCCATCGAACAACCAAGCGTGTATGTCTGGCAGGGCATAGCCCAGGCCCGTCTTGCCAAGAACAATGCCTCCGCAAATCTCGCCGACGACTCTTGGAAGCCCAAAACGCTGGAAAAGATATCCAGTGAAATGTGCCGAACCCAGCAGCGCCACTGTCGCCAGCAAGAAGCGCAGAAGCTCGGTGTCGTTCATGATGTGCCGCAGACAGAAAAATAAGCAGTCATGACCGGCTTTGACCCAAAATGCTTGCAACATGTGCCGTGTAGCCTGCGGCCAATTCTGGATGGTCCGCAATTACATCGCGTGACCAATCGAGCTTGGGGAACAGTTCAACATCATGGTCGGCGATATCGACATTTCCCTTATCGTCAACGCGGGCCTTTGTCTTCAGGTAGAACTCGAACTCGGCATCCTTAATCGACGCCTCGTAGGGAAGCCCGGCATATTTTATCTCTGCCGTTGCGAAACTGCGGGCTTCATTTCCCCCCAAGGCTACCGGGAGCCGCCCGTCAATGGAACTGGCCGGCGGCAAACTGGCCAGCTTCAGCAAGGATGGCAAGATATCAGTTACATGGGTGATTTCTTGAATGCGCCCAGGTGAAACGCCCCGCCCACGCAACATATAAGCCACATGTGTTTTCTGGTGCGCAAGGGGGTGAGGGTCGTTGCTAAGGCATCCGGGGCCATGATCGCTGACCAGCGCCACAACCATGTCATCGTCGCTGTAGCGTTCCTCAAGAAAGGAAAAGAGCATGCCTAGATGAAAATCGATCCGCTTCAATTCCTCGACATATCGGGCAAGGACAGGCGCATCGAATCCCAGCTGCATCGGAGACTTTCCCTTGGGCCGGGCGTAATCTTGCGCCATTAGATGCGCTTGAAGTTGGTTGGCAACGTCAGGTTCGGCGGCCAGCGTGTGATGGGCGTCCATAATCGTAAGCCAAACAAAATGATCGCGTTCTGGAAAGGCGCGAACATGGTCGTACAGAACATCCAGACTCTCGCATAGCGGCATTTCATTGCGATAGACAGTCCGGTCATACCCTTTGACGTAACGGTACCCTGGCGACTTGCGTGTGTTGCCGCAAACCTGGAACGTTAGATAACCGTCCTCTTGAAAATATTCCGGCAACACCTTGTAGCCGTCTCCCAAAAGGACGTCGTCTTTTGAAAAGTGAAACATATTGTGCGAGGACAACAGCTTGCCGGAGACGATGGATCCCACGCCGGCCAGGGTCCAGTTCGAGGCGCTGTAACAGTTCTCGAAAACCGCCCCCTTCGAGAAAAAGCGGGAAATGTTAGGAAGTGATGTTTCGACATCGATGTGGTGAAGGACGTCCCAGCCGAAATTGTCGATGAAAACCGTCATCACCATGCGAAGAGGGTGCTTCTTCTTCTGTTGAAGTGGGATAGCTTCGGCGACGATCAAATTATGATCGGATTTCAGGGCGACTTCACCGGGTTCACGAATGGGCAGGTAATAGAACCGATCAGCCGCCAAGCCGCCCAACCTCATCGTACTGCCGCTGCAGCGGAGCAACGCCTCATATTCGCGATCAAGTTGATGAATGGGGACGCCCGTAACGGCATATGGCAGCGCTGACGGAACATCAATGTTCAATTCGTGCCAGCTCCCCGCACAACAGAGCTGACCCTTTAAGATATCCGCCTTGAAGCGCTTGAAGTTTACGGTCAGCGGATTATCCAGCTTTTCGGCATGATACTTCGCCCAATAAGCCTTGCCATCGGCTTGAGGAAACAGTGGGCTGTATAGGAAATTTTTTCCGAAACAGTTGGGAAACCACTTCGCGGATGAGCTGCGGGCATCGCGTTTGGCAATCAGATAGCCGATCAGGCTATAGATTGCCCGCAAAAGAAGTTTCTTGAATATCGACATGTACGCCTAACCCTATCGGCTACTCGGCAGCATCGTCAGGGGATGGCACGAATAGGTTATGGGTATCCCAGCAATGCTTGCACAACTCGATATCGTCATGGCGCATGTCAGCCAACATCCTGCGATATTCATTCAATCGATCAGAGCGCCAGATGTCTTGAATACCTTGCGTCTTTATGTCGCCAACCACCATCAGATCATTGCTGTCCATGCAGCAGGCGGTAACCTTTCCATCCCAATTAAAGGACAGTTTGTCGAACACTTCGGGGCACTCGGGGTGAATGCGCTGAACGGAATCTTGCTTAGCCAACGTCCGCAAGAGATCTATTTCGGCAGGCTTCAGCCGCACGGCATTCAGATCCAGCCAATCGAAGTTGGTGGCGCCGATGTTGGTGGCGTCGCAGATATGGCTGACTCGTTCCAAGAAGGCATCCTGGGTTTTCTTGCTTTCGTATGTGACGGTTGTCGAGATTTGCAGAAAGGGCAGCGCCCTGGCGCCTCGCTTTTCATGCAGCATCGCCGCTGTTTCGAGAAGCTTGTCAAAGAAGTCGATGTTTCTCATTTCGCGGTAACTGTCGCGGTCGACGCCCTGAACCGAGAATTTCAAGGAATCGATGGGCACTTCCAGCAGGCGGTCGGCCATCTCAGAGGTTAAAAAACTGCCGTTGGTGTTAAGATGAACAAGATGACCATCTTTCTTCGCGGCCTTCAGAAAGTCGATCACGTTCGGGTGCATTAGAGGTTCGCCCCAGCGGATAAAACGCAACCCTAATTGACGGCCTCGAATTTCATCAAGGATCCGATAGAAAACATCTTCCGCCATCAAGCCTTGCAGACGTTGTTGCGAATGATTGCCTGTTGGGCACATCAAGCAGCGGAAATTGCACAAATTAGTCAGCTCAATATCGATAATATAAGGAAAATCTGGAAGATTGGCGATCTTCTGCTTCGAATTGCCAGCATTGCAGTGAGCGTATAGCGGCGCGAAAGGATTTGTGCGGTGCGTCATGTGACTAGTTTGTCCTGTTTGAAGACTTGCGCTGCATTGAAGATTAATTGAGCATTGCTTGCCGCCATGTTCAGGCGGCCTCACAGTGTGGTGAGAGGGATGTGGTCTTCTTTCCGTTCCCCTTCAGCACGGCCTGCCAAACACGGTGTCCGCTCGGTCTGTCTTCTTGGCAACCAGCAATGTCTGATAAAATGCTTTTAGGATTGCAATAGCTTCTGCTTCTTAAGGAATCGGCAATCTGGCTTGGTAGAATGGGTCTGGCGGGCAGGGTCAAATCGGGATCGATGGCGGTGGGTGGGTTCAGCACGGAAAGATAGGGTCTGCCAAGAGCAGCCGCCTCGATCATGGCGCCGGAATTGACGGGTCCGATCACGATATCCGCCCATTCGATGTGAGGCAGCAATGAGCCATCCTTGAAGACAAGCGCGTCAAGGCCAAAGCGCTTCGCAACTTCTTGGTAATAGTCGAGATTGATGAAGCCGGGATGCACCTTGATGCGGATGTCGCCATAGCCTGCGTCCCTCGCTGCTTGAACGGCGCGAACAAGATTGACGAACACTTCGCTGTACAGTCCGCACAGATCCGTCTTGTCCACATGCAGCGGCAAAATAAGAGCGCGCCCCGATCCTGTTGCAGCAGGTGCTGGACAATTCAGCAAACTGTCCGCCACCGGATATCCTGTGGGCAGCGTTGCAACGCCAACCTTCGAACGCTTGGCCCAGCGCAAATTGGCCTCGCCCCAGGCAAGAAAGCGATCGATCACCGGGCCGCGCACGCCATCGCCCGAACGACTGTCCATGCGCTGGGCGGTCAGGAACATGCCGTTGGGCAGTTCGTCAACGCCGATGCCAAGCCCCTGCGCCACCTCACAGGCCATGCGTACCATATGGTTCTCGCTGTCGCCGACCAGAATGCGCGAAGGCCGTTCGGCTTCGAACAGGCGCTTGAACTGCAGGACCTCATGGGCCTTGGCCTCAAGAGTCGAAGTGGAAATCAGATGACGGCGCAGGTAGTCGTTGACGGCCCGATCCTCTGGCGAAGCATTTGCGCGCTCAGCGACTTTGGCAATCCATCCGCGAATTTCCTCTAGCCTCTGTCTGGCCTGAGGACCCAACGACAACGAGGGAAGCGCCACCAACCGCACGCCCTTGCGCCAAGCGTCGATCAAAAAGGAAGGGCGCTTGGGATGAATTCTGGCGACAAGAACCGGGATCGCCTGGCCGACAGGCAGATGCTCAATCAGGCTCTTGACGACCAGCAAATTGTGCAAAATGAAAATTCGCGGCGCTGGGCCGCGCAAGAGACCAAATAGGCGAGAGAAGGCGTCAGTGACCAGCTCCGTCATGCGTAGCGTCAATCGACGCGACAGGGACGGCGGCGAAAACTCGCCATTGAAAGGCAGTTCTGGATCAAGACGGCGCAAAGCGCTTGTTTGGCTTCTGCGATCAGTCAAGGCCATGCTCTTGCGTTCAGCCGCCGCGCTCGCCAGATCGAAAAGTGTGGAATCGTCAAGGAATGCGTATTCTGCCCTCAAGCCCCGATACTCAATCTCGCGAGGTTGCATTCGCTGAATCGCCTGCGACAATGAAAACAGTATTCGCCCAGCCGCCAAGCGAACGCCGGTCACTTCCCAGTTGAATTGCTTGCCCAGCGAGACGCCCTCGAACAGCGTCGCGTCCGTGCCGTCGTCATACATCCAGGTCACGGCGCGCTGTTGGAAACTTTCCTGCGGACCTAGCTCCTGCGGCCATTCGGACAGATAACTCTCGTAATGAACGGCTTGGCCGCCATTTTGCCGCCATGTCAACCAACCCAGCCAATCCGTGATGAAAACAACCAGCCCTGGCTGGCGGGGATCAAGGTCCGTCAACTCTTCGCTCGACGAGGCCAGGACGAGGCGGTCGCAAGGGTCTTGGGGAAAGGCGTCCTGGCTCAGGACACTTAAAATTTGATCTGGGACTTGCATCGCTAGGCGCCGAACATGTCGGCCTTGACGCTGCGCGTCGTCTGCTTCCTCACCAGATGCGGCGAAATGCCGAATAGAACGCTGTTGTCGGGGATATGCTCAGCCAAAACGATGCTCCCTGCCGACAATAGGCAGTTAGAGCCGACGTCTGCCTTGCCGATAATGCGCGAACCGCCGAACATCACAACGCCTTCGCCCAACGTAGGATGGTTTCCCTCAAGATCGCCGCCGACCGTGCAATTTTGGTAGATGCAGAAAAAGTTGCCGTAGACGGCGCGTCCGACGACCGTGCCCACGGGGTGGACGAAGGCGAAGATTTCGGGCAACTCAACTTCATAGAATATGTCCAGGCCATGCAACGCCTTGTTCAGTCCATACAATTTGGCGGGCAAGGCCGCATCGCCCGATTCACGAAAGATGGTGTTGCCAAGCAGATAAAGGTAGGCGGCGTATTGATCCGTGTTCAGGTGACTGAACAGCGCCTGCCCGTCTTCGTCTCGATAGTAGCGCTGGCGGATGTTTCGAAAGCAAGTCTCTACGCGCTCGAGCGCTTTGCCCACCAACATGGACCAATCCGAAGGAGGCGGGGCATCATCGGGAAAGAAGTACGCAAGCTGTCGTCCGGTATAGGCGGCCAACGAGTCGCGATCCAGGCTGGAACGCATGTAACGCTAGACCTTGTGACGCAGTCGCCAAGCGCCATTTTCGTTCGCCCACAAATGCGGCGAGCGGAAGCGGTCGGCTAGGTGCAGAAAATAGTCGCGGTCCATGACGGGCTGTTCGAACATACTGGATGCCTCGGGAAACTGTTCGGCGGGCAAACTCAGATAGTCCATCAGTTGGTCGATGAAACGTTCGGGAAACTCCCCGTCATATCGCCTGACCAAAGCCACGCCTTCGTCCCGGGTAATGTCGCCCGAGCGGATTTCCTGCGAGGCGTCGTAGGTGGCGCGCCCAATGCCGAACTTCACATGCGTGGTGAAATAGTGCAGGTCGTCTACACGGTCGTCGATGGAGTTGTATTTCGAATAGGTGCCGGGCGTGCGTTCCGGGCTGGCTTCGAAATTGCCATGTTCAACCGAATAGTAATAGCAGCTTTGTGGATGCCATTTCAGGTAATAGCCCAGATAATGCACCTCTGTCTTCGTGCGCTTCAGGGCCTCTGGATCGGCAGGCATATAGGGGGACAAGTCGTTGGCGTCGATGCCGAAGCTCTTCTTCAAATCAGCGACGGAAACGCCGCTTAGATAGATTTTGTCCGGGTCGGCAGCGGTAAAGTAGCTCCAATCGCGCGTGGCTTGCGTGTTGTCGGAAACCGGATTGCCGTATTCTGCTTCGTTCTCGCCGTAGAAAACCAGCGGAATGCCGTAAAGCGCGCTCATCTTGGGGGCGATCTGCTTTTGCCCCAGAATGAAGGGCTGAAATGGATGGAACAGGACCTCGACGGCCAGACGGGTCAGCAGCTTGTGAACCCGACCATTTGGCGTGGACAGCATATTGTCGAAACCGGAATGAATCCAATTTTGCATGTTGCGCCAGCCCCAGTCTGTATAGATGTGGGGCGCCCAGGTAACAGTCAGCGGATGCATGCCGTACTTATACTTCAGCACATGAGCCGCGTAGAAACTGTCCTTGCCGCCCGAGCCGGGAACGATGCAATCATACGAGCCGTCATGCTTGCGATAGCGGTCACAAAGATCGCGCAGCTCCTGCTCGCGCCCCAGCCAATCGATCTTCGCCTTTTGCTCGGCGGCGCGACAGGCGTCACACACGCCCTCAGCGTCGAAGTTGATGGTCGACTTCTGGCTGTCTTGCGTATGGGCGAATTCCGGCGCCGAGTTGGGGCGCTGGTTGGAAATGACGCAGTGTTTGCAAAATTTGACCTCGCTGGGCAAGCCGTAGCGGGTCGGCAGGTTGGGACCTTCCATCTTGAAAGGGGCGAGATCGACGGCCTTGATGCGGGGAAAAAGGGTCATGGAGTCTCTCTTACAGGAAGATGCTGTCGTAATCGCCATTGGCGCGGTGAAAATCGTCAATCCGTCCGATATCCGTCCAGTATTCGCGGATCGGAAAGGCCGCCGTCGTCATCTTTAGGTCCAGCGCCTTGGCAAAAAGCTCCGGCATGTCGAAGCTGGCCTGATTCGGCACCAAGGTCAGAAGCTCGGGTTCGATGACATAGATGCCGGCATTGACGAAAAAGCTGTGAACGGGCTTCTCGACCACGCTGGTGATCCGGTGCTCGTCGATATTGACCACGCCATAGGGCACTTGGAAGTCGAACTCGCGCACGCACATGGTCGCCTTGGCGCTTTGCTCGTTGTGAAATTCCAGCAGGCTCGAGAAATCGACATTGGTCAGCACGTCGCCATTCATGATCAAAAGCGGCTGATCCGGGATCTCTGGAATAAGTCCCAGCGCGCCAGCGGTGCCCAGCCGGTCGCTTTCCTCGAGATAGCGGATGTTGCATTTCCACTTTTCGCCGTCGCCGAAATGCGCCTTGATCATCTCGGCCTTGTAGTTGACCGAAATGTAGAAGTTGCGAAATTCATGGCTTCTGAAGGTTTCCAGGATGGTTTCCAGCAGGGGTTTGCGCCCTACCTTCAACAGAGGTTTGGGAACGTCCTCGGTCAGGGGACGAAGACGGTTGCCAAGGCCGCCCGCCATCAGCACCACCCAGTTGTCGCGCGGTTCTCCCGCATGCGCCAGCGACTTCAAGGTGGTCAGCCCGACGACCCGGCCTTGAGTATCGAGAAGTGGAATCTGGCTTAAATCCAGACGCAGCATGAGATCGCGCAGAACTTCTGGCGGCTGGCCAACCAGCGCCGTCGTTGGCGTCTCCTTCATGGCGTTGGCGGCGGCTGAGTCAAGCCCATGACCGCGCAAAATGGCGCGGCGCACATCGCCATCGGTAATGGTGCCCATCAGTTTGCGCGTCTCGTCGGTGACCAGACAAATTTTGTAGGGCGATCCTTCGAGAACGCTGATCGCCTCGGCCAGCGACGCATTTTGCGGAAGTAAGGTTGCGGTCCAGTCAGCCATGGTCAACTCGTTAATAGAGAGCGGGCAGGCACGCCTGCCAGAAGCGAATCAGCCGCTACGTCAGCAATAACCGCCGCGCCGACCCCAATCACAGACCCAGAGCCAATGCGCACGCCTTGCTTGACGCAGGCGCCGGTTCCGATATGAACCTCGTCGCCTACGACAACGCCGCCCGAAAGAACGGCGCCGGGTGCTACATGCACATGAGCGCCCAGAGTCACGTCATGATCGATCGAGGCCATGGTGTTTACAATGCTGTTGCGGCCGATATAGGCGCCGGGTTGAATAACGACTCCCGCCAGAATTTGTGCGCCCTCAGCGATGTCGACTTCGGGGCCTAGTATGGCGCTGGGGTCGATCACGGATAGGAATGAGAAGCCCATGCCTTTGTACTTTTCGAAAACTTCCCGCCGTCTGGCGGGGCGTCCGGTGCTGCCAATGCCATTTACAAGCAACATGCCGCTTTCAAGGATTTCGTCGCCGCCCAGAACGGCAATCCCTAGAATCTTCCGGCCCGAAAGAGATGGGTCGGCGTCGGCGAAGCCATAAACAGGCGTTCCATTGCGAAGCAAGGCGGCGGCTAGAACCTTGCCGTGTCCTCCGGCTCCCAAAATGACGATGCGGGCATCGGCGGTCATTGGATGCGATCCCCAGGGTTCAAATCTGCCGCGGCCGAAGTGCCAAGCATTTCCCAGTATGCCATCGGCGAAATGCCGTCGCCGGGGCGCAGGGCGCCGATATTGTCCTTCGTATAGGCATCGCCTTTCGCAATGGTCTTAATGGCGGCCAGACTTTTTCTGGCGACAAGCCGGTTGCCCTGTTCAGATGCCATGCAGCGCTTGACGCCATCGCCAAGAGCGCCCTCCAACAACCGAACGCCATCGACGAGTGACTTGAAGTCGCCAGGTTCCAGCGAAGCCATGTGATCGGGACCGGGAAGCGTTCGGTCCAGGGTCAAGTGCTTTTCGATGACGGTGGCGCCAAGGGCGACAGCGCCCAGTGAAATGACAATGCCCGGCGTATGATCAGAGAAACCGACCCGCAACTTGAAGCGTTCCGCCATGGCGGGGATCGCTTTCAGATTAGCGTCTTCTGGAATTGCCGGATAATCGGTCGTGCAGTGAAGAAGCGTCACCTTGTTGTACAGCGCCAGCTTTCCTTCCTTTGAGGCGTATGCCGCGCGAAAGGAGGATGCGCCGGGCTGCGCATCGTTAGGCGTTGTCGCTGCAAAGGCCAGCACGCCCAAAGCGTCTTCAATTTCAACCAGCGTGCTCATTCCCGTCGATAGAATGACGTGCCTAGCCTTGCGACCGGCCGCCAGCAGCAAAGGAGCGTTGGTGATTTCGCCAGAGCCCAGCTTAATAACGCCCAAACCCAGATCGTCGGCAAGGAAATCGAGGCTTTGCCGATCAAAGGGTGAGGACAGAAAGCCAATCCCCAACTTCTGGCAATGGGAAAGCAGAACCCGATGATCGTCAGCACTTAGCTCAAGCGCTTTCAGCATGGCATATTGCCCATCATCAACGCCTGTATTGCGAACTTGGTAGGAGGCCTTAGGCGCGTCTTTCGCGACCAGAGATTCTGCCTTGAACGTCTGGAACTTGACGGCATCGGCTCCGGCCTGCGCGGCAACTTCGACTAGTTCCATCGCCTTTTTGATGTCGCCGTTGTGATTGACGCCGGCTTCGGCAATGATGAATACGCTCACAGCCGCCCGATCAGGTCATGGAAGGGTTTGGGTTCCGCCAACTGCTCGGCAGAGAAGGTTTTCAGGACGTCCTTCATCATGCGGGCAGCACCCCCATGTCCATAGGGCAGGGGTTGCCCGGCGATGGAAGCGCGAAAGGACGGATCAAGCGCCTTCTTGATGGCGTTGAAAATGGCGCCTGCGTCTTCCTCGCAATCGATCACCGAATAGCAGCGCAAGCGCCCGCTCTGGCGCGCGCCGATATTGACGGTGGGAATGCCAAGCGCCGGCGCTTCGATGATGCCGCTCGACGAATTGCCGACCACGGCGCCAGCTAGGCGCATGACGCCCAAATATCTGGCCTGCCCTAGAGAGTTGTGCAAGCTGACGCGGTCGGAATGACGGTTGGCGAAGTTCTGCATGCGCTCAGAGACGATGTGGTTGCCCGCATCGGCGTTGACGCCGGTAATGACGATTCTAGCGTCCGACATGCGCTCGAGGGCGGTCAGCAACTCGTCCATCGCCGCCCCTTCGTCGCCGCTGCTGCGTCTGGTGACCGGATGATAGGTGACCAGCAGCAGCGGATTGAACAGGGCCAAGCCCAGCTCCTTGCCCAAACTCTCAGCGTCGGCATAGGAAACGGTGCGCATTTGATCGATGCCGGGCGCTCCCACTTCGAAAACGCGCTCGGCAGGCTCGCCCATTTGAACCACGCGTCTGGCGTAATCATGCGCAGCCACGAAATGCAGGCTGGCCATTTTCGTTATGGCGTGGCGCAGCGCGTCGTCGATGGCGCCCAGGGTCAATTCGCCCCCGTGAATGTGGGCGATGGGAATTCCCAGCAGAAGGGCGGCCGAGGCGGCGGCGAAAATTTCGTAGCGGTCGCCAAGCACCACCACCACTTCGGGCTGAAGCTGGCGAAAGGCGTCGGCCATGCCCGACAGCGCTTGACCTGCGGCGTTGGCCATGGCGAAACGGCTGTCGTCTTCCAGTTCCAGGGGAACTTCGGCATTCACCTTGAATCCCTCGGCCCGCATGACATCCACGGTATGGCCGAATTTTTGCGACAGATGCGAACCCGTCGCCACGACCTGCAGTTCCATGCCTGGATCGGCGGCGATCTCGCGCATCAATCCGGTCAGCAGACCGTAATCGGCCCGCGATCCCGTCACGATGCAAACGCGCTTGCTCATGACAGCGCCTCCTTCAAAACGCCAATCACCTTGGCCTGATCGGATTGGGTCAGATGCGCCGAACAGGGCAAGGTCAGGACGCGCTTCCAAATGTCGTCGGCGACCGGCATGTCGGTGCGTGGCGCGTCTCGATACGGGTCTTGCAGGTGCATGGGCTTCCAGAAAGGCCGCCCTTCGATGCCGGACTCGCGCAGCCGACGGCGCAGTTGGTCGGGTGAGGGGGCGGGCGGGGCTAAGGTGACGCCGGAAAACCAGCAGGCACTTTCCGCCCAAGCCGGAGCGGGGAAAAGGCCGACGCCGGGCAGGGCCGACAATTCGCTGTCGTAAACGACGCGGATGCGCTTCTTGGCGCTGACCAATTGTTCAAAACGCTCCATTTGGGCGCAACCCACGGCGGCCTCGACATTCGTCATCCGGTAATTATAGCCCACGCGGTCATGCGTGTAATCATCGCCGGTGCGCGCCGTCGAGGCCAAATGCTTGACTAGCCCGGTCAGCTCAAGGTTGTCGCCGATGATGGCACCGCCCCCGCCCGAGGTGACGGTCTTGTTGCCGTTGAAGGAAAGCATCGACAGATCGGCTCCCAGCCGCCCGATGGGGCGGCCCATATAGGCGGCGCCGATGGCGGCGGCCGCATCGGCCAACACGGGCAGCCCATATTGACGGGCCAAGGCCGTCAGCGGGTCCATGTCGGCGGGCAGGCCCAGGG
Source organism: Alphaproteobacteria bacterium (assembly GCA_015231795.1). Lineage (NCBI taxonomy): Bacteria > Pseudomonadati > Pseudomonadota > Alphaproteobacteria > Alphaproteobacteria bacterium. The sequence continues at coordinate 119,277 of JADGAX010000002.1, read as the reverse complement.
CGTAAACCGGCATGATGGCAGCCACGCGACGGCCAGAAGCGCGGTGAATGATGTCCGTTCCCACGCGCTTGGTTTCGCTTTCCAAGCGCTCGGCCAGCAGCTTGGGGTCCAAAGTCCAGCTGTCGGGGGCGATGTCGAACAACCAGGGCGTTGCGCCCGCATGCGAAATCGCATTGGCGCTGGCGATAAAAGTGTAACTGGGCAGAACCACCAGATCGCCCGGCTTGACGCCCAACGCCACCAGGGCGACATGCAGGGCCGAGGTGCCCGACGCGATGGCCACGGCCTGGCGGGAGCCGACAGCCAGGGCGACCATTTCTTCGAAGCGGGGCACAAAGGCGCCTGCGGTCGAGACGAAGCCATCCTCGATGCACTGCTGCAAATAGCGCGCTTCGTTGCCGGACAGATCGGGGATGGATAGGGGGATCACGCGCGTCACATCTTCTGGTCCAGGCTTTTGCCCCGCTCTTCATGAACGAGATCGGGCACGGCTCTTCGAATGGCCTGCGCCAAGTCTTTCTTGCTCCAGCTTGCCCGCTTCTTGATGTCGCCGATTTCTTGGCGAAAGGCGTTCAGCAGGCCAGTGTTCGCCACGGCTTCCTGCACGACGCCCGCTTGGGCGAAACGGGACAGATCGGGCTTGTCGTCCGGGCGCAGGAATTCCTCGGCCAGTTTTTCGCCCGTGGTGTCGGAGCCTGAAAAAACGCAAGGCCAAGCCTTGGCGGGACGATCCTTGAAACGCGCCCTGGCTTCTTCCTCGCTGGCGCAGGCCAGGGCGTCGAAACCGTGGCTGGCCAGAAAGGCCCTGGCGATGGCTTCGAAACTCATCAGATGGTCTTGCGGGTTCAGCTTGGGAAACACCACATCGCGCGTTTGGCAAAGAAAAGCGCCCAGCAAGCATAATTGTCCGGCTTCCGCATGGCTGATGAAGTAGCGCCGGACATCCGAAGGGGCGGCGATCGGCTGGTTCTTTTGCAGCCGGTATTCAAAACCCTCCAGCAGGCTTCCGGCGGAAAAGGCGACATTGGCGAAACGCGCCGAATTGGCCAGCAGCCGATGCGACTGCGCGAACAAGACGCGTTCCATCAGATTCTTGGTGGCTCCCATCAGATTCTCGGGGCGCACCGATTTGTCGGTGGAGACCGAGAAGGCGCGCTTAAGCGTTTGGCTGGCCGGATGATCGAGAAAATCGGCCAGAGCCAGGACATTCACGTCGATCATGCGCATCAGGCTGAAGGGATCTCGCTCGGCCCGCACATGCTTTAGGGCCGAGAAATTCAAGAAGACGTCGAAGGGACCGTTTGCCGCGACCATGGCCGCGAATTCGGGGCCGCAAAAATCAATGCTGAAGGTGGCGAAATCCTTGGGCAAGTCAGCATTGCCGGAGCGCAGGTCGCGCACCAGCTCGACCAACATGTTCTCGTTCAGGTCTGCCAGATGCAGCGCTTTTGGCGCGAAAGCCAGCAACTGCTTGACGAAGGCTTGACCGATCGATCCTGCCGCCCCCACCACCAGGATGCGGCTGGATTTGACGGCGTCCGACAGCTCTGGCGCATTGTTCCTAACGTCGCCGTCGAACAACGATTGGCGGCGCCCCAGAAGGCGGCTTAGCAGAGGATCGTCAAGGTCTCGGGGATACAAGTTCGTCAGGGTCCAGGCAGGCTACCGCACTCCGGGTGAAACAGGTTCACCGGAGTGCTTGCAAGAAAAGCGACGTCAGGCGGCCGAGCCGACTGCGTCTATGGGCAGGCGCACCTTGACCGGGCGGCCCAGCATCTCCAGCAGCACGATGACGCGCTGATCGTCCGAGATGGATTGGAAAATGCCGGTCAATTCCTTCAAGGGACCATCCAGCACTTCAACCTTCTCGCCGGGCTTGAAGGGAAGGGCAAGGCTTAGTTGAACGAGTCCGCCTTCGTCTTGGCGGGCACGGATGGCTTCCACCACGCCTTCGGGAAGAGCGACTGGCGTTTCGCCCTGACAGACCAGATGCACCACGCCGTAGGTCGAGCGGATCGAGCGCCAGCGCGTGGCCTCGGTATCCATGTTGACGAACAGATAGCGCGGGAACAAAGGGGCGGGGACAAAATCGGTCTTGCGGGCGTGACGGCGCTTCTTGCTGTAAAGCGGCAGATAGGCCTCGAACCCCTGGCGCGTCAGATTGTCCTGAGCCAGTCGTTCGCCCTTGGGCTGGGTATGAACGGCGTACCAGCGCATCATGACGCCAACTCCTCGCCGACGATTGGCGGCGGGCGGCGCGACACGTTCATGAAGGCGGGAAACAAAACGCGTTTGGGATCGAAAATGGCCTGCAAGGCGTCGAAGGTGCCCTGGGGGTCCTTCATGTCCGTCAGCAGCAAGGCGTCGAGCGGCTCAAACTCCAAGGGCTGTCTTGCCACTTTCAGATCCAGATAGCTGTCCGCCGCCGCCTTGGCATCGACGAAACCAAGCACGGTGATCGAATGGCCGCCTCGGCTTAGCAGCGCAATTTCGCCAATATCGCCAACGCCCGCCAACGCCACGCGCTGCCAGCCATTTTCGGCGCATAACTGAAACAAATCCTCGTACTGGCGCCTAGCCACGCGGAACAGATTGAAGGATTGCGACAGATATTCCGCCGTCAGGCGGCTTTTCTCGGCGAATCCCTGCGGCGTCAGGTAATAGGCGTAGCGGTTGGGGGGCATCTGGGCGATCTTGATCAGCCCCTTCTTGGCGCAGCGCTTCAGATAGGCGTTGGCCATGCCCAGCGCGATGCCCAGGTCCTTGGAAATCGAACGCTGGGTGTGCTCGCTGTTGTCGTGAACGGCGTTCAACAGACCAAGCGTGATTTCCGCCTCGCTGGAAAGACCCAGCGGCCCTGATTCCTGCTCGTCTAAGGTGGCGATTCCCAGCTTGTTCACGGCGCGAACGATAGCGTGTTCGTTCGATGAACGTCAACCGAAAACAGTGACCGACTCGTTGGAAAGGGCCAGGAATCGATGAACCGGCAAGGCTTTGCTTCCTCGTTGCAGAACAGTCTGTTTTTCCAAGCCATTGGCCAGCAGGGCCACCCTCTTGGCGCGGACAAGTTCAGGCAATACCAGGCTGGCGCGTTCTGTGTAGGGGGCAGGTCCTCTGGCTGTGGTCACCCGCCCGGTTTCGACCTCGAGAGCGCCATCGTTTGGAAACAAGGAGGCCACATGCCCGTCCGTCCCCATGCCCAGAAAGACCATGTCGAGCGGCCAAGGCATTTGACTTAAACGATATTCCAGGCCGGGCAGGGCGCTCTCGGGGCTGCTGGCCTCGCTCCAGAAGCCCACGAAACGGGCGCGTCCGGCTTTGCCTTGCAGCAGCAAACGCCTAGCCAGCCCCTCGTTGCTGCCCTCATGGTCGGGAGGCAACCAGCGCTCGTCGGTCAGCGTGATCCAGACGCGCTCCCAGGCAAGGTCGGCTTGCGCCAAAAGGGGGAAGACCGCTTCGGGCGTGCGCCCGCCCGACACGGCAAGGCTGACGTAGGGGGCATGTTTCAAGCCGTCCAACAGGCCCGCAGCCATGAAACGAGCTAGGTTCTCAGGCGTGTAGCTGGCAGACTTCACAACATCCAGCGCCTAAGGCCCGCAGGCAACTCGCGTTTGCGCCACATGCCCTTGATGTCGGCCACCAGGGCGTCCTCTTCCAACAGGCGAAGGAAACTGTCGGGGCCGAAATTGGCGTAGGCGTCATGGGCGACGGCGCCGATCAGCGCGTGGTAGCCCGAAGCCCCCTCCAGGCTGGGCATCAAGGCGATGCCATATTCGTGCTGCGCTTCTTCGGGGTCGGCCAGCGGGTCGTGCACATCGACCGCATGGCCAAGCTCCCGCAGGCCCGCGATGACGTCGATCACCTTCGAATTGCGCAGGTCGGGCACGTCTTCCTTGAAGGTCAGGCCCAGAACCAGCACCTTCGAGCCGGGGCGCAATTGCGCATTGATTTGCTCGGCGACGAACCTGCCCATCGAATCGTTGATCTTGCGACCGGCCAGAATGACATCCGGATGGTGACCGTTGTCGATGGCGCATTGAGCCAGATAGAAGGGATCGACGCCGATGCAGTGGCCGCCCACCAAGCCCGGCTGAAATTTCAAGAAGTTCCATTTGGTGGCCGATGCTTCCAACACGTCGTGGATCGAAAGCCCCAGTTTCGAGAAGATCATCGTCACTTCATTAATGAAGGCGATGTTGATGTCGCGCTGGGCGTTCTCGATCACCTTCGACGCTTCAGCCGCCTTGATGCTGGCCGCCATGAAGGTGCCGCCGGTGGTGATGGCGCCGTAGATGTCGCAAAGCTGGCGCGCCACCTCGGGGGTCTGCCCGGCCACCACTTTGGTGATGCGGTCCACCGTATGCTCGCGGTCGCCTGGATTGATGCGCTCGGGACTGTAGCCCAGGAAGAAATCGCGCCCGCAGACCAAGCCCGACGCACGCTCCAATTCAGGTCCGCAAATGTCTTCGGTGACGCCCGGATAGACCGTGCTTTCGAAGACCACGATCGATCCCCTGCCCATCACCTTGCCCACACTGCGGCAAGCCGAGAGTACGGCCCCCAAGTCGGGCTTGTTGTCGGGGGTGACGGGGGTGGGGACGGTGACGATGAAGACCTTGGCCGGGGACATGTCTTCGGGCTTGGCTGTCAGGTGCGCCGTGGTTGAACGCATGGGGGCCTGTTCGACCTCGCCTGTGCGGTCATGTCCTTGTTTAAGTTCGGCTATTCGTCGCTGGTCGATATCGAAGCCGATCACTTCAAATTTGCGGGCCAAAGCCACGGCCAAGGGCAGGCCAACGTAACCCAGCCCCACGACGGCAATTTTCAGCGAAGTCATTCGATACCCCTTATCCTTGCGGAACGGCGAGATTTAAGTGGGCTGGCTGGGCTTGTCAACGCTTGCCCAAAGAATCAAAGGCCCATTTGACCAAGGCCCCCCCCTCTCCGGTTTGACCTTTCAGCACGATCTGCTGGCTGCGCTTGGGCGGATCGTCGCCCGATTTGAAGGCGCTGGATTCCATCTCGATCAAGGCCCCCTTGGCTCTGAACCGCCACCCGGCGCCATCCGCTAGCTTCAACAAAACGGCTTTGGCGTCGCCCGAAAGCGCTGCCTGTACCGATGGATCGAGATGAAACCGCAAGGCCACGTCAACGCCCGCCTTGCCTTCCAAACTGTCCTCGCCCCGTAAAACCGTTCCCTGACCGTCCAGATGCAAGCGGCGCTTGTGCGTGAGGCCGTGTGAAAGCAGATAGCCGTCATGACTGGCGTTGACCCATACCGCCCCTTGGTCTTCCTGGCGCTCGGCGCTCACCGTTAGGGGCTGGGAATCGGCGTTTCCCGCCGTTACCGTGGAATGGGCGGCGGTGTGCTTAAGGGCTTGGCGCCATTCCTGCTGGCGAAAAGGCGCCATGCCCATATTGCCGACGACTCTTTGCTTTCCCACGCATAATTCGAAAGACAAGGTCCCGGCATGGGCGTGGATGTCACTGGCCGGTTTCCCTGTATCCATGATGGCCAGGGTTCTTCCGGCGCTTAAGCGTTCGAATCCCGAATGGGGCGCGCTGGGCATCGGCTTGCCCCGGCTGCCGCACAAGGCCAGGGCCAGGGAAAGTTGGGCGGCCGGGACATGGCCGGTATCGTTGAAATGGGCCAGCGTGCCATCGCCCATGCGCCAGAAGCGCGCCATGGGTCCCATGCGGTCGAGCGCTCCTTGCAATCCTTCGGGCAATTCCCGATTGGCGGCGTTCAGCCAGATCTTCAAGTCGATCAGGTCTTTGAGCACGTCCAGATGAACCGCCGGGCTGCGGCTGATGTGGCCTCCGTCAGGCTGTATCTGTTGGGCCAGCTCAACGGACAAGGCATTTGCCGCCAAGGCCAGAAGGTCTTCGTTTGACTCGGCCAAGGCCCAAAGAAGAAGCCCCTTGGCCGATGCCAGCCGGGGGCGCCCCTCGGGCGGCCAGTTCAGGGTGCGGGCCAAGTGGCGGGCTTGCAGCGAGGCCGCCGTCCTCAGGTCCTGGGCGAGGCCGGGTTCGCCGTCGTCAAGCAGCCAGGGCGCATGTTTCAGCCAGTTGGACAGCCGAAGGCCGATGGTTTCAGGTGTCCAGGCCGCCTCGCTCCAGCGGGCGTTGCGATCCAGCCAGGCGCGCAGCTTTTGTTTGGCCCAGGCGTTGGCCAGCCGGTCGCCCATCGCCCGGATATCGGGCAGTTCGCCAAAATCGTGGGGGTTGTCCAACTCCAACGCGCCCGAGATCAATCCTTCCGCCCTAGCGGCGTCGCCCGGCCAAGGGTCGGCGGGTCCCAGGGCCAGGGTGTCCAAAGGCGGCGCCTTCAGGGTCAGGCCATAGACGGGCAGGGCGAAGATCAGATGAGCATAGGGGCGCAGGATCGGAGGCCAGGTCATGCAGACCTCCTAGGACAGATCAATCCAGTTCGAACTTGTCCTTGTAGTCCAGCTTCAGGGCCGGGTCCTGTTCTTCCTTCAGCATCAAACAGTTGCCGACGGCCAAGGCCTCGATCTCGGTGCCCATGAAACAGCGGAAAGCATCCTCGGGCGACCCCACGATAGGCTCGCCTCGGACATTGAAGCTGGTGTTCACGACCACCGGGCACCCGGTCAGCTCCTTGAACCTGGAAATCAAGGCATGATAGCGCGGGTTGGTGCCTGCATGCACGGTCTGGATGCGGGCCGAGTAATCGACATGGGTGACGGCGGGGATGCTGGAGCGGGGCACGTTCAGCTTTTCGATGCCGAACAGGGCCTGTTCCTGGTCCGTCATGGCGCGTCGATGCGCTTCCTTGACCGGAGCGACCAGCAGCATATAGGGACTGTCGCCATCCAGTTCGAACCAGTCGGCCACGTCTTCGCGCAGTACGCTGGGCGCGAAGGGGCGGAAGGATTCGCGGTATTTAACCTTCAAATTCAGGGTCTTTTGCATGGAGGGCGAACGGGGGTCGCCCAAAATCGAACGTCCACCCAAGGCCCGGGGGCCGAATTCCATGCGTCCCTGGAACCAGCCCAGCGCCTTGCCGTCGGCCAGGGACTGGGCGCAGGCCCCGATCATTTCAGCCTCGCTTAACACCTGGAAGCGAGCACCCGCCTGGGTCAGGCGTTTTTCGATCTCGGCTTGGGAAAAGGCGGGACCCAGATACGAGCCTTGCATGGCGTCCTGGCCATCTTGGCGGGCGCGAGGCTGGGCCAATTGCATATGGCTGGCGGCAAGTGCTGCCCCCAAAGCGCCACCCGCATCGCCGGCGGCGGGCTGAATCCAGACATTCTTGAACGCGCCGTCGCGCGCCACATGGCCGTTGGCGACGCAATTGAGCGCCACGCCGCCCGCCAAGCACAAATTCGGAATGCCGGTTTCCTTGGCCAGCGAACGGGTAAGGCGCAGCACCACTTCTTCCGTCACCGCCTGGACCGAAGCGGCCAGATCCATGTGGCGCTGGTCGAGCTTTTCCTCGGACTTGCGGGGCGGGCCGCCAAACAAGGCGTCGAATTTCGCATTGGTCATGCGAAGGCCCGTGCAGTAATCGAAATAGCTTTGATCCAGATGGAAGGACCCGTCGGGCTTGACGTCCAGGATATGGTCGAAAATCAGCTTGGCGTATTTGGGTTCGCCGTAAGGGGCCAGACCCATCACCTTGTATTCGCCGGAATTGACCTTGAAGCCGGTGTAATAGGTGAAAGCCGAGTAAAGAAGGCCCAGCGAATGCGGAAAGTGGATTTCCTTGATGACCTTTAGGTCAGACCCCTTGCCGATGGCCGCCGAGGTGGTGGCCCATTCGCCCACGCCATCCATGGTCAGGACCACGGCCTCATCGAAGGGCGAGGGGAAAAAGGCGGAGGCGGCATGGCTGACATGATGTTCGGCGAACAACAGGCGCTCGGTCCAGTTGACGCTTTTGTCCCAATTTTTCAATTCCTTGGCCAGCAGATCCTTCTGGAACAGCTTTTCCTTCAGCCAGACCGGCATGGCGGTTTTGAAACTTGTGAACCCCTTGGGCGCCATGGCGACATAGGTTTCAAGCAGGCGCTCGAACTTCAAGAACGGCTTGTCGTAGAAGGCGACATGGTCGATCTGGCTGGCCGAAACGCCCGCCTCGGCCAGGCAATAGGCGATGGCGTTTTTGGGAAAACCGGCATCATGCTTCTTGCGCGAGAAGCGTTCCTCCTGCGCTGCCGCCACGATGCGTCCGTCCTTGACCAGGGCGGCCGCCGAATCGTGATAGAAGGCCGAGATGCCGAGGACGATCATCTGGTTTAGAACAGCGTGTAGATGAAGGGGGCGACGGCCGAGCCTTGGCTCAGCACGATCAGTCCGCCGAAGACCACCATCATGATCAGAATGGGCAGCAGCCAGAACTTCTTGCGCACCTTCAGAAACATCCACAATTCGGCCAGGAACGACATCTGCTTTTGCTCTCTTCGCTTAGAATTGACGGGTCATGCCGCCCGCATCGGGGCCGGGCGGGTCGCGCATAATCCAGTAGCTTGCCGCGTTCGGGTCGCGCTTCAAGCGCAAAGGGTCCTTGCCAAGCGCCCGCATGATGATGCCCGTCGGGGTCACGGTTACAAAGAACAGCAGGCCCATGATCAAGGGGCTGACGATCTTGTGCAGCAGCAGGCCGAACAGGAACCAGACCCGGTTCAAGGGCTTCAAAAGCGATGGGCGAATGAGGGAAACGGCCAGGAACAAGGCGGCCAAGCCCAAGGCCCACAGGCGGGGCTGGGCAGCGCCGATCAGCGGCCAAAGGCCAACAATTGCAAAAAAGACGGTGAAAACAAGGCCAAAGCCCCTGTCCGAGCCTTGCTTTACATCTGTTTTCTCGCGGAAATCCTCGTGCGTCGACATGTCGGCTAGTTACCACTGTCACCCTTGATCTGTAAAGCGATCCATTGCGCTGCCGCCAAAAGATCATCAGCAACGTGGTCTGGCCTGCATTTCGCTTCATGCTGGCGGCCATAGCCGGTGCGGACCAGGATGCTGGTGGCCCCCACAGCCTTGCCCAGATCGACATCGGCGGCCTTGTCGCCAATGACGAAGGCCCGCTCCAAGTTGAAGTTCAGCTCTTTTGCCGCCTGAAGGGCCATGCCGGGCAGGGGCTTGCGGCATTGGCACTCCTCGTTGGGGCCGTGGGGGCACACATATAGGCCATCCAGATTGACGCCCTCGCCAGCCAGCATGGCTTTCAGGCGCTGGTGGATGGCGTCCAGGGTATCTTGAGAGAAATAGCCCCTGGCGATGCCCGACTGATTGGTGACAATGGCTAGGCCCAGGCCCAGCCCCTGCAACTCCCGCAGACCTTGGGCGGCCCCCGGAATCAACGCCAACTCATTGGGATTGGACAAATAATCGCGCTCGACATTGATGGTGCCGTCGCGGTCGATCAGGGCAAAACGTCGCTGGTTCATGGCTGGGAACCTTCGGGGTTAGGCTGGCTTCTGTCAAGGTTGCGGTACCGAGGCTGGCGGATTAGAGTACGCCCCTCTTTTGACCATTTGGAACCGGGTAAATGAGTGCGAGTCTGACCATCAAGCTGTATATGGACGGCGCCGAGATCGATACCATGAAACGTCTGCACGCCGAGGGCAGCGTTCAGGGTTTTACAACCAATCCCACCTTGATGCGCAAGGCGGGCGTTTCGGATTACGAAAAGTTCGCGCGCGAGGCGATCGCCGCCATCCCGGACCTGCCTTTGTCGTTCGAGGTTTTTTCCGACGACATTCCCGACATGGAGCGAGAGGCGCGCAAGATCGCCAGCTGGGGTGGCAATACTTTCATCAAGGTGCCGATCACGAACACCAGGCGCGAAAGCACCGTGCCGATGATCAAGAAGCTGGCCCAGGAAGGTTTCCGGCTCAATGTCACGGCGATTCTCACCCTGGATCAGGTCCGCGCCGTCGCTGGCGCCTTGCATGCCGATACGCCCGCCATCGTCTCGGTCTTCGCGGGCCGCATTGCCGACACCGGGCGCGACCCAATGCCCATCATGCGCGAATCGGCGGCCCTCTTGAAGGGATTGCCCAAGGCCGAACTGCTCTGGGCAAGCACGCGGGAGTTTTTGAATCTTTACCAAGCCCAGGACGCTGGCTGCCACATCATCACCGTGCCGCCGGACATCTTGTCGAAACGCAAGCTGGCCGGGTCCGACCTTGACGATTTCTCGTTGGACACGGTCAAGATGTTCTTCAAGGACGCCACCCAAGCCGGATTCAGGATTCTCTAGTCGATATGACAAAGCCCGCACCTCTGATCTCGGTCATCGTGCCCGTCTACAAAGAAGAGGCCAATATCGGCCCCTTTCTGTCGCGCACTGTTCCCGTGCTGGAGGCCATCGGACCCTACGAGCTGATTTTCGTCCTCGACCCCAGCCCCGACCGTACGGAAGAGGTGATCGAACAGGCCATCCAAGCCAATCCCAATATCGGTCTGATCGTCATGAGCCGACGTTTCGGTCAGCCATCGGCCACCATGGCGGGCATTCTGGAATGTTCTGGCCAGACCTGCGTGGTCATCGACGTCGATCTGCAAGATCCGCCGGAATTGATCGCCGATCTCTATAAGAAGCATCTGGACGGGTTTGACGTGGTCTATGCCACGCGCCGTTCCCGCAAGGGCGAAACCTGGGTCAAGCTGCTGGTCTCCGTTTTCGGCTATTGGGTGATCAACAGGCTGTCGGATATACGAATCCCGCGAAACACCGGCGATTTCCGGCTGATGACGCGGCGCGTGATCGAAGAATTGCGCCAGCTTCCCGAGCGCCATGGTTTTCTGCGCGGCCTAGTGGCTTTCGTCGGATTCAAGCAGGCCGCGGTCGAGTACGACCGCGAGGAGCGCGCCTTCGGGCAGGGCAATTACAACCGGCTTTTGGGGTCGATGCGGATCGGTTTGAATGGTTTGATCGGATTTTCCACAGCCCCCTTGTCGCTTCTGATGTGGACGGGCGCCGCCATTGCGACACTTAGCATCGTCGGCATTCTTTTCATCTTCATTACATTCCTGGCGGGCACGCACTACCCGCTTGGCGTTCCGACCTTGATCGTATTGACCTTGTTTCTGGGCGGCGTACAGCTGACCGGCATTGGTTTGCTGGGCGAATATATCGGGCGCATCTATGAAGAAGTGCGCCACCGTCCTCGCTACATCATGGAAAAGAGAATCAACCTGCCAAAACCCTAATTGCTTTTTGGATAGGGAATGTCCTGCTTTAGCAGTTCGGGCAGGGTTTGACAGTCTTCCGGTCCCAGATTGACCTTGAGCAGTCGAGACAGGAAGCCGTCTAAGCCTTTGTTGTCAAATAGGTGGTATCCCAAATAGGACATGCCCAGATGCTTGGCGTCAGGCGTGGGAAGGGTTGGAAGCACCGTGGCGTTGCGGAGGCAGCCATTGCTTTCGAAGTCACGAAGCAAGTGCTTGTCCTTAATCTTGAAGAAAGCGTTTCCGTCATAGACAAGCGAGTCCGGCCCGCGTTCCAGCAGATCAATACCGCCCCAGAACTCTCCACCCCAGGCTTTATTGAAGAACCAAGCCAGTTCAAACGGTCGGTAGGATTCGTTGCCGATTCGCCAGTCGTCTTGCCATAGCAAGATCGTTCCGTGCTGCGGCGGGGGGTGCTGAGCCAATGCGGCAATGGCAGCTCTGTCCTTGGCCCAGCGGCCTAGCCACATCAGGTCGTCCGATATGCCGCGCAAGGCCAATCCCGCCAGAAGAAAGGCGCCAAACAATGTGCGCCAGCGCTTGGCGAGCGGAAGTGAACGCCAGACGGCGAGCAGGATAAGGCCGCCGCCCAAGCCGGACAGAATGCCGTATCTGGCGCCGAAACTTTGCAGCGGCGCGGCTTTGGCTACGGCAGCATAGGGCAAAATCGCCAGCACAGCGAACATAACGCCCAAGGCGGCGATCCAGAAAGTTGACAGCGCCTGACCATTTTTGCGCCATCTAAGCGCAAGCCAGCCGCCTAGGATTGCCAGTACGAGACCTAGAAGCCATTCCTGACCCAGAAAGGCCGAGGACAGATTCATCGATACATGGTGATGGAAGCCGCCCAGAAAGGCGCGGACATTGCGCGCCGGATCGAAAACTAGGTTGTTATGCGTGCCAAAGGGGCTGTCGGCGGGAAAGGACAAGGCGCGCAGGGCAAAGAACAGAAAAGGAAGCGCTGCCACCAGCGCGTTCTTGCGCAAGAAGGACAGAAGAAAACGAATGACGCCCCCCGCACTTTCAAAGGGCGCCGACCTATGTGCGATTGATAGCGCGAGCAACAGGACAGTGAAGCCAACATGAAAGCTGAGCAGCGAGTTGTGAAAAAAAGCCAACAGCCAGATTGGCACAGGAAGCAGGCGCAGCCAGAGGCATTCCTTTGCCGATAGCGCAGCGTCGAAATAGATCGCCCAACCGACATAAAACAAAGCCGTTGGGAAGATATAGATGACGGTGCTGGACATCATGGCCGCGCTGTAAGAAGGAAAAAGCGCGACGGCCAGGGCAAGAAACATACTCTCGGCGACATCAAGGCGGGCGTGCTTTGCGGCTATGCGCTGAACGGCCATGGCGATGATGGCTATGCAGGCCCATTCCACAATCCTGAATGCCAACCCCGGATTGTCCGTACCCATAAACGGCCACATGAGCCATGCCCAAGGATGCATGAGGACGCCATACATGTTCCAAGTCAGGACGCCCCAATTGTCCTGCTCGATGAAATACTCAAAATAGGTGCCATCCAGAAAACGGGCGTCGGACAGGATCCAGCACGAATGCGCGGCCAGAACGATCAGGCCGACCACAATGGCCGGAACAAAAAACCGATGACCTTGTCTTTCGGATGCCACCCAAGAACCCCTTGATATTAAATGGTAATATCTGCCGCCGAAGCATACCCTTCCCCCCACCTCAAGTCAATCGGTCTGGGTATGCAAAAGCGCATCGATCGGCTATGTTGCGCGCATGCGCATCCTTCTGATTTTCAAAGATTCCATTGCGGTTGAAAGGCTGGCCATCAGCCAACTAAGCGCCGTGCTTAAGTCTGCGGGGCATGAGGTGCGCCTCGCCATCCTCGGGCCGACGCCTGCAAAGGACTTTGCCCAGATAATCTCGAGCTTTGCTCCCCAAGTCATCGGCTATAGCGCCATGACCGGCGAACATGTGGCCCTCGCTGAATTAAATCGCGATCTAAAGCGCCAATTCTCCTTTATTTCCGTCTTTGGCGGGCCGCACTCAATTTTTCGCCACGACTTTCTTGAAGACGAGAATATCGATGCGCTGTGCATTGGCGAAGGAGATACGACTTTCGTTGAGCTCTGCCGTCGTCTAGAGGCAGGAGAACCCTGGTGGGAAACCCCAACTTTTCATGTAAGGCACAGGGGGGTGATCTACCGCAACGCCCTGGCTCCGCTGGTCGACCCGGCCGAGCTTCCCTTTCCTGACCGCCGGATCATCTACGACGCCGATCCGAACTTGGCGCGTTCCGGGATTAAATATTTTATGGCGGGGCGGGGCTGCCCCTATCATTGCGCCTACTGTTTCAATGCCCGGTTCAACGAGGACCACAAGGGTCTAGGCAAGGTTTTGCGCGCCCGCACGGCCAAGCAGGTCGTCGATGAGATCGCTTGGGTGAAAGAACATTATCGTCTGGAGACTGTCGCCTTCGTTGATGATGTTTTCAATCAGAAGCCTTTGGGCTGGATTGACGAATTCCGGGATCTTTACAAGCAAAAAATTGGCTTGCCCTTCTTTGCCGCAATGCGCGCCAACGCCATCCGCGAGGTGGATATTGCCGCTTTGGCTGATGCCGGGCTAACGCTCGTTTGGATGGGTATTGAAAGCGGTAACGAAAAAGCGGCCAACGAAATCTTGCAGCGCAATCTGTCCAACGAACAAGTCATGAAGGCTGCGCGCATTTTAAAGTTGCATGGCGTCAAGCTGACAACTCAGAATCTGATTGGCCTGCCGGTCAGCAACCCGTTTGAAATTGATCTGGAAACGTTGGATCTCAATATCGCCATCCGACCGACTTACGGCTGGTCTTCGATCCTTTATCCCTATCCCGGCACCCCGATCGAGGCATATGCGAGAAACAACGGCTACCTTTCCGGGGAACTTGAGTACACGGAAACCAACAAACGATCATCGATGCTTGATTTTAAGGATGCCGGGGAAAAGCGCCGGGTCGAGAATCTGCACAAGCTGTTCGGCTTGATCGTTGAGTTTCCCTTTCTTCGGCCCTTCACCCGCTTCCTGTGCGATCTTCCCTTGACTGGGTTCTATCGGGCCTTGTTCTGGGGCTGGTACGGATTCAGCGTTAAATTCAGGCTGACGAAATCTCGAGCCATCTGGCGAGAACTTCCATATCTGCTGAATGTCTTTTGGCGCATGGTGGCCAAAGGATAGCGTGTTCTGCTAGATTGAACGAACAGGGCGCCAAGCCCAGAATCACGCATACCGTCTTGAAAAGAGTAGATGACTCCGTGTAAATGAAGCTATCTTGTCGGTGCGGGTGGCGGTAGGCGCGCAAATAAGGCTCCTCTTGTCGGAAGCGCGCGCCGAACCCAGTTATGTATATACGGCAGTTAATCGGCCTATGCTGTGGCTTAAAGAGTTGTTGGAATGAAAATTGCCTTGATCCAGACGCCTTGGTCCGATGCCTCGGCCCGTGAATACAAGGGCGTCGCCAAGCGGTTTGCGCTTTACCCGCCCATGGGACTTTTGTGCCTAGCTGCGTCGGTGGACAAGGCCGGCCACGAAAGCGTGGTTCTGGACCTCGAGGTTGAGGAACTGCCCTTTGAAGAAGTTTGCCGCAGAGTCAAGGAAAGCGGCGCCGAACTGATCGGCATTACGGCGACTTCGCCGGTCTTTCACATCACGAGACTGTTTGCGGCAGAGTTCAAGAAGCGCCTTGGGCTGCCCATCATTGCAGGTGGTCCGCACATCAATGTGTTGCGCGAAGAGGCCTTTGCCCCCGAATTCGATTATGCCGCCGTTCTCGAGGGCCACGATACTTTGGTCGAACTGATGACGGCGCTTGAGAAGAAGGAAGCCCTAGGTGGCATAAAGGGCCTTCTTTACCGCGAGAATGGTCAGGTTCGCTATAACGGCGACCGCGCATTTACCCGCGAGCTGGATGACCTTCCCTATCCGGCTCGGTCCAAGGTTAACCCCGGCGATTACATTTTCGAAGTGCCCGGTCAGGGCGTCATCCCCGTCGCCACCATTGAGTTGACGCGCGGCTGCCCATTCAAATGCGTCTTTTGCTCCGAGCCTTCGAATACGGGACGGGCGTTGCGCAAGCGTACGCCCAGAAGCGTGGTCGACGAGATGCTGCATGTGAAGGAGCAATATGGCATCAGTCATTTCATGACGCTTGATTCCACGCTGACCCTCAATCGCAAACTGATCGAGGGCATGTGCCACGAATTGATCGCCAGAAATGTCAACGTAACCTGGGAGGGGCAGACGAGAGCCAATCTTGTTGACGAGCCGCTGCTGCGCCTGATGAAGCGCGCCGGCCTGATCAGGCTGTCCTTTGGCGTGGAGAGTGCTGACCTTGAGGTGCTGCGTTTGATGAAGAAGGAAGTAAGGCCCGAAGACATGCGCAACGCCTTTAGGCTATGCAAGCGGTTAGGCATCTCGACCTTGTGCGGCGTCATGATGGGAAATCCCGGCGACACGGTGCGCACAGTTATGAAGACAGCGCGCTTTGTGCGCTCAATTCCAGAAATTCGCTTCGCCCCAATGGCCATCGCCATTCCCTATCCGGGAACCGAACTGTTCAGCATGGCGGAAAGAGGCGAGAACGGGTTGAAGCTGCTGACCAAGGACTACACGCGCTATTCACGCTATGCCGGCGGCGTCATGGAGGTGGGTGGGTTGAAGCCCGAGGATTTGGCCAAACTGCAGCGTCGCGCCCTGTTCATCGCTCATTCCACCCCCCGGAAGGCCTGGGGGCTGGTATCGCATTTCGGCTTCGGCAATGTCGCCAGGATTGGCGCCAAGCTGATGGGGAAAGAAATCGCCTCTTGGTTTGGCCGACGCGAGAACCTGCAGCAACAGAGCGCGGCTTATGAGAATACGACTCTGAGAAGCCTAGGGGTGCATCTTGACTGACCTGCAGGCTGCGCCGCCTGTCGCCAAGTCGGATGGCATGACCTTTCCTTCTGCCAAGGAAGGCGGGAGCGCTGCGGTTTGGCAAGACGGCGCCTTTCAAACAGCGAACGGGGAAACGCGGATTCTTGTCTACAACATGGCGGAATCTGGCTGGAGCGACGAACATTCCGAGGTGAAGGAATCAATGGGCGGCGCTGACCACCCTATTGATCTGGCGTCGCGTCGTTGGACGCTTGGACAGCTTCAGTCGCATGTCGCCCAGGAAACCGATTCGACGATCCTTGAAATTGGCTTCAACGACGGGCGGCTGTTGGCGGAAATCGGACGGCTTTTTCCAAAGGCGCGGCTGATTGGCGCCGACTACGTCATTTCACTGGCGCAGCAGCGCCTGCACACTTTGCAAAACATTCCTCTGTTGCAGTTCGACCTGCGCCAAGCGCCGCTGGCCGACGGTTTTGCCGATGCCATCGTTCTGCTTAACGTGCTGGAGCACATCGATGACGATGCGCTGGCCATGCGGCAAGTGGCGCGCATGTTGAAGCCCGGCGGCGTAGCGGTGATCGAAGTGCCCGCCGGGTCCAACTTGTACGATTTCTACGACGCCTACTGGCTGCATCATCGGCGATATGACGCGGCTATGCTGCGCAGCCTGGCGCAGGCGGCGGGGTTGCAGGTGATCGAGCAGACCTTTCTGGGATCGTTGGTTTACCCGGCTTTTTGGCTGACCAAGAAAATCAGCCGGTTGCGTTTCGGCGCGGCATCAGACAAAGCCCCAGAGATTGTCGCAAAAATGAATGCCAACACGCGGTCCAGCCACTTGATGGCCTGGGTGATGGCCTTTGAGGCCCGCATGCGAAGGATGATATTTCTGCCCTTCGGCATCCGCTACGTTCTGACCTGCAGAAAAATTTAGCTTGGCCGCATAACAAAAGACAGCAGGCGATGCTTGCAAAATGTGACGTCCAGGTCAAAGAAGCGTTCACGCTCGATTTTAACCGGCCCCAGCAACTTTCTATAGTCTTCGGGTGAGCGAATGAAGCGTCCCCGGTCCAGATGGTTCAGAAAGTTGCTGATCCAGCGACCGGGCGTGAAGACGGGTTCGGCGAGCAGAATATGACCCTCTGGCTTAACCACCCTGGCGGCTTCACGCATGGCGGCCAGGGCGATGTCATCTGGCACATGGTGCAGAACGCCGACGATGACGATGAGGTCGAACGAGGCATTGCCGAAGGAAAGGCTTCTGGCGTCCATCGGCAGGAACTTTGCGTTTGCAAAGCGCTTGGCGGCGGCCTCGGTGTAGCCGGGATGGATGTCGATTCCGGTATAGTCGTTGCTGGCGAAATCGATGATCTGGCTGGCGCATGTGCCGGTCGAACAACCGATGTCCAGAATTTTCTGGTTGCCAACGCTTAGGTACTCGCTGAATTCGTCGGCGATGTCCTCGTAATGATTAATTTTCGTCTGATGCATCTCGAACATTTTTGGAGATGCCAGAACCCAATCGATCAGCGGAACAAGGAACTTCATAGACATGTTGGCGACCTTAACAATATCAGGCATCTATGCCATATGCCGTCCCTTTGTCCAGGATTATTCTAGCTGTCAGGCTAGCTAAGGCGCCAAGGGTTGACCCCTCCCCCCCTTTGCCGCTAGTTTCGGGCCTCTTTCAAGGGGGAAATAGCGTGGATTCAACCAGTCTGGGCCATTGTTTCATCACGGGCGGCGCTGGCTATATCGGCTCCAATCTAGCCGACCGCCTGCTGGCCCTGGGCCACAAGGTCACGGCCTACGACAATCTGTCGACCGGCTTCGTGGAATTCATCGCCGAAGCGCAAAAGCATCCTAATTTCAAACTGATCCGGGGCGACGTGCTCGATCTGCCCGCCATGACCCATGCGATGGCGGGGGCGGAAACGGTCTTTCATCTGGCGGCCAATGCCGATGTGCGCTTTGGCACCGATCACCCCAGGCGCGATCTGGAACAGAACACCATCGCCACCTTCAACGTGTTGGAGGCGATGCGGGCCAATGGCGTCAAACGCATCGGATTTTCGTCCACCGGCTCGGTTTACGGCGAGGCCGCCGTCATACCAACGCCCGAGGATGCGCCCTTTCCCATTCAAACCTCGCTTTACGGCGCTTCCAAGCTGGCGGGCGAGGGGCTGATCGCTGCCTATGCCGAGGGTTTCGGCCTTTCCGGCTACATCTTCCGCTTCGTCTCCGTGCTGGGAGAACGCTATACGCATGGCCATGTCTTCGATTTCATCAAGAAGTTGATGGCGGATCCCAAGCGCCTGCATATTCTGGGCGACGGGCGTCAGCGCAAATCCTACATGCATGTCGGCGATTGCATCGACGCCATGCTGCTGGCCATGACCAAGGCGCAGGAGAAGGTGAACGTCTTCAACCTGGGTTTTGACGGCTATGTCGAGGTGATCGATTCGGCCAAGGTAATTTGCGACGAGTTGGGCGTGACGCCCGAATTTACCTTCGAGGGCGGCGAGCGGGGCTGGATCGGCGACAATCCCTTCATCTGGCTTAGCCCTAAAAGGATCATGGCCTTGGGCTGGCAGCCCAAATGCAGCATCGAAGAGGGCGTGCGCCGCACCGTTCGCTGGATCAAGGCCAATCCCTGGGTGCTGGAGCGCCGTTCATGAAAATCGCCGTTCAAGGCTTGTGGCATCTGGGTTCGGTGACGGCGGCCTGTCTGGCCAAGCTGGGCCACGAAGTAGTGGGCATCGATCCCGACGCCAAGGTCGTCGCTGACCTGGGTGCTGGCAAGGCCCCTTTGTTCGAGCCGGGTCTTGACGACCTGCTGGCCGAGGGGCTGGCGGCACAGCGCCTTTCCTTCTCGACCGATCCAGCGGCAGTCAAGGGTTCTGCCGTGGTGTGGGTCACCTTCGACACGCCGGTCGATGACGACGACAATGCCGACGTCGATTACGTGGTGCGCCAGATTGAAAGCGTGTTGCCCCATATGGACGGTGGCGCGGTGCTGCTGATTTCCTCGCAGCTTTCGGCGGGCACCGCCAAGCGGTTGGAAGGATTGCTGCCAAAGGGCAAGGCCATCGGCCTGGCGGTGTCGCCCGAGAATTTGCGCCTGGGCAAGGCGATCGACGTCTTCTTGCAATCCGAGCGCATCATCGTGGGAACGCAAGCCCCTTGGGTGAAAGCCGCGCTGGAACCCATGATCGCAGGCGTCTGTCCCAACATCTTGTGGATGTCTTGCGCTTCCGCTGAGATGGTCAAACATGCGCTCAATTCCTTTCTGGCGGTCAGCGTTACCTTCGCCAATGAGGTGGCGGTGCTTTGCGAGCGCATCGGTGCCGACGCGGCGGATGTCGAAAGAGCGCTGAAGGCCGAGCCAAGAATCGGCCCCAAGGCCTATATTCGCCCAGGTTCGGCCTTCGCGGGCGGCACCTTGGCCCGCGACATCGCCTTTCTTGGGCAACTGGCCGATCAGTTCGGCACCGGCGCCGCCATGCTGAAATCGGTGCCGGGCAGCAATAACGCGCATCGACAATGGCCGCTCAGGACCCTCGAGCATTTGTGGGGCGATTTGGCCGGGCGGCGCGTGGCCATTCTTGGGCTGGCCTATAAGCCGGGCACCGACGCCGTTCGCCGCTCGTTGGGCGTGGAATTGGCGCGTGGGCTGATCGCGGCCAAGGCGCGACCCGTGGCCTATGACCCCAAGGTGGCCACGTCGCCCGTTTCCGGATTGATCCTGGCCACGTCGCTGGCCGACGCCTTGCAAGGCGTCGAAGCGGCGGTGGTCGCGACGGCCTGGCCGGAATTCAAGGATCTTTCCGAGGTCATGCTGCTGACGGGCATGGAAACGCCCCTGCTGCTTGACCCCGACCGCCATTTGGGCCATCTGGCTTCGGCGAAATCCATCCGCTACGTCACCATCGGAACGCCCGCATGACTTTGCACAACCGCACCGCCATCGTGACCGGCGCCAATCAGGGCCTGGGCTTCGCCATCGCCGAAGCGTATTTGGAGGCGGGCTTGTCCGGGCTTGCCATATGTGCCCGCGACAAAGCCAAGCTGGACGAGGCGGCAGACGCGCTTCGCGCCAAGGCCAAGCCAGGGCAGCGCGTTTTCGCGATGTCCTGCGACGTCGCCAAAACGGAACAGGTGGATGCGCTGGTGGCCGCTACCCTGGAGGAATTCGCCCACATTGATGTATTGGTCAACAATGCGGGCGTCTACGGCCCGCTTGGACCCATTGAAAGCATCGATTGGAAGGAGTGGGCCGACGCCATCGCCATCAATCTGATGGGGCTTGTCTATGTCTGCCGCGCCGTGGTGCCCGCAATGAAGGCGGCGGCTTACGGCAAGATCGTCAATCTGTCCGGCGGCGGGGCAACCAACCCGCTTCCCCGCATCAGCGCCTATGCCGCCTCGAAGGCGGGCGTGGTGCGCTTTACAGAAACCTTGGCCATGGAACTGCAAGATCACAAGATCGACGTCAACGCCATCGCTCCGGGGGTGCTGGATACGCGCTTGACCGACCAGTTGCTGGCGGCGGGACCCGAGACGGTGGGCGAGGCATTCTACAACCGCATCAAGGGCATGGTGGATTCCGGGAAAGCCTCTCCCCTGGAGAAGGCGGCGGCGCTTTGCGTTTGGCTGGCGTCAGGCGACAGCGACGGCCTGACCGGCAAGCTGATTTCGGCGCCCTGGGACCCATGGCCCGGCTTCGAGGGCCATCGCGACGACTTGGAAAATAGCGACGTTTACACGCTGCGCCGGGTGATGCCCAAGGATCGCGGCCAGGATTGGGGAGGCTGACGACATGCGCATTGCCCTGGTCGGATGCGGATTGATCGGCGCCAAGCGTCTTGCAGCCTTGGACAGGTCCGATCAGGTGGTGGCGGTTTGCGACCTGGATCAGGCGCGCGCCAAAAAGTTGGCGGCGCAATATGCCGGCGCCGAAATCGTGGCCGATCCCTTGGCTCTGTGCGCTTACGCCAAGGCGGACGCCGTCGTTATCGCCGTCACCCATGACAATCTCGCCCTTTTGGCCGAGGCGGCGGCCAAGCATGGCAAGCATGTGATGCTGGAAAAGCCTGGCGCTCGCCGCCCCCGCGAGCTTGATCCCGTCATTGCCGCCGCAAAGGCGGCGGGCGTAACGGTGAAGGTGGGGTTCAATCACCGTTTTCACCCGGCCATGCTAAAAGCGCGCGAGATTTTCGATTCCGGCGAACCGGGGCCGGTCATGTTCATTCGCGGGCGCTACGGCCATGGGGGACGCGTCGGCTACGAAAAGGAATGGCGCTTCGACGCCAACGTTTCGGGCGGCGGCGAGTTGCTGGACCAGGGATCGCATCTGATCGATCTGTCCCGTTGGTTCATGGGCGATTTCGCCCGCTGCTGGGGCCGCGCCCCTCGCTATTTCTGGCAAGGCGACGTCGATGACAACGCCTTCATGGCCCTGGAAAGCGCAAGCGGGGCCATGGCCTGGCTGCATGCCGGGTGGAGCGAATGGAAGAACATCTTCTCGCTGGAAATCATGTGCCGGAACGCCAAATTGCAGATCGACGGGCTGGGCGGCAGTTACGGCGTGGAAAGTCTTACCCATTATAAAATGCTGCCGGAAATGGGGCCGCCCGAAACCACGAAATACGAATACCCTTTCCCGGACAAGTCCTGGCAGTTGGAGTGGGCCGAGTTCAAATCGGCGATCGCCGAGAAGCGCAGGCCGCTTAGCGATCTGGAAGACGCCAAGGCCGTGCTGGCCGTGGTGGAAGGCATTTACGAAAGGAACCAAGCGCCATGATCATCGTGCGCAGCCCGCTTCGCATCACACTTGGCGGCGGCGGAACCGATCTGCCGTCCTACTACCGAAATCACGGCGGCTTCTTGATGGCGGCGGCGATCGACCGCTATGTCTACATCACGCTGCATCAAACCTTCGTCGAAGACCTGATCGTGAAATACTCGAAGACCGAGCGCGTCTCGGACGTCGGCGATATCGAACATCCCATCGTGCGCGAGGCCTTCCGCTTGTCCGGCGTCGATGGCCGCTTCCTGGAAATGACCAGCATGGCCGACATCCCGGCCGGTACGGGGCTGGGCAGTTCGGGCAGTTTCACCACGGCGCTTCTGAAGGCGCTTTACACCTTCACCAAGCGCCAATTGTCGCCCGCCGAAGTGGCGGAACTGGCCTGCAAGATCGAGATCGACATACTGGGCGAGCCGATCGGCAAGCAGGACCAATATGCGGCGGCTTACGGCGGCGTCACCTGCTTTCGCTACCACCCCAGCAATGCCGTGGAGGCCTGGCCGCTGCCGATCAGCCGCGAGACGCTTTACAATCTGGAAGACAATCTGATGCTGTTCTTCACCGGATTCTCGCGCCAGGCGTCAAGCATCCTGAAGGAGCAAGACGACAAAAGCCGATCGATGGATCAAGGCATGATCGACAATCTGCATTTCGTCAAGGAACTGGGCGAGCGCAGCCTGAAGTCGTTCGAAACCGGCGATCTGGAGGAATTCGGGCGCATCATGCATGAACATTGGCTGCACAAGAAGCAGCGTTCGAAATCGATGAGCAATCCTGAAATTGACAATTGGTACAATCTGGGCATGAAGAACGGCGCCGTGGGCGGCAAGCTGGTAGGCGCGGGCGGCGGCGGTTTCTTGATGTTCTACGCGCATGACAAAACCCGCCTGCGCCACGCCATGACCGAGGCGGGCCTGAAGGAAGTGCGTTTCCGCTTCGATTTCGAAGGCACCAAGGTCGTCGTTCAGTAATGACCGGACCCCTGCCTCCCCTTGTCATTCTGGCGGGCGGCAAGGCCTCGCGCCTGATGCCGCTGACCAGGGATATTCCCAAATCCCTGCTGCCGGTGGCGGGCGAGCCGTTTCTCGCCCATCAACTGCGCCTGGTCGCAGGGCAGGGCATTAAACGCGTCGTCATGGCCATCGGCCATCTGGCCGATCAGATCAAGGCGTTCGCCGGTGATGGCGGGTCCTTTGGGCTTGAAATCACTTACAGTCTGGATGGCGCGCAGCCCCTGGGCACCGGGGGAGCGCTGAAGCAGGCGCTGACTCAACTTCCGGGCGCTCATGACCTGCTGGTCATGTATGGCGATTCCTACCTGGAAACGCCGTTTTCCCAACTGGTTGACGCCTATCGCCGATCGGGCAAATCGGCCTTGATGACGGTGTGGCAAAACGACAACCGGTTTGGCCTTAGCAACGCCCGCTTCGAGGCCGGAAGGCTGATCGACTATTCGAAGACCAAGCGCGACCCATTGTTCAAGCATATAGATTGGGGTTTGTCGGTGATCAACAGGCAAGCCCTGGCGGAGGCGCCGCAAGCCTTCGATCTGGCCGATCTGTTCGGGCTTCTGCTGGACAAGGGCGATCTGGTCGGTTACGAGGTGGATCGCCGCTTTTACGAGATAGGCTCTTTCGCGGGCCTGGCGGACTTGAACGCGCATCTGAACGAGGGACGGCCCATGAGTGCCAGCGACTACACCAACGCCTATATTGGCGAAGCGATCCAGATTCTCAACATGATCGACGCCAAGGCCATCGACAGCATGGTCGACCACGTGGCCGACATCCGGGCCAATGGCGGGCGGTTGTTCTTTCTGGGCGTTGGCGGCGGGGCGGGCAATTGCGCGCATGCGGTCAATGATTTTCGCAAAATCGCGGGCGTCGAATCCTATGCGCCCACCGACAATGTCTCGGAACTGACGGCCAGGATCAATGACGATGGCTGGGACAGCAGCTTTGCCGAATGGCTGAAGGGATCGCGCATCGGCCCCAAGGACGGCGTGTTCGTCTTTTCGGTGGGCGGCGGCAACGCCGAAAAGGGGGTCAGCATGAATATCGTGCGCGCCCTTGAAACCGCCCGCGCCAACGGCGCCAAGATCTTGGGCGTGGTTGGCCGCGATGGCGGCTCGACGGCCAAGATGGCAGATGCTTGCGTGGTCATTCCCGTGGTCAATCCCAACACCATCACGCCGCACACCGAAGCCTTCCAGGGCGTCGTTTGGCATATGATCGTCACCCATCCCCGCCTCAAAGACCGCGAGATGAAATGGGAATCGGTAGGAAAATAACGCGCAAAGCCGTATTTCTAGATCGCGACGGCGTCATCAATCCCAATGTCTGGAACGAGGCGGCCAAAGCCTTCGAGTCTCCGCACCGGGTGGAAGACTTTCGCCTGAATCCGGGCGCTGCCCAGGCCATGCGCGATTTGCAAAAGGCGGGTTACGCGTTGATCGTCGTCACCAACCAGCCCAGCTACGCCAAAAACAAGAAGACGCCGCTGGAAGCCATTACGGCGATCAATGACCGGCTTCGTTTCGATTTGGCGCAAGAAGGCGTGTCGCTGAAGGCGGTCTTCACCTGCCTGCACCATCCCGAATCGACCCTGCCCGGTTATGGCGTCTGCGCCTGCCGAAAACCCAGTCCCTATTTCCTGCTGCAGGCCGAGCGTTGGTTCGGCATCGATCTGCACGCGTCATGGATGGTGGGCGACCGGGCGACCGACATCGCTTGTGCCCAGGGTGCTGGGGTCAAGGCGATTCAAGTTTCGGGTCAGGGCGAAGCTGGCGCCGACCCCAGGCCCTTGGCCCATGTGCAGGATTTGACGCAAGCGGCGGCGCTCATTCTTCAATCCGCTTAAAGCGGGCGGCAAAAAAGCCGTCCATGCCGCCCCTGTCCGCCCACATGTCGGGGAAGGTGCGCAAGAAGCCCTCTTTTGTGATGGCGCCTTCAGGCAATCCGGCAATTTCGTCGGCGCAGATGGGGTCGATCACTAGGCTAGGCGGGGCCTGCCTTGCAATGGCCTCGCCTTCGGCCTTGGACAGCGAACAGACGCAATAGACCAGCTTGCCGCCCGTTTTAAGCATCTTGGCGGCGTTGGCCAGCAGCTTTGCTTGGCTTTCCTGCATACCTGCTACATCGCTTTGGCGCTTCAAATGCAGGGCGTCGGGATGACGGCGCAGCGTGCCGGTGGCGGTGCAGGGCGCATCCAGCAGCACGGCGTCTTGCGCTAAGCCGGGCTTCCAACTGGCGGCGTCGGCGGTGATCAGGCGTGCTTGCAGATGCAGGCGGGCCAGATTCTCGCGCATTCTGGGCAGTTTTCCGTCGGCTTTCTCAACGGCGGTGATCTCGGCCCCCAGGGCTGCCAACTGAACCGTTTTTCCGCCGGGGGCGGCGCACAGGTCGGCCACCTTCAGCCCCCGCACTTCGCCCAGCAGGCGCACCGGCAGGGCGGCGGCGGCATCTTGCACCCACCAAGCCCCTTCCTTGAAGCCGGGCAGTTCGGTGACCGGGCCGGGCTTCATCAGGCGGAGCGATCCGGTGGGCAGGGTCTCGGCGCCCAGTGCCTCGGCCCATTTCTCAGCGTCTGCCGTCACGCATAGATCAAGCGGCGCTTCTTGCAGGCTGGCCTTGGCGATCAGCCCGGCCTTGTCTGCGCCCCAGTCTTGCACCCAGTCTTGCCACAACCAGTCTGGTATGCAGGTTCTATCCAGATCCAAGGCTGCCAGCATGGCCCTGCCGTCGCGTCCGATACGGCGCAAAACGGCGTTGACCAGCCCTTTGTAGTTGGCGGGCGCCAGCTCGACGGCTGTAGCCACCGCCGCATGCGGGGGTAAATCGAGAAACAAGAGTTGGGCGATGCCCAGTCTTAAGGCCATGCTGGCCGGTTCGCCACGCTGTCCAAGCGGTTTGTCGACGCATTGGCCGATCAGGTCGTCGATGGCGTTCAGGCGGCGCAGGGTGGTGGCGGCCAAATGGCGGGCCAGCCCGCGGTCGCGCACCGGCAGCAGCTTGAAAGCGGGGCTTGCGTCCAGCGCCGTGTCCAACGGCTTGCGATAAGTCAGAACGGCGCGGATCAGATCAAGCGCCGCTTGCCTGGAAACCAGACCTTGCGCGCTCATCCCCAGGGACCGCGCGGGCGTTGCGCTGCGGCGGGCCGGGATTCTGGCTGCATGGCCCGCAAACGGGCGATGCGATTATCCATGCTGGGATGTGTTGAGAACAGGTTGTCCATTCCTTTTCCGGAAAGTGGATTGACGATAAACATGTGCGCCGTGGCGGGGTTCGCCTCGGCATCGCGGTTGGGAATGACGTGGGCGGCGGCCTCAAGCCTGCCCAAGGCTTGGGCCAGCCAGAGGGGCTGGCCGCAAATCGCTGCGCCCTCGCGGTCGGCTTCGTATTCGCGGGATCTGGAAATGGCCATCTGCACCAACATGGCGGCAATGGGGGCCAGGATCGCGGCCAGGATGGTGCCCACGGCGCCCAAAGGGCTGCCGCCGCCTTCTTCGCTGCTGGAACGCGACCCGCCGAAGAAGAAAGCGAAATTGGCCAGCATGCCGACGGCGCCCGCGATGGTGGCGGCAATGGTCATGACCAGCGTGTCGTGGTTTTTGACATGCGCCAGCTCATGGGCCATGACGCCCGCGATTTCCTCGGGGCTTAACAAATTCAAAAGGCCGGTGGTGGCCGCCACGGCGGCGTTTTCCGGATTGCGCCCGGTGGCGAAGGCGTTGGGTTGTGGATTGTCGATCAGATAAACCCTGGGCATCGGCAATTGGGCGTTGCGGGCCAGCTGGGCCACGATCTGATACAGTTCCGGCGCGTCGTTGGGGCCGACTTCCCTGGCTCCGTACATCGACAACACCATATTCCCCGAATTCCAATAGGCGAACAGGTTGGTGGCCAGCGCCAGGCCCAGGGCCATCAGCATGCCGGTCTCGCCGCCGATCAGAAAGCCGACGGTCAGGAACAGGCCGGTCATGCCGGCAAGGAGAAGAGCGGTTTTCGCGTATCCCATGGGGCTAGGAATAGTGAAGAGAGGGTTTCGATTCAAGGGGGAGCTTGCAGGCTCAGGCGTTGACACAGGTAATCGGCGACACGCGCCGAACCTTTGGCCGTCAAGTGCGCGCCGTCATAGGCGTCGCCATCTTCCAAGGACAGATCGGCGCTCAGATCGAAGCAGACCATCTTCTGGGCCGCGCAATACGACATAGTACGTTTGGCCAACGCGCGCAGGCGGATAAATTGACGGACGTCACCCCACACCTTGCCGCCCTCTACGCGATAATTGGCCGAATTCTGCGTCACGAAAATCGGTTGAGCGCCAAAGGCTTGGGTTTTGGCATTGAGATGCCCCAGACGGGTCTCAAACGAGGCAAGCTCGCTTTGCAAGCGCTCCTCCTCTTGAGCCCTAAGGGCGAGAAAGGCTTGCGAATTGAGGGCCAGGGCTTCTGGCGCCGCCTTGGCAAGCCGATCATCGACGGCTTTGTCGCCCCGAAACCCGGCGCTTGTCGGTCTGGTTTGGGCGCTGGGCATTTCGCCCCTGCGCCAAGCCTTCAGGTTGGATCTCGCATCGGAGAACAGGCGGTTGAGCGCGCTGTTCATCTTGATCCAGTTTTGCAGATTTTTCCAAGGCGGCGGAGGTTTGTTGGTTTCGAAATACCTGCGCACGTCGTCACTGTCGTCGCGATCCGCCAAATCCATCTCGGTAACGCCGAAATAGGCCAGGACCCATTTGGGCTTCAGGCCCGGAATGTGATTGAACCAAAGGTCGAAGTTACGAGCCAGGCCGCGAAGGGTTTGCCCGGTTACGCCTGCATTGGCGGTCTTTACTTTTGCGCCCTTCTTATTCAAGCAGGCGTTCAATTGGTCGACCCAGGTTTCGCCCTCTGCCACGTTGCGCTGATCGGTGCTGCTGTTGCCGATGACCAGCAGGTCGATTTCCCTTGGATGGCCGAAGGACCCGCGCAGACCGTAGTAATCGCGTCTATAACGAATCGGACCCTCATGCTGGTAGTGTTCAGAGACGTCGATCGTCCAGTCGACGCTACGGATGATGCCTAAATTCCATAGCCCCGGCGCTTTGAACCATGAACCGAAAAACAGCTCTACAGACAGAATAAAGCCCAGCATGACGCCTAGGCCCAGCCAAGGAAAATAGCGATGGTTGCGTCTCGGCATCGCTAGAACCTGAAATAGAGAAATTCAGATTGAGCCTGCATGACGATCATGGCCAGCGCCATGCCGCCCATGCCGCCCAACAGAATGCCCCAAGCGCGTGCGGGTTTCCAAGCAAGTGGCTTGTTGGCGCCCTCAAGCATGATTTCCTGACTGTTTGGAGCCAGAACCGCTAGGCTCAGCAGGCCGACGATCCAGGCCCAGCCCTGTAACGGTTCCAGCCCATCAAATTGAGGCAGGTTCTCGCCAGCGCCAAGAAACATGCCACGCCATAGGGCAATCGCAGCATCAAAATTCTCGGCCCTGAAGGGTACCCAAGCCAGCACGACGAAGATGAAGGTGATTCCCCAGCTCAGCCAGCGGGGAAGCGCAAGAAATTTCCCTGGCCCCAGGCGCCAGAGATGATTGACCACCAACCCAAGTCCATGCAGACCTCCCCACAGAACGAAGGTCCAGGCCGCCCCATGCCACAGGCCGCCGATCAGCATGGTCAACATCAGATTGATCAGGCGGCGGGTTGGCCCCTGCCGGTTGCCGCCCAGCGGAATGTAAAGATAGTCGCGCAGAAATCGCGACAGCGTCATGTGCCAGCGCCGCCAGAAATCGATGAGTGAAGCGGCTTTGTAAGGCGAGTTGAAGTTAATCGGAAAATCGATGCCGAACATGCGGGCCAGACCGACCGCCATGTCGGAATATCCCGAGAAGTCGAAGTAGAGTTGCAGGGTAAAAGCCAGGGCCCCCATCCAGGCGTCTGTCGGGCCTAGCGACGCGCCTTGCGCCGCAGCGTCGAAAGCGGGAGCTACGTAGACCGCCACGCCGTCCGCCAGCACTACCTTCTTGAACAGGCCCAACAGAAAAATGCTGAGGCCAAGCGTCAAATCGTTCAAATTTCCCAGATTGCGCTGACGTCGTTCAAACTGCGGCATCATATCCTTGTGGTGCAGGATCGGGCCGGCGACCAAATGCGGAAAGAACGTGACGAACAGCAAATAATGGCCAAAGCGGTATTCCCTGGCCTTGCCGCTGTAGGCGTCAACCAGGAAGGCGATTTGCGTAAAGGTGTAAAAGGAAATGCCGATCGGCAACGCCACCTGGATTTCAGGAAGGCCCGCCACGCCCATCAGGCCAAGGCTATCCAGCAGGAACCCCGCATATTTGAAATAGCCTAGCAAAGCAAGGTTGCCGATAATGCCCAGGGCAAGCAGGCTTCGCGAGGGGCGTTGCGCTAGGCCCGTGCCGACCAGAAAATTGAAACAGATAGACGCCAGAATCAGCGGCAACAAGCGCAGGGGATCGTCCCAGCCGTAGAAAGCGAGCGAGATTATACCCAGCCACAGCGCAATCCAACTGGATCGCTTTGCCCGTTCCAGCAAACGGCACCCCACCAGTGCAATCGGCAGGAAGACGAATAGGAAAGAAAGCGAATTGAACAACATGAGATAAGCGCAAATGATGGTGGCGGGGGTCACGGTGTCGGAAAGTTCCCGTCATAGCAAGGGGTTTCTTCCTGTAAAAGGTTGCAAAGAGACCCCACATCGACGACCATGAGGGGGCTAAGGAAGGAAGCATACGCAGGTCATGAACTTTTTGACCGTCACCATCGTCATTTTCATCGTCGCGCTGATCGGCGTTTTCGCCGTGGCGTTGATCGTCTATCTGTCGTCGCTGGTCAAAAGCGCCTATCAGATCAAGATCGAAATGCGCAACGACTTGGAGGAAGGCCTAAAAAGGGCAGACGAGGAGTTGAACAAGCGCTCGCGCTGGATCAAGCGCGAATTGTTGGACGAGATCGAGCGGATCAAGGGCGGCATGCAAGCCGACATCACCAATCGCGGCATCACCATCTTGGAAGAAACGCGCAAGATGGTGGCCGGGGCGGAGGAAGGGTTGCGCCACGATCTAGCGGAAACCAACCGGCTGCTGGGCGAGGCGCGCGATTTGCTCTACGCCCTGGACCACAAGGTCAAGTCCCTGCGCCGGGAGGCGCATGGCGGGGCTGCGCCCGCCGACGCGCAGGCGGCGAAATCAGCCGCCGAAGGCGCCGCCCCGTCGACGCCCGCTCTGCCGCCGCCATCCGGGTCGGTCGCCGCCCCGTTGCCTGCCGGTTCGCCCAAGCCTGCCCAAGCTGCTTCGGCGCCGTCCTAACCCATGGAACGCAAGCGAATCCTTTTGATCGGCGTTGCCGCCGCCATTCTGCTGGTGGGGGCGGTAGTGCTGCTCGGCCTTAGAAAGCCCAGGGGTCCGGACTGTTCGCTGATCGCCAAGGCACAAACGCAAGCCGGGCGACCGGTGGTGGCCTTGGCCCCTTTGCTGGGCGACGATTCGAAGGGCCTGCAGGCCGAAACGGTCGTCAAGAAAATGTCGGAACTGGTCGATGTGGCCCGCGTGCCTTCACCCCTGCCCGATTTTTCGAAGGCATCGGTGCCAGATGCCGTCAAGCAGGCGCAGGAATCGTCGCAAGTCTGGCTGGGCTGCGGCGCGGTAGCCGCCGTCTGGGGCTTGGTCGAGCACGAAAGCGACAAAATAATCGAGGAAAAGCGGGGCAAGAAGCCGGTCACCAAACCCGTCTATGTCATCGCCTTGTGGGTGACGACCGGGCCGGACTCGACGATCCAAATTCCCCGCACCCGCGATGGCCGCGAGGCGGGCGAGGCCGCCTTCAAGGCTTGGAGCGAAAAAGAGCGAAAGAACGCCCAAAGCGCGCAAGAAAAGACGCAGGAACCCGGCCAGGAAGAAAAGAGCGCGCCGCCAGCCCCGCAAAAGCCTGAGGAAAAACCGGCGGATAATCCCGAAGAAAAACCGCCGGTTCAGGAAAAGCCCTGATCATTAGCCGATCGGAATAGGGATGTTGCCGGACTGTAACCTGTTTCGGCTTGATTCCCAGGCCCACCCCGCCCCACACTCGGGGCTATCGACAAGCGAGGACAAGATGGCCGGCAAGGTTGGCAGCGAAGGCGTTTACGCCAATGGGGTGGAAGAGATCGTGGCCGAAATGCGCGCCACCTTCTTGGAAGAGGCCGCCGATCAATTGCGCTCGTTGGAAATGCTGCTGTCCGAGGTGCGCCAAGGGCGAAAACCGGTGGACGAATTGGTGCGCGAGGTCAGGCGCATCGCGATCACCTTCAAATCGCAGGGCGGAACCTTGGACGTGAAAGCGGTCATCGCCCTGGCGCACCGTATGGAAGACTATTTCGCCGAAACGAAATACATGCCGCCGCGAGCGCTCGACGACGTTCAGCGCTTCATCGAGATTGCGCTTGATTTGATGGAGGGCGGAAAAGCAAAGGAAGCCGATCCCGCCATGCTGGTGCGCAAGCTGCCTGCCAAGATCGGTTTCGACATCGGCGACATCCAGGTGCGCAACGTCGAAATCATGCTGGTCATGCTGCACGGCACGGCAACCCATTATGTCGAGCGCGAATTGCAGCAGTGCGGCTATCGCACTGTCCTGGCCACCAACACGTTGGAAGCGCTGTCGATGATCTTGCACACCAAGCCGGACATGGTGCTGATCTCGGCGGTGATGCCGGAATTGTCGGGCATCGATCTGGCCATCGGCTTGGCCAACATGCCCAGCACGCGCAACATTCCTACCGCGCTGATCACCAGCCTGCCCCCCGAGGACGAGTATCTGAAGCTGGTGCCCAAGAAGGTGCCGGTGATTCGCAAAGGCCCCTCTTTCGGCGACGATCTGGCCCAGGCGCTGGATCAGCTGTTCCTGATTTAGGGTTGTCGGTGGCCATCTCGCCGACCAGTCTTGACTGTTTGGCTGTCCAGGCAGACAGATTCCCCGACCGTCTCGCCATCGAGGTTTTCGCCAATCGGATCAGTTGGCGTTCATTCCACCAAGATGCCAAACGTTTTTCCCACGCCCTGCACGGCATCGGCGTGCAAAAGGGCCAGATCGTCGCCGTCTCGCATCCCGACCCGTATGTGCATTGGCTGCTGCTGATCGCTTGCGAAACGCTGGGCGCCGTTTCGGCCAGCTTCCTGGCCAGCGAGGAGAACGAGGGCGAATCGCTGGCTGATTTGCTGGCCCTGGCGCAGTTTGCGCTAAGCCCTGACAAACCGACGATTTCGGGAAGTTATCGTCACCAACGCCTCGATAGCGATTGGTTGCGCCAGGTTTTCACCCTGGCCGATCCCTTGGCCCTGGATCATCCGCAAGAGCCATTCGAAGATTCCCGCCCGCTTCGCCTCAACCGCTCGTCAGGCACGACGGGCAGGCCGAAGCTGATGATGATGACCTCGGCCATGCAGGATTTCTGGATCCGCCACGTCCAGGAATTGGAGACCATTTCATCCAACGCCCGCCTTCTGGTCGCCTATCCCTTTACCGTCAACGCCGCCTATTGTCGGGCCATGGCCTGCCTGCGCCAGGGCGGGCAAACGATTTTCGCCAAAGCCGACGAGGCGCTGGCCAAGGGCGACATTACGCATCTATGGATTCTTCCCGGGCTGTTGGGCGAAACGATGGAGCGGCTTCCTGCCGACCTGCGCAAACTGACGGACCTGCGCCTGACCACTTGCGGCGGCGCTTTTTCGAAGGCCCTAAGGAAGAAAACGCTGGAACGGCTTGGCTGCGACATCTTGTTCGGCTATGGCGCGAATGAAGTCGGAAGTGCTGTCTGTCTGATCGATCCGCAAGGGGTGGGAACGCCATGTCCGGGCATCGGATTGCGGATTGTCGACAAGGAAGGGCAAGAGGTGGCCGAGGGCGCTTTGGGCATGATCGAGCTGCAAACGCCGGGACTGGTTTATGGATATCTGAACGACGATTTGGCGTCGCGCTCGGCCTTCCATGACGGCTGGTTCAGAAGCGGCGACATCGGCCAGCGCTTGGCGGACAATCGCTTTCGCCTGCAGGGCCGCAGCGATGAGATGATGAACATCGGCGGCGTCAAGATCGCCCCCGACCAATTGGAGCAACGCCTGCGCAAGGCGGTTCCTGCCTTGCGAGACGTCGTCGCCGTTTCGGCGCCGGATGGCGATGGCGTCGAAAGATTGTGCCTGGCGGTCATTCTGGAGCCGGGCGAAAGCATGACCCAGATCGCGCCAGAACTGGCGGCGCATATTGCGAAAGAGGCGGGGCAGGTCACTGCCAAGGCAGTGAAGGCGCTGCCAAAAACCGCCAATGGCAAATTGCGTCGCGTCGAGGTCAGGCGGATGTTTTCGCAACAGGCGAAAGCGTGAGCGCAAGCCAGCGTGCGAACCGGATCGCGCTGGCCGCCTTGCTGCTGGGCGCGGTGGGAATCGGCTTTGCCCCCATCCTGGTCCGCCTAAGTCCGCTGGGGCCGTCGGCCACCGCCTTTTACCGCTTGCTTCTGTCCTTGCCTGTGTTGGGCCTGTGGTTGGCTTGGGAATGCCATGCCCAAAAGCGTCCACCCTTCAGAGCGAGCGACATAAAGGGCTTGTCGGTTGCGGGCCTGTGCTTTGCCGCCGATCTGGCGGTCTGGCATTGGGCGCTTTTGCTGACCAGCGTCGCCAATGCCACCTTGTTTCCCAATTTCGCGCCGATTTACGTGACGCTGGCGGGGTGGGTTTTGTTCAAGCAAGGGGTTCGCCCACTGTTCATTGCCGGGATGGGTCTGGCCTTGGGTGGCGCCGTGTTGCTGATGGGCGAGAATCTGCAATTGGGCGGCAGTCATCTGGCGGGCGATCTGCTGGCGCAACTGACAGCGGTTTTCTATGCCGGTTACATCGTCGCCGTTGGGCGGCTGCGCTCTCGCCTGTCCACCGCCGCCATCATGACGATCAGCGGTGCGATCACCACGCCGGTCCTGCTTCTGGTGGCGGTTGCGTCGGGAGAAGCCCTGTGGCCAGAACCCGGCAAAGGCTGGGAGGCGTTGATCGCCCTTGCCCTGGTGTCGCATGTCGGCGGGCAAAGCCTGATCGCCTATGCCCTGGCCCATCTGCCCGCTTCTTTCGGCTCGGTCGTTCTGCTGCTTCAGCCCCTGGTGGCGGCCTTGCTGGCTTGGACCCTGCTGGGAGAAAGCCTGACCCTGTTGGTCATGGCGGGCGGGCTGGTCATCTTGGCCGGTATACTTCTCGCCAGATTGGGAAGCCTGCCTCGGGGGAGTTGACGCGAACGTCAATCATCGCCATAACATTGGTATGACCAATTATGCGGTTCAGGAAGGCCGGGATGCGGGGCTGCTGTCCGAGCGGGTGGCGGGCCATCTGCGCCGTCTGATCGACGAGGGCGTGCTGGCGGCGGGCGAGCGGCTGCCCGGCGAGCGGCAATTGGCCGAAGCCTTGAAAGTGTCTCGGGTTTCGGTGCGGGCCGCCCTGCAAAGCCTGAAGGCCGAAGGCTATCTCGAGGCGCGCCAGGGCGGCGGCACCAAGGTTGTCTCGTCGGCGCGCACACTGGAAGCACCCCTGGCGGGCTTGGTTCGCCGTTCGCCGCAGAATCTGAAGGACTTGGTCGAGTTGCGCATGCTGTTGGAAGGCTGGGCGGCCCAGCGCGCGGCGAGGCGGCAAGATCCGGACTCGCTTCTCGCCATGGAAGACGCCGTGCGCTCGATGGAGACCGATTTCAAGCGCAAGCGCGTGGTGGCCGACGATTTGACCTTTCACAAGGCGCTGGCGCAGGGTGCTGACAGCGCCGTCTACGATCATATCCATACCGTCGTGGGCGAGGTGATGGCCGAAATGGTCACGCATCTGCGCCAGGGCGTCTACGAAACGCCCGAGGAAGCAAGACGCCTGGCCCGCCAGCATCGCGACATCCTGGAAGCCGTCAAGGCGGGCGATGGCGCCAAGGCGCAGTTGCTGATTCACAACCATCTGGGGCAGGTGCTGAAAGCCTGCGGGATGGAAGAATGACGCAATTCCTTCCCTGGCTCATGTGGGGCCTAGCGGCCATTTTCTATTGCTATGGATTCTTCCAACGCGTCGCGCCCGGCGTGATGGTGCAAGAGCTGATGCGCGATTTCGCCGTCGGCGCCACCATCACCGGCGTGTTGTCCTCGCTCTATTTCTACGCCTATGCCAGCTTGCAGATTCCCATCGGCCTGATGCTGGACCGCATCGGCCCCAGGCGCATGCTGGCCGCTTCGGCCTTGATCGCCGGGTTGGGCTGCTACCTGTTCAGCCAAGCGGGCGGGGTGGAACTGGCCTATGTCGGGCGTGCCTTGGTGGGCATCGGCACCGCCGTCACCTGGGTAGGCGCGCTGAAAGTGGCCTCCGTCTGGTTTCCCCCTAAGCGTTTTGCGCTGCTGACCGGTCTGACCATGGCCATGGGCATGGCAGGTGCGGTGGGCGGACAGGTGCCTTTGGGCCTTGCCGTGGCTGAATTCGGCTGGCGCGCAACCTTGGTGGGCACCGCCATGATCGCTGGCGTGCTGGCCGTGGCTTTTGCGCTGATCGTGCGCGACCGACCGGCCACCGCCAGCCAGCAAAGCTACGATCCCGAGGAAGGCAGCAAATTATGGTCAGGCGTGGCGCTGGCGCTGAAGGAGCCGCAAACCTATTGGACCTCGCTGTTCGGCGCCTTGCTGGCGGCCCCCATGTTGACCTTTGCAGGCCTGTGGGGCGTGCCTTACCTGATGACGCGTTACGACGTGGCAAGGCCCGAAGCGGCGGGCGCCGTTTCCTTGATGCTGATCGGCTGGGGCATCGGCTCTCCCATCTTCGGCTGGCTGTCCGACCACTGGCACCGGCGCAAGCCGCCCATGCTGGCGGCGTCGCTGGGGTCGTTGGCCATCACCTTGATCTGGCTTTACCTGCCGTTGCCGCTGTGGCTTTTGTCGGCACTGCTGCTGCTGAACGGCATCTGTGCGGGCGGCATGGTTCTGCTGTTCGCCACCGCGCGCGAACACAATCCCAATTGGGCGGCGGGGGCTACGCTGGGCATCGTCAACATGGCGGTGATGGGCACCGGCGCGATCTTCCAATCGCTGACCGGCTGGTTGCTCGATCTTGGTTGGACGGGCGATTTGTTGAATGGGGCGCGCATCTATTCGATGACGGCTTGGCAGTCGGCTTTCCTGGTTCTGCCCGCCTGCCAGATTGCTTCGCTGTTAGGCGCGCTCATGGTGCGCGAAACTTTTTGCAAGCCGCAAAAGTGACGCAGCCCGGCGCCTTGTTGTCGGCGCTGATGGATGTTGGCTTGAAAGCCGCCGATCCCCAAACCCGCTTGCCTTCCTTCCTGCCCAAACCGCCCAAGGGCCGCACAGTCGTCGTGGGGGCGGGCAAGGCGGCGGCTTCCATGGCGGCGGCGCTCGAAGCCGCTTGGCCCAAGAATGCGCCGCTTTCCGGCCTGGTGGTCACGCGCTACGGCTACGGCCTGCCTTTGAGGCGCATCGATTGCGTCTTGGCGGCCCATCCGGTTCCCGATCAGGCGGGAGAGCTTGCGGCCAAGCGCGTTCTTGCCGCCGTTCAAGGCTTGAGCCAAGACGATCTGGTGCTGGCCTTGATGTCGGGCGGCGGCTCGGCGCTGTTGGCCTTGCCCGCCCCCGGCCTGTCGGTGGACGAGAAAAGGCGCGTCACCAAAGCCCTGTTGGCTTCGGGCGCTGCGATCGGCGAGATCAATTGCGTGCGCAAGCATCTGTCGGCCATCAAGGGCGGGCGGCTGGCTGTCGCCGCTTGGCCAGCCCCCATCGTGAGTTTGGCGGTTTCCGACGTGGCGGGCGACGATCCCGCGATCATCGCTTCGGGTCCGACGGTGGCTGATCCCAGCACGGCGGAAGAAGCGCGCCGCATTCTGGATCGCTACGCCATTGCACAGCCCGTCTGTTGGAGCGAATCGCCAAAGCCAGGCGATCCGAAACTGGCAAGGGCGGATTATCGACTGATCTTGAAGCCTGCCGACATGTTGGCGGCGGTGAAAGCCAAGGCACAGGCGCTGGGACTGTCCGTTCTCGATCTTGGCGATCAAGTAACCGGCGAGGCCCGCCAGATCGCCAAGGCGCATGCCGGTTTGGCGCTGGCCGCGAAACCGGGCACGCTGATCTTGTCGGGCGGCGAACTAACCGTGACATTGAAGGGCAAAGGACAAGGTGGTCCGAACGGCGAATATCTGTTGGCCTTGGCGTTGGAGCTGAACGGGGCGGCTCAAATTCACGCCCTGTCCATCGACACGGATGGCATCGACGGCAGCCAGGACAATGCAGGCGCAAAGATCGGACCCGAGACGCTGCAAAAAGCCAGAGCGCGGGGGCTGGACGCCAGCCGTCATCTGGCCGACAACGATAGTTACGGTTTCTTT
This sequence comes from Alphaproteobacteria bacterium, assembly GCA_015231795.1. Lineage (NCBI taxonomy): Bacteria > Pseudomonadati > Pseudomonadota > Alphaproteobacteria > Alphaproteobacteria bacterium. Next base: position 82,001 of record JADGAX010000002.1, on the reverse strand, counting down.
GCAGGCCTGGGCGATCTGATCGAAATCGGACCCACGCGAACCAACCTAAATGATTTACGTCTCGTGCTGGTGCTTTAAGAATCAATCCAGTATGCTGGCCTCGTCTCTCGGGGGGTCATATGCGCCGTAGCCGCAACGCAAAAATCATTGCCACATTGGGTCCTGCCAGCGCCACGGCGGATAAGATCGCCGCTTTGTTCAGGGCGGGGGCCGACGTCTTTCGCCTGAATATGAGTCATGGCTCGCATGACGAACATAAAGCCAGGCTGCAGGCCATTCGCAAATTGGAAGAAGAAAGCGGTCGCCCGATCGGCGTGCTGCTCGATCTGCAAGGCCCCAAGCTGCGCGTTGATCGTTTCAAAGGCGGGCGCGTTCAGTTGGTGAAAGACGCCGCCTTCCGGCTCGATCTCGATTCGACGCCCGGTGACGACAAGCGGGTTGGATTGTTGCATCCAGAGATTTTCGCCGCCTTAAAACCCGGCGAGGAATTGCTGCTCGACGACGGACGCTTGAAGCTGCTGGTCGAACGCTGCGGCGCCGATTATGCGCATACTAGGGTGATCGATGGCGGCGAACTGTCCGATCACAAGGGCGTCAATCTGCCCGGCGTCGTGCTGCCCTTGTCGGCGCTGACGCCCAAGGATCTTGAAGACCTGGAATTCGGGCTTGAAATCGGCGTCGATTGGATTGCCCTCTCCTTCGTTCAGCGCGTGTCGGACGTGACGGAATTGAAGATGAAGGTGAAGGGGCGTGCTGGCGTGCTGGCCAAATTGGAAAAGCCGTCGGCGGTCGAGCCTGGCGAACTTGCCGCCATCATCTCGGAAGCCGACGCCGTCATGGTGGCCAGGGGCGATCTGGGCGTCGAATGCCCGCCCGAGCGGGTGCCCATCTTGCAAAAGCAGATCGTGGCGGCTTGTCGCCAAGCCGGAAAGCCGGTGGTGGTGGCGACCCAGATGCTGGAATCGATGGTGCATGCGCCCGTTCCCACAAGGGCCGAGGCCTCGGACGTGGCGACGGCGGTTTATGACGGGGCGGACGCCGTGATGCTGTCGGCGGAAACGGCGGCGGGTGACCATCCCATGGAAGCCGTGTCGATCATGGATCGAATCATTCAAAGCGTTGAATCTGACCCTTCGTTCGAGCGGCTGCGTTCGTCGGATCAGTTGGACCCCACGCCGACCATGGCCGACGCCATCGCGAGCGCGGCGCGCCAGGTCGGGCACACGGTCAAGGCTTCGGCCATCGTGACCTACACCTCGTCGGGATTTTCGGCGTTGCGCGTGGCCCGCCAGCGCCCCGACGTGCCGATCCTGGGCTTGACCCTCAGGGCCAGCACGGCCAGACGGCTCGCCCTGGCCTGGGGCATCCACATGGTCCATACGAAGAACGACATCAAAAGCGTGGCCGAGATGGTCGAGGTGGCCACCCATGTCGCCGCCCAGGATTTCGCCAAGCGCGGCGGCCAGATCGTGATCGTGGCGGGCGTGCCCTTCGGCGCCGAAGGCACCACCAACATGCTCAGGGTGGCGAGGGTGTAGCCCAAGGGGCCGCGCGCCCGGTGGCGCGAAAGCCAAGCGAGCGCAGCTTGCGCACGGCGCCTGAGTGCAGCAAACAACGAATCACAAAGCCGCGCCCGACAATGGGGCGCGGAAGTGAAGAGAGAACCATATTTTCTTGTGGAGAGCCTTAGGACCCGTTAACCCTGGCGGGCTTTATAGCGGGGATTCGTCTTATTAATGACGTAAACGCGACCCTTCCTGCGCACGATGCGGCAGTTTTTGTCGCGCAGCTTGGCCGATTTCAGCGAGTTGCGGATTTTCATGGGACGCGTTCCAATTGTTGCCAGGGTCGAAAGAGGGGGGGACCATACAGGCCACCCCCCCGGCTTGTCAACCGGCACCGGATGAAAGTTTTTGGACCGCAAGACCCAGCGTGTTCCTACTTCGTTTCACCCAACCCCTTGGCCTGGTCGCGCAGGGCGAATTTCTGGATCTTGCCGGTGCTGGTCTTGGGCAGGTCCGAGAAAACAACGGTTTTGGGGCATTTGAAATGGGCCAGCCGGGTCCGGCAAAAGGCGATGATCTCGTCGGCGTCAGCCTTTGCTCCCGGCTTCAGGGTGACGAAGGCGCAAGGGGTTTCGCCCCACTTCTCGTCTGGCCTGGCCACCACCGCCGCCTCTGCCACCGCCGGATGCTGGTAGAGCGCTCCTTCGACCTCAATGGTCGAGATGTTCTCGCCGCCCGAGATGATGATGTCCTTCGAACGGTCCTTAAGCTCGATATAGCCGTCGGGATGCACCACGCCCAAATCGCCGGAATGGAACCAGCCGCCGGCAAGCGCCTCTTCGGTCGCCTTGGTATTTTTCAGATAACCTTTCATCACCACATTGCCCCTGAAGAACACCTCGCCCATGGTCTGGCCGTCATGCGGCACAGGTTCTAGGGTTTCGGGATGCGCCACCATCAGCCCCTCCTCGACCAGATAGCGAACACCCTGCCTTGAGTTCAAACGCGCCCGCTCACTTGCCTCAAGCCCGTCCCATTCAGGATGCCAAGCACAGACGGTGGCCGGTCCATAGACTTCGGTCAGGCCATAGACATGGGTTACCTCGAACCCCTGCGCCTCGATGCGTTCAAGCACGGCAGCGGGCGGCGGGGCGGCGGCGGTCATGATCTTGACCTTGTGCGCGAAGGCTTTGCGCTCGGCGTCGCTGGCGTTGATGACCATGCCCAGCACGATGGGCGCGCCGCAGAAATGCGAGACCTTGTGCTCTGCGATGGCGTTGAAAATATGGGGGGCGTCGATGCGGCGCAGACAGATGCTGGTGCCTGCCAGCGCCGCCAGCGTCCAGGGAAAGCACCAGCCGTTGCAATGAAACATCGGCAATGTCCACAGATAGACCGGATGGGCCGCCATGCTCCAGGTTATGGCGTTGCCCAGCGCGTTCAGGTAAGCGCCTCGGTGATGATAGACGACGCCCTTGGGATTGCCCGTCGTGCCCGATGTGTAGTTGAGCGCGATGGCGCGCCATTCGTCGTCGGGCCAGGCGAAGGAGAAATCGAGCGATCCTTGCTTCAGAAAATTCTCGTAGTCGATCTCGCCGATTCCGGGGTGATCCGCCAAGCCATCGTCGTCGATATCGATGACCGGCGGCGGATTTTCCATCATCACCAGCGCCTCGGCGGCGATGGCTGCGAAGGCGCGATCAACCAGCAGCAGCTTCGCCTCGCCATGCTCCAAGATGAAGGCGACGGTTTGGGCATCCAGGCGGGTATTGATCGAATTCAGCACGCAGCCCGCCATCGGCACGCCGAAATGCGCCTCGTAATGGGCGGGGATATTGGCGGCGATCAGGGCCACCGTGTCGCTGGGTCCCAGCCCACGCCCCCGCAGCGCCGAAGCCAGCCGTTTGCAGCGCTCGAAGGTGCGTTTCCAATTGTCTTGGCGGCTGCCATGGATCAGCGAAATCCGGTCGGGAAACACGCTGGCGGCGCGTTCCAGAAACTGCAAAGGGGTCAAGGGCGCGTAATTGGCCGCAACGGCATCTAGGCCAGTGTCGTAACAGCTTGATTTCATGAAAGTGTTCATGGCGCCGCTCCGTTGTTCGCAGCTTCAGAGTCGTTGAGAGCCGAGAAAAGGTCAATGCGCCTGACAAATGCCTAAAATCTAACCATTGACCAGGAGTGGGCCAATAATTTAAGCAACACCTCCCCGGCCAAAGGGATTGAAATCGAGCGCTCACCGCCCACTTGCTTGATTCAGGGGCCATTCGTCAGGGGCCGGGGTCTGGCCCGGTTGTTGCAATGCAATATTCAAAAGAACTGATAAAGGTTGCGTGCCCCCTATGAACGAAGCGAAGAACACCGCAGCCCTGTCCATGATCAGCTTGTATGAGATCAGCAAGCTGTTGAACAGCTCGCTCAATCTGGAAAAGACGCTGCGCGAGGTATTGAATTTGCTGTCGTCTTACATGCAGATGCGCCGCGGCCTGATCAGCCTGATGGGCGATGGCGGGCGGCTCGAGATCATGGCGGCGGCGGGCATGAGCAACGAGGCGGCGCGCCAGGGCAAGGTGCGCCCCGTGCAAGGCATGGCGGCCCGCATCTTGTCGTCGGGCATGCCGATCGTGATTCCCAATCTGAAGGACGAACCCGATCTGGCGGGGTCGGGCGAGCATGACGATTCGCTGGACGACGAGAAAGTCGCCTATATCGGCGTGCCGATCAAGACCACCGAAAAGGCTTTCGGCGTGTTGTCGATCGAGCGCGTGTGGGACGGCGCGGGCGACGTCAATTTCGAATCCGACGTGCGTTTCCTGGCCATGGCGGCCAATCTGGTCGGCCATGCCGTGCATCTGCGCCAGGCGGTGGCCAAGGACCGCGAGGCGCTGCTGGAAGACAAGCATCGCTTGCAGAAGGAATTGACCGGCAGCCGCATCGGCGCCGCCAAGGGATCGCTGCCGGAAATGATCGGCACCTCAAGCGCCATGCGCGACGTGTTCGGCGAGGTGCTGCAGATCGCCGCCAGCGCCACCACCGTTCTGCTGCGCGGCGAATCGGGCACCGGCAAGGAACTGATCGCCAGAGCCATTCACGCCAACAGCCCCAGAAAGAACGGCCCCTTCGTCAAGGTCAATTGCGCGGCGCTGTCGGAAACGCTGCTGGAATCCGAATTGTTCGGCCATGAAAGGGGCGCCTTCACCGGGGCCACGCAGGAACGCAAGGGCCGTTTCGAACTGGCCGACAAGGGCACCTTGTTCCTAGACGAGATCGGTGAAATCTCGCAGGCGTTCCAGTCCAAGCTGCTGCGCGTGCTGCAAGAGCGCGAGTTCGAGCGCGTGGGCGGCAACAAGACCTTGAAGACCGACGTGCGCCTGATCTGTGCCACCAACCGCAATCTGGAAGAGGCCGTCACCGCGGGCGAGTTCAGGGCCGATCTATATTTCCGCATCAATGTGGTGCCGGTTTTCGTGCCGCCCCTGCGCGAGCGCAAGGACGACATTCCGCTGCTGGCGCGCCATTTCCTGGAACGCTTCAACGCCGAGAACAAGCGCAAGCTGGTCATGTCGGACGACGCCTTGGAAAATCTGATGTCCTGCTATTTTCCGGGCAATGTGCGCGAGTTGGAAAACTGCATCCAGCGCGTCGCCACCACCACCAAGGGCGATGTGATCAAGGGCGCCGACCTGCCTTGCCAGAAGAATCTGTGCCTGTCCTCGGCGCTTTGGAAACAATCGGCCCCCATACGCTCGCTGTCCGACGCGCAAGACCATGACGCGGATTTCGAGGAAGAGGAACTGGCCGCCACCGGTACCGACGGCGTCGAGGCGGGGCTGTCCGGCGACAGCATGCCGTCACGCAACCGGTTGGTTCAGGCGATGGAAAAGACCGGCTGGGTGCAGGCCAAGGCGGCCCGCCTGCTGGGTCTCACGCCCCGCCAAGTCGGCTACGCCCTCAAGAAATACAACATCCCCATCAAGCGGATTTGAGGCTTCCCCTGTCGCGAGTCGGACGGCTTTGTCGGACTCACGACAGCGGCACAAAGCATAAAACGCAATACAATCAACGCACTAATGTTGGCATCCGGGTTGCAAGTGTCCCTCCAGTCACAAAGCGGTGGAGGTAGGCCGTGCAGGGTTCCGTCGTTTCACTTGCCAGCATCAAGCGCATCAACGTCCAGGATCGCCCTTCGACGGTCGCGTCTGGCTGCCCCTCCCAGGCGGGCGGCGTCGATCCGCGTGTTGCCGACCATCCCTGCTATAGCGAAGAGGCGCACCACTATTTCGCCCGCATGCATGTGGCGGTGGCGCCCGCTTGCAACATCCAATGCAATTACTGCAACCGCAAATTCGATTGCGCCAATGAAAGCCGCCCGGGTGTGGTGTCGGAAAAGCTAACGGTCGAGCAAGGATTGTCCAAGGTTATGGCGGTGGCGGCTAAGGTGCCGCAGATGTCGGTGGTGGGCATCGCGGGGCCGGGCGATTCGTTGGCCGGCGCCAGTGCGCCCAAAACCTTGGCCCTGTTCGAGGCCGTGCGCGCCCAACTGCCCGACGTGAAGCTGTGCCTGTCCACCAACGGGCTGGCCTTGGCCGAACATGTGGACCGTTTGAAGGAACTGGGCATCGACCACATCACCATCACGATGAATGCCGTCGATGCCGAAGTGGGCGAGAAGATCTATCCCTGGATTTTCTGGCAGGGCCAGCGTCTGACCGGCAGGCAGGCCGCGCAAACCCTGTTGGATCGCCAGTTGCTGGGCATCGAAAAGGCTGTTGCCGCGGGCATGCTGGTCAAGATCAATTCGGTGCTGATCCCCGGCGTCAACGACCATCATTTGCCCGAGGTCCACAAGGCGGTGCGAGCCAGGGGCGTCTTTCTGCACAACATCATGCCGCTGATCTCGAATCCCGAGCATGGAACCGTTTTCGGTCTGTCCGGCCAAAGAGCGCCCACCAATGCCGAGCTTGAGGCCGTGCAGGCGGCATGCGGCATCGACGCCAAGCTGATGCGCCATTGCCGCCAGTGCCGCGCCGACGCGGTCGGCATGCTGGGCGAAGACCGGGGGCAGGAATTCACCAACGATCAAGTGGCCGCCAAGACCGAGGTCGATTTCGAGGCGCGCGACCTTTATCGCCAACTGGTCGCCAAGGAACGCGAGGACCGCAAGCAGGCGGCCCAGCGCGCAGGGCTTGGATTGGCGCAGATGGCCCACGGCCAGAAGCGCCGGGTGGCGGTTTGCACCAAGGGCGGCGGGCGCATCAACGAGCATTTCGGCCATGCCAAGGAATTTCGCGTCTATGACGTCGATGCTGGCGGCCTTAGTTTCGTCGGCGTGCGCCGGGCCGACAATTACTGCCAGGGCGGCTGGGGCGAGGAAGACCATATGGAGGCCATCTTGGCGGCGCTGGACGGCTGTCACGCCGTGCTGGTCTCCAAGATCGGGCGTTGTCCCAAGGACGAATTGGCCAAGGCAGGCATCGAAGCGGTTGACCGTTTCGCGCTGGCCTATATCGAGGAAGGCGTTTCCGGCTGGTTCGCCGAGCAGGCGCGCAGGAACAAGATCACCGCTTAACTAACATATAAGGAGTCCGCATCATGGCTTACAAAATCATCGCCGAGCAGTGCACCGGCTGCGGGGCTTGCGAATTCGAATGCCCCAACAAGGCGATCAAGGAAAAGAGCGGCGTTTTCGCCATCAATGCCGAGAAATGCACCGAATGCGAAGGCGCTTTCGACACTGCGCAATGCGCCGCCGTCTGTCCGGTTGACGACACCTGCGTGCCGGCCTGACGGCGGATATTCAAAGTGACCCCGCCCAGCGACAAGACAAGGCTTCAAGATTGCAGTCCCTGCCCGCAGGGTCGCGATCCCGAGCGTGTCTATTGCGCGGCCGGGGAATTATGCATCCATGACGGCGACGCGCTGGTCCGAAAAAGGGCCAGCGCGATCGCCAGCGTCTTTTTGCTGCCGGGCTTGCTGAAGGATGCCGATCCGCAAGTTCGCCTGGAAGCGGGCTTACGTTTGCCCGCCAGATTGCGAAGGCGCTTGTTGTCTGATCCTGAAGCCCGTGTGCGCGCAGGCATCGCCAAGACCTTGGCGGGCGATGAACTTGGCGTGCTGCTGGGCGATCCATCCAGCTTGGTGCGCCAAGTGGCCGCCGAACGCCTGCCCACGGCGCTGCTTCCCGCGCTTTTGAAGGACGAAGATGTTTCGGTGCGCCTGATCTGCGCCAAGCGTTTGGCCCTGGAATGGTTGATCGTGATGTCCTGGGACAAGGATGCGCAAGTGCGCCAACTGGTGGCCCAGCGATTGAACCCCGAACAATTATCCGCCATGGCCCAGGATAAAGCGCAGGCGGTCAGGCGCATCGTTGCCGAACGGCTGGATCCGCGCCATCTGGCCCAACTGTGCGACGACGACGACCAACTGGTTCGAGAAACGGCAAGGCGCAGGCTGGATGCCGAAGTGGATCGGGTGCTGATGCGCCAAGGAGGTTATGATGCGTGAGGCAAGGCCAGGCGAAGAGGTCGAGATCGACTTTCCGCCGCAATTCCAAGAAGGCCAAAAGGTGCGGGCGATGGCCTTGGTGCGCAATGACGGCACCTATCCCAACGCCAGCGTCGGCGACGTGCTGATCGAGCCGGGCGCCATCGGCTATGTGCATCATGTCGGCACATTCCTGGCCCGCCATTACATTTACGCCATCGAATTCGTCAAAGAGCGCAGGCTGGTCGGCATGCGCGCCAAGGAACTGGAAGCCGTGGAGGGGTTGCGATGAAGGTGATGTTGCGAAAGCACGGCGAGGGCATTCAGGCCTATGTCCCCAAGAAGGACATGGAGGCCAATGTGGTCGAGATGGAAAAGCCCGGCATGTGGGGCGGCTGGATCAAATTGACCAACGACTGGGTGTTTGAATTGCCCGATCTGGCCTTGGATACGAAACTGCCCATCACCGTCGAGGCCAAGCGGCTGGCGGGCGAATGACGCAAGCCCTGCTTACATCTCTGGCCGGGGAAATCAAGACAGGCGGGCGTATTCCATATCTGGGGCCGTTGCTGCTTTCGCTGCAAAAAACGGCTTCGCCGTTGCCCGATTCCACCTTGTCGTTGGCCAAGGCCCTGTCAGCCATCGTGGCGGTTCCCGGGCGCATCCGCCATAATGTTTGGTCCACCGCCCAGTATGTGGAAACGCACCGCCATCGCATGACGCTGGACCGGGCGCTGGGGACGATCTTCGCCAAACCGCCTGAACCCTTGCCATTTCATCGCAAGTTGGCCGGGCTGGACGCTTTGCCGATGATCGTCGATGCCTGGTACGACAGCGCCGCCTTCATGGCGCTGGAAGGCTTGCCGGGCCGGGGTATGGTGCAGGGCGTCACCAAGGCCGATCAGGTCAAGGATTGCTGGAACCGCTGGTACGAAACCAGCGGCGGGGAAACCGATGCCCAGGCCGGGGCCGCTTGGGCGCAACTGCTTTACAAGCCGCATGGCTCGGTGGCGCCCAAGGTCAATATGCTGGTCTCGGACGCTGATTATGTGCAGGTGCTGGCCGAGATCGACATCCAGACCCCGATCCCCGAAGAGGTGCAAAAGCGCCGCACAGGCCGCTCGTTCCTGTTTCTGGGCTGTCGCTTTCGCGATCAGATCGAACGCGACTTCGCCCGCCAGATCATCAAGCGCTCTGGCACCGGCCATGTGGCGGTGATCGAGGGCGAGTTGACGAAGAACGAGACCCGCTTTCTGGAAGGACAGGGGATTGCCCGAATCGATGTGCCGCTGGCCGATGCGATTTCGGTCCTCGAAGCGGTTCTATAACTAATAATCTGATGACTAGCTCATAAATTAGTCATATTATAATGACGCTTAAAAAATAAGCACAGATCGTCGAGGAGTGCGGCGAAACGGGAAACCAGGGGAGGATTCTCGACATGGCGGAACCAGAGCGAATTGTCGAATTGTCGCGTGCCGTAGCCGAAATTGCCGGGGACAAGATCAAGGTCATCAAAACCGTTACCGGGGCGACCAAGATTTTGGCCTTGAATGCGCTGATCGAAGCCAGCCGGGCGGGCGAGGCGGGCAAGGGCTTCGCCGTGGTGGCCAGCGAGGTGAAGACCATCTCGACCCAGATATCCAGCGTCACGCAGGAGTTGGAAAACGAACTGACCAGCCGGGTTCACGAATTGACCACGCTGGGCGAGTTGATGGTGTCGCATGTGCGCGGCACCCGCCTGATGGATTTGGCCTACAATATGATCGAACTGATCGACCGCAATCTTTACGAGCGGTCCTGCGACGTGCGCTGGTGGGCGACCGATTCGGCCATGGTCGATTGCCTGGGCCAGGGAACGACGCAAGCAGCCGACTGGGCCTCGCGGCGTCTGGGCGTGATCCTCGATTCCTACACGGTCTATCTCGATTTGTGGGTGGCCGACGCCGAGGGTCGCGTGATCGCCAACGGGCGGCCCGAGCGCTATCGGGCCATCGGCGCCGACGTGTCGCGCCAAGCCTGGTTTCAGGACGCCATGAAAACCAGGGACGGCAACGAATTCTCGGTGGCCGACATCGAAATCAACCCCGTTCTGGGCGGGGTGCCGGTCGCCACCTATGCCACGGCCATTCGAGAGGGCGGACACGCCAGCGGCAAGCCTTTGGGCGCGTTGGGCATTTTCTTTGACTGGGAGGCGCAGGCCCGCACGATCGTGGAAGGCGTTCGCCTGACGCCCGAAGAGAAGGAGCGCAGCCGCTGTCTGCTGATCAATTCGGGCGGGCGGGTCATCGCCGCCTCCGACGGAAGGGGCGTGCTTGCCGAAACCTTCAATCTGCGCCGGGAAGGCGGACAGCCCATGGGCACCTATCAGGCCGACCAGGGCCATATTGTGGGCTACGCCTTGACCCCAGGCTATGAGACCTATCAGGGGTTGGGTTGGTACGGTGTGATCGTCCAAGAACCCTTGCCCAGCTGACCGCGACGCCTTAGTTGCTTGCCAAGCCGTCCCGAACCCCCTAGGTTTGCGCCCCGAGCGGATGCAGACCAGGAACCGCTCTAGAAATTTGATTTAGGGATCGGTCCACGACATAATCCAGGCCTCAATTGGCCCAGATCATTCGATCGGACCCTAAGCGGGGTGTAGCTCAGCCTGGTAGAGCGCCAGCTTTGGGAGCTGGATGCCGGAGGTTCGAATCCTCTCGCCCCGACCAGACATTACGTGGGAGTTTGCGATGCAGGTTCGCATCTATCGTCCGGCCAAATCGGCCATGCAGTCGGGACAGGCCAAGGCAAAGGACTGGATCCTCGAGCACGAGCCGTCGGCCCCCAAGAAAATCGATCCCCTGATGGGTTGGATCGGTTCCGCCGATACGCAAAGCCAGGTGCGCCTGACCTTCGCCAGCCTGGATGCGGCGCTAGACTACGCCAAGCGCATGGGGTTCGAAGCGTCTGTCTGCGCTCCGCACGAGCGCGGCCACATCATCAAGAACTATGCCGACAATTTCCGCTACGACAGACCGGCCTGATTTGCTTCCGGCTGCTAGGCAAGCGCCCTTAGCTCAGTTGGATAGAGCAACAGCCTTCTAAGCTGTGGGTCAGTGGTTCGAATCCACTAGGGCGCGCCATTTCTCCTTTTTGGATAAATTCTGCGCCCGCATTTTTGGACGGAAGCGCACAGTCTAGATCATTCATCCACGGCGAATGATATTTGCATGGCGGAGCGTATGAAGGGGGTCTGCGCATACGTTTTCGTCTTTACGTTGTGTTTTCCAGCTAGTAGCATTCGTTCTAATCTATGCTGGTAGGGGGTAAAAATGAGCGGCAGAAAAGTGGCGTTCCCGGGCTTGGTCGTCGCTTGCTTGCTGGTTGTTGCGGCGCTGCTCTTTTGGCCACCGGGACCTTCCTTAGAAATCGAAGCGCCGGCACAGACAGCAGAAGCGCTCCATGCAGTAGATGCCGCCCAGCAGGAAACGTCCGAACCCAGCGAAGCAAGCTCGGATAGTTCGGCGTCGCGGCCCGACATGGCCTTCGACCGACTGGCGCTTAACACCAGCGGCAATCAGCCCGAGGCCTGCCTTTCCTTCACGCAGGAATTGTCCGATAAGCCTGAGACCAAATACGCCGACTATCTGAAATTCCAGCCAACCGCCCAGCCCTCTTTCAAAATCGATGGCAAGAAGCTGTGCCTGGGCGGCCTGTCGTTCGGGCGCGACTATCGCGTCACCATTGCACCCGGCCTGCCCTCCAACTGGGGCGACAAGACGGCGAAACAGGAAACGGTTTCGATCACCTTCGGCGACTTATCACCCATGGTTGCCTTCAGCGGCGGCGGCTGGATCCTGCCGCATGTCGGCTCGGCAGGCGTCGCCGTCGAGACGGTCAATGTTGAACGCGTGAAGATCCAAGTGATCCGAGTCAATGACCGCTCGCTTCCTTACGAACTCAGGAATAATTGGAATTCGAACAAACTTTATACTTACGCCGTCGAAAGCCTGTCGAGCAGCAGCGGGCGAGTTGTTTGGACTGGCGAAATGCAGGTCGACAGAAAGCCCAACGAGAGGGTTAGCACCGCATTTCCGTTGTCCGAGGCATTGAAGGAAAGAAAACCCGGCGCCTATGTCTTGGTCGCCGAAAATGCTAGTCAGACGGCCCGCTCGAACAATGATTACTGGTCCGGCAAGGCCGCGCAGTGGGTCATCGACACCGACATCGCGCTGACCACACTGTCGGGCGCCGATGGGCTGCATGTGATGGCCCGTTCGTTGGCCAGCGCGAAGCCCATCCAGGGTGTGCGCGTAGCCCTGATCGCCACCGACAAGGAGGAATTGGCCACCGTCACGACCGATGGACAAGGGCAGGGCGTTTTTCACTCTGGGCTGTTGAAGGGCAAAGGTGGGGCTAGGCCCAATCTGGTGATGGCCTACGGTTCGTCAGGCGATTTCGCCATGCTTGATCTCAATCGCCCGGCCTTCGACCTGTCGGATCGCGGCGTTTCGGGGCGCGCCATGCCGGGTCCGTTTGACGTTTTCCTTTATGCGGATCGTGGCATTTACCGCCCCGGCGAGACGGTACATCTGATGTCTCTGTTGCGCGACCAGCAAGCCAAGTCGGTCGAAAACGTTCCCCTGGTTCTGGCGTTGGTCAAGCCGAATGGCGCCGAGTTCCGCCGCTGGACACTGGAGCCTAAGCCCGAGGGCGGCTTCGCGCTCGACTTTAATTTTCCCGCCACGGCGTCGCGTGGACTGTGGAGCGTTCAAGCCTATGTAGATCCAACCTTGCCGCCCCTGAACCGGATCGAGTTCGACGTTCAGGACTTCGTGCCTCAAAAGATGAAGGTGACGGCGAAATCGCCCTTGAAGTTTATCGAAAATGACAAGTCGATCGAGGTCAATATCGATGGCCTGTTCCTCTATGGGGCGCCTGCCGCCGGGGTAAAGGGCGAAGCGGAACTCATCGTTCAGGCCGATCCTCAACCCTTCCCTGATGCCAAGGGGTATCTGTTCGGTCTGGCTGACGATCCGTTCAGGGAAAAGAGCTTCGACTTCAAGCTGGACGAAACGGATGCCAAGGGGGCGACAAAATTGTCCGTCCGCTTGCCCGAGTTGCCGAAGACCACACGGCCGCTAAAAGCCAGGATCGAGGCGGCTCTGTTCGAGCCGGGCGGACGCGTGGTCAAGGACAGGCTGAATCTGCCCATTCGCTTGGCCCCGGTTTTGGTCGGCATGAAGCCCATGTTCAAGGATGGGCAGGTGCGCGAAGGCAGCGACGCCATCTTCGAAATCCAGGCCTTCGATGCCGAAGGCAAGCCGATTTCCCGCAAGCGATTGGAATATAGCTTGATCCGCGAAGTCACCGACTATGACTGGGTCAACCGTGACGGGCGTTGGCAATATTTCGCCAACAGGCGGGACGTCAAGGCGGATGCCGGAAGCCTTTCGCTTGAGGGTGGACGGCAGGGCCAGATCAAGCTGCGCCCAAGCTGGGGCCGCTATCGTCTGACGGTAAAGGATACAGAGTCCGAGTCCATCGTTTCCACGCGCTTCTGGTCCGGTTGGGCACCCTCCGAGGCTGGCAACGAAACGCCTGACAAGATCGAGGTATCGGTCGAAAAGGAGGCGTACCGTCCGGGCGACACGGCGCGTCTTCGCATCATGCCGCCATTCGAGGGCGAGGTATCGGTGGCCGTCGCCACGGATCGCATTCACGATCTGAAGACTCTGCATGTCGGAGCCGAGGGGGCGACCGTGGAATTGCCCGTGCGCGCCGAATGGGGTTCGGGTGCTTATTTCCTGGTATCCCTGTACCGCCCCGTCTACAGCGCCAACAAGCGCGACCCGGTGCGGGCGGTGGGGCTTGCCTATGCCGCAATCGACGCAGCCTCCCGCAAACTTGGCGTTGCCTTCGCAACGCCAGAGATTGTGCGCCCGCGCCAGCAGGTCGAGGTTCCCGTGACTGTCGAGGGCGCTTCCAGCGAAACGGTTTACATGACGCTGGCCGCCGTGGACGAGGGCATTTTGCAACTGACAAAGTTCAAGTCGCCCGATCCCTTGAGCCACTATTTCGGCAAGAGGCGCATGGCGCTCGACATGCGAGACGATTACGCCAAGCTGCTTGATGGCAACAAGGCCAAGGCGGGCGCCTTGCGTGAAGGCGGCGACAGTTTGGGCGGTGTCGGTCTTCCCGTGGTGCCGACCAAGACGGTTGCCTTGTTCTCTGGTCCGGTCAAGCTGGACGGTTCGGGCAGGGGACGCGTTAAATTCGACGTTCCAGACTTCACTGGGCAGTTGCGCCTGATGAGCGTCGCCTATGGCAAGACGAAACTGGGCCAGGGCGAAGCCAAGCTGATCATTCGCGATCCAGTGGTGGCCGAAGTGGTGCTGCCGCGTTTCCTGGCCCCCGGCGACAAGGCCCGGGGCACCTTGATGATGCACAATATCGAGGGCGAAGCTGGAACTTTCACGATCAGGCTGAAAAGCGAAGGATCGCTGGAACTAGAGGATGTCAAGGAACTGACGTTCGATTTGGCCAAGGACGCCCGCAAGGTCGAAACCTTCCCGATCAAGGGCGGCGCGGATGGTATCGGCAAGCTGTCACTCTCATTGTCTGGTCCAGGCAAGGCGTCCTTGGAACGCTCGTGGCAAATCGCCGTTCGTACCGCCTGGCGCCCGATCGCCATCGAAGAGGCGGGACCGTTGTCGCCCGGCGAGTCTATCATCCTCACCTCAAAGTCGCTTGATCCCTTCGTGCCAGGAACGGCGAAGCTGAAGGCTAATTTCAGCCAAGGCCTGCGCATTGATTTGCCCGGTCTGATGCAGTCGCTGACCCGCTATCCTTACGGCTGCACCGAGCAGACGGTCAGCACGGCGATGCCGCTTCTTTACGTTGACGATGAAAGCCTTGTCGCAGAAGTGGGAGGCAATGGCGGCAAGGATGGCGATATGGGGCTTCGCCAGCGCGTTCAGGCGGCGGTTGACCGCGTTCTGGACCGTCAGGACGAAGAGGGCGGCGTTGGACTTTGGCAGGCCGGGGACCAGTTGGCCGATCCCTGGGTCGGCGTCTATGCCATCGATTTCCTGACGCGCGCCAAGGAGCAGGGCTATGCCGTTTCCGACCTCGCCATTCAGCGCGGGCGCAACTGGTTGATCCAGGCGGCCAGGGGGAATGTCGAGTTCCGCTCGTATTGGCAAGACCAGCGCAAGGGAATCCCCAATTCCCGGGCCTATGCCCACTTCGTTCTTGCCCGCATGAAGGCCGACGACATCGGAGCGCTTCGTTATATGCACGATGTCGAGATGCCGCAGATCCTTTCGCCTCTGGGGCGGGCGCAGCTGGGCGCGGCGCTGGCCATTATGGGGGATCGCATGCGCGCCGAAAGCGCCTTCAATGAAGCCGAGAAAGTGGTGAATGGCCAGAATGGCTGGGGCGACTATTATGCTTCGACTTTGCGCAACATGGCGGGCATGACGGCGGTGGCTTACGAAGCAGGCTTGGCCGAGCGCGGGATGGCGCTGGCCGCCAAGCTGGAAACCGTAATGAAGCCATCGGATCAATTGAACACCCAAGAGAAGCTCTGGGTGGTTCTGGCGGCACAAGCCGCTACCAGAAAGTCGGCACTGCAATTGGCCGTCAATGGCGAAGCCGTACCAGCCGCAAAGCCGGGGCCGAAATCGCTGTCCTTCCCGGATTCTGTTCTGAAAAAGGGCGTATCGGTCGCCAACAAGGGCGATAAGCCGGTCTGGCGGTCTGTCGTCACCCATGGTGTACCCAGGCAAGCGCCGCCCGTTCTGTCACAAGGCGTCGGACTGACCAAGAAGGTGCTGAACCTTAAGGGAGAACCGGTTTCGCTGGAGGATCTGCGGCAGAACGACCGCGTGATCGTCGTTCTTGAGGGGGCTACCGGCAAGGCGGCCTATCGTCAGCTTGTATTGGTCGATATGCTGCCTGCGGGTCTGGAAATCGAGGCTCCGGTAACTGTCAATGCAGCAGGAGGCTCGGATGCTTATCTGTGGCTGGGCGGATTAAGCCGAGTCAGAATGCGTGAGGCGCGCGACGACCGTTTTGTCGCTGCCATCGATGTGAATGAGTCCTCTGCCAACGATTACGGTTATACGCCTGTCGCCTCCAATTCACTTGGCAAAGGTTGGTTCCGCATCGCCTACATCGCCAGGGCGATCACTCTGGGCGGCTTTGTCATGCCGGGCGCTGTCGTCGAGGACATGTATCAGCCCCAAACCATGGCGACCACCCCAACCCAGAATCTGACGGTCGCGCCGCCGCAATGAGGTTTCAAAAGCCACTTCTCGTTCGAACGGCAGCAGCAATCCTGCTGCTGCTCGGGCTTGATCTGGCATTTCCGCCCGATATGACGCGCTATGAGGAAGCGTCGCAGGTCGTTACGGATGCAAACGGGCAGTTGCTTCGCGCCTTTACGACATCGGACGGCATGTGGCGCCTTGGCACTGATGCCCAGGATGTCGATCCCCGCTATCTTGATTTGCTTATCGCCTTTGAAGACAAGCGCTTTTGGCATCATCCGGGCGTTGACCCGCTAGCGCTGGCCAGGGCGTTTGGTCAATGGATTTCAACCGGCCATGTTGTTTCGGGCGCCTCGACGCTGACCATGCAGGCCGTCCGGCTGCTTGAACCCAGGCCGCGCGGTATAGGGGCCAAGATTGTTGAAATGGTCCGCGCCCTTCAACTCGAACGGCGTTATTCGAAGCAGGAAATTCTTGGCATCTATCTAACCCTGGCCCCCTTCGTCGGCAATGTCGAAGGTGTGAAGGCGGCGACCCTTTCCCTGTTCGGAAAAAATCCCAATCAGCTTACGATCGGTGAGAGCGCCTTGCTGGTGGCTTTGCCGCAATCTCCCGCAGCACGCCATCCGGTCAATCATCCTGAAGCCGCAAGGGCAGGCCGCCAGGAGGTCTTGGATAGGCTGGTCAAACTGGACCGCCTGGACCCCATTGCCGCCAGCGAAGCCGCCGAGGAAAAACTGCCCTCCGCCCGCCAGCCCTTTCCCTTCCTGTCGCCGCATCTTGCGCAAGGTCTGATCGAGCAGAACAAGAGCCGCAAACGGATGGTTTCGACATTGGATGCGAAACTGCAAGCCTTTGCCGAATCATTGATCCGGCGCGAGGCGGAGTGGTTCAACGATCAGGCAAGCATTGCCGCCATTGCTGTTCGCATTCAAGATCGCGCTGTCAAACTATATGTCGGCGGGCATGACTTCTTTGGCTCACAAGGCCAAGTGGACTTGGCCAGGGCGGTGCGCTCGCCGGGCTCTACGCTCAAGCCCTTCATCTACGGCATGGCCTTTGACGAGCTTCTGGCTATGCCGCAAACCCTGATTCAGGATTTGCCAAAGCGGTTTGGCGACTGGTCGCCCAAAAACTTCGACCGCGATTTTCATGGCCGGGTGACTGTTCAGGCCGCCCTGCAGCAATCTCTCAATCTTCCGGCCCTTGCGGTGCTTGATCGGCTGGGGCCTGATCGCTTTGCCGCGCAATTGCGCGCTTCTGGAGCGTCATTGCGCATGCCAGGGGGGCGAGCGTCGGTTGGACTTCCGCTGGCCCTTGGCGGCGCAGGAATGACGTTGCGCGATCTGGTCATGCTGTATGCGGCCCTTGGCGATGGGGGACGCGCCAAGCCATTGCGCTACCAAAGCGATGCGGCGAACGAACCTTCCTTCCCGCTGATGAGCGCTGATGCCGCCTGGACGATTCTGGGCATTCTGGGCGACAGCCCAAGACCGGATGGTATCGCTGATACGGGTATTCTTTCCAGGCGAGTCTCCTACAAGACCGGAACGTCCTATGGCTTTCGCGACGCCTGGGCTGTCGGCGTTTCCAATGGTTATGTCGTGGGCGTCTGGGTTGGTCGTGCCGATGGAACGCCTCGCCCGGGCTTTTATGGACGCCAAGCCGCAGCCCCGATCATGTTCAAACTGTTCGATTTGTTGCCGCAGGAATCCGGGTCCCCTGTGGGTTCGTTTAAGGAAGCCTCGCTGCGTTACGAAACGCCCCAGGCCCTGGCACGTTTCGAAGACGATGAGGACCTGAAGCCGCATATCCTTTACCCTCCCGACAGCGCCCTGATCGAGTTGGCGCGCTTGAAGTCGGGGAGCTTGGGGGCCTTGACCTTGAGGGCTGAAGGCGGAGCGCTGCCATTGCGCTGGCTCGTCAATGGCATCCCCGTCGCATCAGACTCCAGGCTTACGGAGGCCTCATGGCAACCCGATGGGGAAGGCTTCGTTCATGTGGTCGTCATCGACGCCAAGGACCGCATCGATACCGCCTCGGTTCGCTTGAAGTAAAGGAGGTCACTATTACGCCGCTATCACAATTACATAAGTGTTCGCATCTTCATCCTGACCGGCGCGCCATTTCTCCTTTTTGGAAATATGGGATAACTCGGCTTCGTGGCGCAGTGTGTGCACCCCAGGACAGGCTGTCATGCGGGAAAAAGTACGTGGGGCTGTCTCTGAAGATCAAAAAGCGAAGTTATTGCACATTTTGAATTGACATTGTGCAGCCATTGCTCATACTTGGTGGGGAGGTGCCGATGCCGACCTTGCTTAGATTCAATGGCTATGTCCTTCGCATTTATTTCACCGATCATGGCATCCCCCATGTGCATCTGATCGGGGCGGATTGCGATGCGTCCATAGCCATTGAAACGGGTGAAGTCATCGTTGGCAGCGTCCCTGGCGACGCCCACGAAACAGCAAAATCCTACATCGAAGAAAACCGCGAACATCTGCTTTCGCTATGGAGGTCTTGATGTCTAACAAATCCCCTCGGATCATCTCAGCCGAACCGGCTGGCGGTGGCATCATCGCCCTTTCGTGGACCGACGGCACAAGCTGTAATCTTGACCTTTCGGGCAGTCTGCCTCCAGGCGCTCCAGTCATCGAGGATCATGGCTATACGTTGGCCTTTGCGGGCGCGGAGGTCGAATTCAGCAGCCCAGACCTCATCAAGCGAGCGGCCTGGCAGGATGGGCGTTCCCCAACCCCTGAAGCCTTCCGTGCTTGGCGAAAGCGCGTTGGGCTAACCCAGGAGCAGTTAGCCGACATGTTCGACCTAAGCCGCCGAACGATCGGGTATTACGAGGACGGAACCTTGCTCGTTCCGCGCGTTGTCGCCTTAGCCATGCTGGGCTACGAAACCGAGAAAAGCGCTGCCTAGCAGTCTAAATGAGGAGACGAACCGGGGGGGCATCGGAAAAACCTCCGGTCGAGGGACGGCCTTCACCTCTGCGGGCTTTGTTTGGGTTGGTATGAAATATCAATCACATAGGTGTTCGCGTCTTCATCCTGACCGGCGCGCCATTTCTCCGTTTTGGAAAAAAATTCTTCCTTTAAGCGAGACGACCGGCTTCGCCGCGCACCGTCTGATGTAACTGGAGGTCGATGGCCTGACAGGGGCGGCAGGCTTGGCTGTTCGGCCGCATTCGTCGCATGACTTGACGGCAACCAGCTAGTAAGCAAATCTTCCAAGACACTGAAAGGTCATCGCTTCATGAAGGAAGAAATTGCAAAGAGCTTGCAAGCCGGGGAGCGTCTTTATGGCCCCATGACAGATGAAATTACATACCGTATGCGAGCCGGGGAGCGGCTTCAGGCTGCGCGCCTGGCTCTGGGGTACAAGAGCGGGAAAGATTTCGCAGACGCCACGGGGGTTGCAGAAAGCGCCTTATCCGACTGGGAGAAGGGATCGGACTGGGTAAGCCCTTGGTACGTTAGCAAGCTTAGGAAGCTATACGGGATAGATCACAACTGGCTTTACGATGGCTCTTTGGTTGAGTTGCCTGACAGTCTATTTCGGGCAATTCATGGACTGGATAAGGGGAAATGAGCCATAGGTCTCGCTGACTTTGGCCCAGTACATTATTAAGCTGTTTTCGGGGGAAGAATGAGTCTTGAACTGCTAAACACCATCGGGACTTGGTTGGGGCCGATCATCACGGCAGTTGGCTTCATCTTCGTTTGGAACCAGCTAAAACGCGAGCGGGTATCGTTGGAAACTCAGACGGGTTGGCAGGTCTATGGACTTAGCCTCAACATTCAAACACTGTTTATCGACAATCCGGAATTGCGACCTTACTTCCACGATAACGCCCCCATGCCGGAGGCCGAGCCGGGACGCAGCAAGGTGCTCGCTATGGCGGAAATCATTTGCGACCATCTTGAAAGCCTCGTCCTCTCGAAAGAGGCAATGGATGCCGACGTTATGAATGTCTGGGTGCCCTACATGCATGGGCTGTACCGCAAGAGTCCAGCGATACGCGACTTTTTGCGGCATGAAAACGAAGGCTACAGGTATGCCAAGGAATTCACGGATATCATTTCATCAGCAAAGTTAGACTCAAATGGACAAAGCGCGCTCGATTGAAATTAAGCGACTTGCCACAGCGCAAGAAGCGCAACAAGTTGCCAAGTGGATCTATGACGAATGGGCGCGCCACGAGCCGGACATGACATGGGAAAACTGTCTGGCCGGAGTTATGGATGCAGTTCAGCAGGGCGTGACAATTCCGGCATTTTTTGTGGCGCGTGTAAACGCAAAGTTGGTTGGCTGCAGCAGCATTATTGCCAGCGATCTGCCAACACGACCTGAATTAGGGCCGTGGCTTGCCAACGTTCTCGTCTTGCCAGAATACAGAGGTCAAGGGATTGGGGGAGACTTGATAAAGGCTGCGATGTCATATGCGGAACATCTGTCCGAGAGATTATATCTGTATACGCATGACAAAGCAGAGCTTTACGCTAAGCTGGGCTGGAAGCTCCTTGGCAGTGACCACTATGCGGGGAAAGACATCGTTCTGATGGATTTTGTATTTTAAACGCATCTTCCCGCCCTGCGCAGGAAGCATATGAAGAGGATCTGCACACTAGACGGGTCAAGCAGTCCTGAGGGAAGGAATAGATGGGATTCTACGTTGCAATTCTTACTGTCGGTTATGGTTTCTCTGAACTGGGGATTCTGCTGCTGGCGGACTGGCCGTGGAATCTCGGATTGTCCCTGGCGCTCCTGAGCGGCATCGCCTTGCTTTCCTGGGCCTGGGGAGGCATTGGCAGCGACAACAGGGCGTGGGATGTGTTTGCCATAGGCGCCGCCGTTAACCTTGAATTGCTGATCGTTCATTACTTTGGCTGGCTGATTGCGATTGGGGGTAGCGTGGGTTTCATAGCGCTCCTGTTCGGTTTGGGCCTGATTGTCGGCGTCCGCAACGCGAACGCGCCTGTCGAGCTTGAAAGCGTGCCCAAATGGTACCGGCCCTCAACGCCTGAGGCGGCGGCAAAGGTCAAGGCGGCCCTAACAAGGTGGAAGGAAAAACACGCCAAGAAACGGAATGATGTCTAATGCGCCTACCTTGTCATCGCTGACCCATGGCCCCCAATGAAAGCCCGACAATGACTTGGAATCCGATTGAGACAGCCCCGCAAGATGGAACTCGCATCCTCGTTTACGATGCCAATCCGCTGGAAGAGTACGACCGCTACGCCATCGTAAAATGGGATGACATGATCGGAACCTTCGAGAATGCAGACGGCCGCTCAATCTGGCCCACACACTGGATGCCGTTGCCCGCAGCCCCTTCGATTCCATAACCATCCAAAGCAGGAAAGGACGTTGACTTGGGATTCGTCATTCTCTTTGGAACGATTTTCGCGCTGGCGGCATTCTGGCTTGTCTACTCGCTCGCTCACAGCTATTTGCAAGGAGTAATCAATCCTGCGTGGCTTACCCCGAGTTTTTTGGTTCTTCTGATCTTGAATTCATCATTTGCGCTGGTTGGCAAAGGGCCCAGGAAAGAAATTGCCGCACTTACATCATTGCCGTTTGTCTATCTGGCCGCCCTTTACCTGTTCTTTTCGGAACTTGTCCCATACATCCTTGACCCCAACACGGCTACCGGGGGTTGGGCATTTGCACTCTCGGCAATTCCCTCCTTTCTCATTCATTGGATCATGTATCTCGAGCAGAAACTCAAGAAAAGTCGGGACAGTGAAGATCAATCCATTGCGCGTGAGTAATCTTGCTTTCAGAGCCAGACGGCATGGCCGGCCCTGGGATAAAGGACGTCGATGACGATATATCCGCCCTCAGCTTCCATATTTATAGATTTCGAAGCGTCATCCTTTGACGGATATCCTGTTGAGGTGGGGTGGGCCGTAGCTGAACCCGAGACCGGACTCATCACGACAGAGGGTTACATTATCAGGCCGACCCAAGAATGGTTGGACGATGCTGCAAGATGGGATTTGTCGGCGCAGAAGATCCACGGATTGAGCCAGCAGGAACTGATACACCACGGAGAGAGCGTAAAGGTCGTTGCCGATAGGCTGGAGAAGGCGCTGGGGGGACATCTGGAGGTCTATTCGGACAACGTCGCCTATGACGGATTCTGGATGAACCAACTAGCGACTGCTGCTGGGTACAATAACGGACTGGATATCTATCTTTTGCAAGTCGAGGCTTCCCTTCTTGCCCCAGACCGCAAATGGAATTCTCACTTCCATGCCGATCAGAAGAAGTTTTTAGACCTAGCCGCCTTCGAGGCGCAGAAGCTGTCCGCTCCTAATCATCGGGCATCCGCGGATGCGGCATTCTGGGCCGCCAGCTATCTGATTGCCCTGGGATTAACGCCGGTCTTGAAGAGGGGAAAGGGGTGGAGGTAGTGATGCGATGTCCTCAATTGCCTCGTGATGAAGCGCATAGCTCCAAGACAGGCTGAAGTGAAGGCTAGGCATGGTTGATGAGTTCCTGGCAGAGCTGATGAAACACGGGGCGACTTCGTTTGTCAGCAATGCGCCGGTCCAGGTGTTGGCATTAGAAGTGGCCGGGTTTCGAATGCCGGTAACGATCTCAGCTCCTTCCGCATGCCTTCCCTTATCCTGGGTGGTTTCCCTGCGCTCCGCTTATGGCCCCTATGCCGCCGAGGAGATGCACACCCTTCCCGTGCCGGCCTTGCGCCCGGCACTAAAGGCTATGGTCCGTTGGCTGGATGAATGGCTGGTTGCGGCGCAATTGGACAAGTTGGTTTGCATCAACAACTGGCTGCTTTCGACAAACCTATATCCGGCCTGGAACGGCGAAGGCCTTGGCGCTCTCTTGGGTCAGCTGACGCAGGACTATCCGGATCATTTCATTGCCTTCCGCTCCTTAAATTATCGGCATCACGCAGCATTGCTGCGCTCGTTCAAGCAAGCGGGATGGCATCTTCTGCCGTCGCGCCAAGTCTGGTTGGCTTCGCCCCAGGCGCGAGGCGGACTCATGACGCGCGATCGCAAGAACGATGCGCGGCTGCTTAAGAAGACGGCCCTGAAGCGCGCGAGAGCCGATACCTTCTCCGATGCTGATTGGGAACGCGCTGCAAAACTCTATGAGATGCTGTATCTTGAGAAATATTCCCGGCTGAACCCGATTTTCACGCCCGCCTTCCTGCGCTGGGCGTCCCATAGTAGTTTCATGCGTATCGAGGGCTTGCGTGAAGCCCAAGGAAACCTGTTGGGCGTGGTGGGGACCATCGCTTCCGACACGGTCATGACGACCCCGCTGGTTGGTTACGACACAAGTGCCCCGCCTAAACTGGGGCTTTACCGTCTTTTGACGGCGATCGCCTTTGAGGACATGGAGCGTCGCGGCCTATGCTTCAATCTGAGCGCCGGCGTGGGCGGGTTTAAGAAGAATCGGGGCGCCAGGGCCGAGATTGAATACACCGCCTTGTGGTGCCGCCACTTGTCCGCGCGGCGCCAAAGACCCATAAAGGCGCTGGAATTTCTCTTGAATCGGATTGGCCGCCCCTTAATGGAAAGGTATGAACTGTGAGCAACCTGCCCTCGATTGCTGGCTGGCCCAATGGATGGTGGGTGGTTTGTCGCGCGCGTGACCTCAAGGCGCGTCCTTTGGCCGTAACCGTCCATGGAACGCCCATCGTCCTCTTCAGAACAGGACAGTTGGTCGGCGCCTTGGAAGACCGTTGCCCACATCGCATGGTTCCAATGTCGGCAGGGCGCCTTAGGCAAGGCGAGTTGGAATGTCCGTATCACGGCTGGCGGTACGATGCTTCAGGATGCTGCATGGCTATCCCCGGTATGGTGGATGAGACGCCAGACCATCCGGCACGCAGGCTTGCCTGTGCAAGCGTGCGGGAACGAAATGGATTGATCTGGGTAACCAAAGATCCTGCATCGGCAGGCGAATCTTATCTGGGGCCACTTTCAGAGCGGAAAGGCCACTTCTCGGTTATCTGGAAAACCGTAACAGCGGGAAACCTGGCCGATGTGGCCGAGAATTTTCTCGACGGATTCCATACACATTTTGTGCATGCCGGATTGATCCGAAGGGAAGGAGCTAGGCGTCAGGTAGCGGCCCGCATATTGCGGACGCGGGATCGGGCCGAAATTGAATATGTGGGTGAGGGCAAACAAAGCGGCATCATTTCTCAGTGGTTCGAGCGGGAACGGGCCAGCAGTTTCGCTCGTTTCATTCTGCCCGGTGTCGCTGAACTGGAATATACTTCCCTTGATCGCACCGAACTGACCATAACCGCCTACTTCACCCCAGCCATGGACGACCGCTTCCTGGTTCATGCCGTGGTGGCGCTCAAGGGAGGTCCGGTAGCGGGACGTCTCAAACACTTGGCGCTGGCTCCTTTCTTCGCACTGGCGCTTTGGCAGGATCAAAGAATCGTCCGTCTGCAACGCGAAACCATCCGCCGTTGGGGAAAGCCGAAATTCGTTTCAACACGCATGGATGTTATGCGTCCGCATATGGAGCGGCTGCTGAAGGACGGACCGCAGTCAGAGCAGGACGTCCGGCACGAGACGACGCTGCTCCTTTAGTCCAGCACTTCGCCGTTCCATTCGGTGTCGACGGTCGTGGCGGCCAGGGGCGAGCAGCGATAACGTGCCGCCAGGGCCAATCCCTCGGCCAGAGCCAACCATTGGGTCAAGACAGGCCCCAAATCTCCCGGACGGCCCACGACATCCTGAGCGCGGCGCCAATCACCAATCGCAGAGATCATGCGTCCTGCCGCAAGCGCGCGCGGCAAACCGATCAGCAGCATGGCCAGCCCCACCATGGGAGGCGGCCCACCGGAAGGGCGCGCCTCTCGGTTGCCCAGAAAGGCGTCGGGCAAACCGTCTTGCGGCCTGAACAGATGAACGCCGCTGGTCGCGCGCGGATTGCATTCGATGACATGCCAGCGCCCATCATGCGCTCGGATTATGTCGAAGGCGAACTGCCCGTTCAAGGCATGACGCTCGGCGAAGCGTGCCGAGAAGGCTTCCGCTTCGGGCAGGTTGACAGGTTCGAACAAAATGCCTGATCCCTTGCCGACTCTGTGCGCCGGACGGTAGGCGGCAAAGGCGGTCATCCGCCCTTGGTTGGCAACGCCATAGGTGCAAAACTCCTCGCCCGCCACGAAGCGTTGGCAGGCCCAGGGGACCACGGTGCTGGGTTGGACCTGCGATAGGGCGTGACTATCGGGGCGGATCAGAGCGCGGCTGGCAAAACGCGAATAGGAGGGCTTTAGCACCACATCGCCGCCCAGCCGTTCAAGGGCGGCTTCCAACTCCTGGCGGTTTTCTGCCCGGTAAGTTTCGGGAACATTGACGCCCAAACCGCCCGCGACCTCGGGCAGGCGTGCCTTGTCATGCAGGCGAGCCATGGTCTTGAAATCATGGCAGGCGACGGCACAAAATTTTTCAAGACGATCCTTGTGCCTTGCGATGAAAAAGGCCTCCTCGCAGGTTGGCAGAAGCAGGTCCGCCTTTTCAAAACGGATCAGCTCTGCCAGCCGATCCACGAAGGCGCGATGGTCGTCTCTTGCCCAAGGCAGCCTGTGATGGCGGTCAAAGGCCTTGGACAGGCGGCTGATCGGCCAGCGAAGGCGGTCGGCCCCAACGACGCGCCAGCCGGCAGCCGCGAACAGGCGCGCCAGATCAAGGGCCGCTGGCGCCCTGGTTCCGGTGATGATGACCGTTCGCGCGCTCATTGCGCTTCTTCCCTAAATGAAAACTCACGCACAATTCTGCGCAACTTGACGGCGTGGTTCTCAATCGGAATGAAGGGAACTGCTTGAATTTGGCCTGGCTCGGCGCCAATCCGCCTGATTGCCTCGGACAACTTGTTGGCGGCATTTCTTGCCTGCTCATCCGGGACTTGGCCTTCCAAGGCAAAAGTAAGGAGTTTGCGCGAATGTTGCTGGACGCGAAAGTCGCTGGCGGCTGGCGCGGCATCCAGCAAGGTGGCGCGCACATCGTCGGGAAACAGCAAAGCCATCCCTCCTCCTTGCGTTGGAAAAGCCAGGATGTCGTCGCGTCTTCCTTCGATCCTGGCGATCGCCTGCAAGGGCGAACCGCAGGGGCACGGCGTGGGGCTGGCGATCAGGATGTCGTTCATCCGGTAGCGGACCATTGCCTGGCTGCGGCGCGTGAAATCGGTAATCAAGGGGGTGAAGGCACGACGCTCTTTATCGATCCATTGCTTCTCGATCAGCACATAATCCTCGTTCAAGTGCATCGTTCCAAGGCGGCAAGTGATACCCAGGAAACCTTCCGTGCATTGATAGATTTGATGCACCGGCCTTCCCCAGGTATTGCCGATGGCTTCTTCCTCACTTTTATCGAGGACTTCGGCTGCCGAAAAGGCGCGTTCGGGATGAATGCTCCATTTCTGACAGGCCATCAGGCCCAAAACATGCGCAGGGGCAATCAGCAATGTCGGTTGATATGCTTCTAGGGCCTCACGATGGCAGGCCAGACCTTGCGATAAGTCGAAGAAGCGAAAGGCCAAGCGCCCGCTCTTTTGCGTCGCCTTATACAGTTTGCTGTTGGCGGCCAGCATCAGAGCTGCCCGGTGGCGCTTCAGCAATCCTCCGGGCGGTAGAGCCTTGGCCAGCATGATGCCTGCCCAGAGTTTCCGCTCGCACTCGTTGACCAGGAAGACACCCCGGTTGCCGCTGGTTCCCGACGACATGCCGATCATGTAGCCCCTGGGGGAGACCCCTTGCTTGGCTTGGCGCAAGGCTTCGTCGAAGGAAAGGCCAAGAACGTTTAGGTTCTGAAAATTGTCCTGGACGAACTTCTTGTCGGCGATCGGGAATGCATCCAACGGTGCGTTGGCCAAGTTGCGGTAAAGCGGCAGGCGCGCAAGTACCTTCTGGCGGAACGCCCGCATTTTTTGCTCCTGCCATACCTCCAGACTGTGACGATCCCTGAATGACCGGAGCAGTCGTGCCGTCAGGAAGTGTCCAAGAATGGCCGGGCTAAAATCCATGGACTATATCCTTGGATCGTGCGTGGGCACGATAACGCCGTCTCTGGTCGTTTCGGCCCAAGCGCGCAGCCGGTACAAGTTTTCAACGTAAGCCTTACGGTCATGATGAACCCGCATGGCCAGCGGATGGGGAAGTATGCCGTCAAACAGGCTCTTGTGCCGCCAAACGGCGTCGGCGGCGAACAAGATGCGTTGCCCAGTTTCATTTGCGACTTCCAGTCCCAGCTGCCCCGGCACATGACCAGGAAAGGAAATCAGGCGCAGATCCTCGCCCCCGGCCCGTAGAAGGCGAACGTTCGGAAATAGTGAGTCCTCGCCTGCCTCCAGGGTTTCCACGAATGTCGTGCGGAATTCGAAATCATCGGGCACTAGGTCAGGAAGAAAACCTCGCCGAAGAGCGGCAATGCCGGATTTCCCCTTTACCCACTCCCAGGCCATTTTCGAGCAGATGAAGCGGGCCTTTGGGAAATCGCGCAAGCCTCCAATATGGTCGGGGTGGAAGTGCGAAATGATAATGGTTTCCACGTCGTTTGGACAAATGTCCATGCCTTCAAGCGTGACGACAGCGTCCGCCCCCACGGTGATCGGCAGTAGGCTTGCGTAAAGAAAGAAGGGAAAACGCTCCATAGCGCGCGCGACATGACGCGAATAGCCGGTATCGAACAGGATCGTGCCACCCTGTGCTGGGCGGATCAGTCCGAAGCTGGCAGGAAAGCGGGTAACGCGCCAGCCGTCGCACCGCCTAGCCGCGACTTCCAAGTTAGCGCAATGGCCAGCCTTCAATATGTCAATTCTGGCCATATTGCTCATTCCACCATTGGCCAAACGCGGCCAGCCCATCCTCCAGGCTTTGCCGTGGCGTCCACGCCAGATCCCTTTTTGCCGCGGTGATATCCAGTGTCTGGTCGCAGCCCAGCAGGCCCAGGGAATAGGCCGTGACGGAGGGTTCCCATCCGCCCGTGAGGCGGGAAATTCCCTCGGCCAGTCGTGCGGCAGAAAGAGCTGCCTTGCGGGGAACGGGGTACAAGCATGCCCGTACCCCCATAGCCTCCAGCGCCGATTTCAACAGGTGCCTGACAGACACCGGGGAACCGTTGCTGATGTTGTAGATGCGTCCGGATACTCCCTTAGCGGTCGCGGCGCACAGAAGGGCATCGACAACATTAGCAACGCAAGTCACGTCAACCATGGCCTTCCCGCCCTCGGGCAGGGGCACAATTCCCCGTCTGGCAACTCTTGCCAGGCGCGGAGCCAGGGCACTGTCCCAAGGCCCGAAAATCCCGCGCGGGCGCAGGATGACCGTGTCAAGGCCATTGGCCGCAGCCTTCATGACCAAATCCTCACCCCTGCGTTTGCTGGCGGCATAGGCGTTGACTGGAACAGCGGGAAGCGGATCGCCTTCTTGTATGTTCCGTCTGGGGGTGAAGTCGAAATAGACCGAACTGCTGGAGACGAAAATCACGCGCCGCACGTTTGCCCGTCTGGCCGCCGCAAGGACATTCGCCGTACCCAACACATTGGCGGTTTCGAATAAATGCGCCGCCCCCCACTGCGATGAAAGGGCCGCGCAGTGAAAGACAGTCTCGTGCCCTTGCATGGCTTCCGCCATCCGATCGGCTTGCTCGATGTCAATAGGATGAAAGCGAACGCCCATCCGCTCCATAGCCGCGCCAACTTGCCGGTTTCGCCCAACCCCCGTAACTAGGCTCCCCTCCGCCGACAATCTTTGGCAAAGGTTGCGGCCCAAACAGCCCGTCGCTCCGGTAACAAAGGCTTTCATCAATACCTCAGCGCCATGCCGCCCAGCGTAATGCCGGCCGCGGTACCGACCAGAAGGGCGATGTCGCCGCGTTTCAAACGTCCTTGTTCGATGGCGTGGTGCAAGGCAACGGGCATGGAGGCCGAGACTTGATTTCCCACCTCGGCGTAGATGTCGACGATTTTGTCTTTGGGCACCCGGGACAGGCGGCGCAGGTGATCGAGAGCTGTGGCGCTTGCCTGATGTGGGACGATTGCCGAGACATCCGCCAGGGTGATGTTGGCGGTGGCCATGAGTTTCCTGATGAATTTCGGGAAATGTTTGGCGGCTAGCTTGTAGGCGCCAATGCCGTCCATTTGAAAAACGGCCCCTTTGCGCACAGCTTCAAAGTCACGACGCACATCAATCAAAGTGCCGCCAGCCCGCAACTCGCAGGTGCGGGCCCCTTCCGACCATGCTTCAAACAACGCCGAAAGAATCTGCGACTCGCCGCTTGTGTCTTGCTCGAGAAGAACGGCAGCGGCGCCATCGCCAAAATTCCCGCAGACTTCTAGCTTTTCCCAATCAAGGGCCTGCGACGGTTTTTCGCTTGAGACAACAAGCACCCGCCGGTAACGCCCCATGGATAGGGGATAAGATATGACGTCGAGTGCCGATAAAAAGCTAAGACAGGTGGCGTTCACGTCGAGGACGGGCGTTCCCTTGTCGGCCAATCCCAACTGGCGCTGGATCAGAATGCCCTGGGTGGGAATCCATTGTTCCATGACGGCGCTGGCGGAGACGATCAGATCCAGATCATCCGCCACCCAATTGGCGGCGGCCAAAGCCTTCCTTGCCGCCTGAACGGCCATTTCGCTGGTCAGCATGTCGCCTGCGAAATGCCGGGATCGAATGCCCAGACGCTTTTCGCAGGTGCCTTGTTTTAGTTTTGCCCATCGATCGACGTCTTCCGAGGATACGGGCGCACCGGGCAGGTAGGCTGCCGTCGCGACAATGCGAATGCCAAGTGGAGAAGAGGGAGAACCAATTGCCATCATCTAGTCCTTAAGAACGCTTAGGCAGGCTTGGGTAATGGTGTCTTCATATTGAGAGAGGGGAGGCTTGACCCTTCCGTAGACCACCCCCACTGCGGGCTGCAGAACAAGCCCAAGAACCAAGGTCGCTGCAAGCCCCGGCGGCCGCGCAGCGATTTCGCCCAGTTCCATCGCGTCGGCAAGCATTTTCTGGACAACCTCCACTGGATTGCCTTCGTCATTCTCGATCAGCGGCAGGGCCTGATGTTGAGCCAACATCAAGAAACGGAACAGCAGGGGCTGCTCGTCGAAGAACCGGCAGAATATTGATACGACAGCCGTCATCTTAGCTGGAAAGCTGGCATGGCACTTCTGGCCGTCCGTCAACCGCTGAGCAAACGCCTTGTAATTCGTCGAGAACAGGTCCCAAACGAGCGCGTCCTTTGATTCGTAATGGCGGTAGAGCGTCCCCTCGGCGATACAAGCGGCCTGAGCCAATTCGCGGACGGTGGTCTCCGCGACACCCTTCTCGGCAAATAGCCTAAGGGCTTCCCGGTGGAGTCTCTGACGCGTTGCCTTGCCGTCTCTCATTCTGTCCGCGCAATGCAAGTGAACGTTCACTCACAAATAATGTAAATCCACAGAGTTGTCAATGGGCGCTTGAAATAAGGAAATCAGTAAGATGCCGCTATCACAATCACATAAGTGTTCGCATCTTCATCCTGAGCGGCGCGCCATTTCCCCTTTTGGAAAAGAGGGCTGTCCCAGTCTGCCATCGAATTTGACGGCTCACCGACAGCATTGACCAGACAAAGGGCACTGGCGGTTGAGGTTTTCTACTCCCCGCATTTCAGCCGGTAACCGACGCCAGGGTCGGTAACCAGCCGCTTGGGGTTGGCCGGATCGTCTTCCAGCTTTTGGCGCAATTGGTTTACATAGACGCGAAGATAGGCCGTGTCTTCGACATGGGCCGGTCCCCAGACTTCCTTCAAGATCAGCCTATGGGTCAGCACATGGTCGGGATGGCGAGCCAGAAAGGCCAGCAGAGCCCATTCCCGCTTCGACAGGTGAATCTCGGTCTCGCCGTTGGATAAGATGTGCCGGGTCAGATCAATGCGCAACGGGCCGCAGGCGATCACCTCGCCGCCATCCTTGGCGGTTTGCTTGGGGCGCAAGAGGGCGCGGATGCGGGCCATCAGCTCGGCAACGCCGAAAGGCTTGACCACATAGTCGTTGGCGCCGCGATCGAGTGCCTCGACCTTGTCGGCTTCTCCGGCGCGCACCGACAGCACGATCAGCGGCATGCTGTGCGATTGGCGAATGGTGGTGATGACGTCCTGGCCGTCCATATCGGGCAAGCCAAGATCAAGCACGATCAGATCCGGCTGGGCGGCCAACGCTGTATCAATTCCCTTGGCTCCGGTTTCGGCCTCGAGCACTTCATAGCCTGCGGCTCCCATCGAGATGCGCAGGAACTTGCGAATTTGAGCCTCGTCGTCGATGACAAGAATCTTGGCGTCCATGTCCTAGCGCCCCTCCTGACTGGGAGGCAGGTCCACCTCGGGCGGCAGCGGCAAATGGATGACAATTGAGGCGCCGGTGCCGAACAGGCCTGGCTCGACCCTGATGGAGCCGCCATGCGCCTCGACGATGCCGCGGCAGATGGCCAGCCCCAGGCCGGTGCCCGCCATCTGGTTGTCGGCGGCCTGCACGCGATAGAACATGTCGAACACCTTCTCGCGGTCTTCTTCCGGAATGCCGGGACCCTGATCGGTGACCTCGATGGCGATATGCTCGGCCGTCTGATGCGCCCAGATCTTGATCGGCGTCTTGGCCGGGGCGTATTTGCAGGCGTTGTCCAGAAGGTTGAAGAAGACCTGCTCCATCAGAACGGCGTCGATGCACAACAGAGGCATGTCGGGATCAATCTCGATTTTAATGCTGTGGTTGCGCGCCATCGGCTTGGCGCGTTCGACCGCCGCTCCCACGATGTCGGCCAATTCGGCCCAGTCGGTTCTGGGCTTAAGACCGCCGCTGCCCAGCTTGGTCATGTCGAGCAAATTCTGAACGAACCTGTTCAGCCGCTCGGCCTCGTCCAGAATGGTCTGCGCCAGTTCGTGGCGCGACGCGTCGTCGAGCGACTTGCCATAGCTGATCATGCTGCTTGCCGATCCCATGATCGACACCAGCGGCGTGCGCAGATCGTGCGAGAGCGAGGACAGCAGGGCGGAGCGCAACCGCTCGCGCTCGGTGGAGACCTTGGCCGCTTCGATATCGGCGACTAAAGTGGTGCGCTCGATGGCCACCGCCGCTTGGCCGGTCAGAGTCTCCAGCAGACGCATCTGTTCTGGCGAGGGCAGATCGGCGCTTTCGGCCATCTGCACGCCCAGCACGCCGATGGGCGATCTGGCGGTCTGCATGGGCAGGAACAGCCAAAGCGCCGCCGGAAGGGTCGCTGTTCCGCGTCCGGCCGGCTTGCCATGCACCCAGGCCCATTCGGCAGCACCCGCCGATTTGTCGTCCAAAGCGTCTTCGGGCGGATATCCGGCGGCGATGGCTAGGCCATTTTCACCCGGCAGCAGGATCAGCGACTTGCCGTGGATGATGGCGGCGACATGATGCACCACCGCCCACAACACTTCCTCTTGCGTCAGCGCCGCCGTCACCTTGCGTTCGAATTCGTACAGATTGGCCGTGCGCTTGGCGCTTTTGCGAGACGAGTCGACTTGCGCCCTCAACCGGCTGGCCAGATTGGAAACGATGACGGCGGCGAACAGGAAGAACAAGACGGTCAGGATGTTCTGCGGATCGGCGATGGTCAAGGTGAAGCGCGGTTCGGTGAAAAAGAAATTGAAGGCGAAGAAGCCTGCGAAGGAAACGAGGATGGCTGGTTTCAGGCCAAAGCGGATGGCGGCCAGAAGAACGATGACCAGGTAGACCACCGACACATTTGTTACCGGCATCCAGCGCTGGATGACATAGCCGATCCCGGTCGCTCCGACCACCATGAGCAGCGCCGCCGCCATGCCCAGCCAGTCGGACGGCAGCAATGGCTTGATCGAAAAACGCCAGAAGGGCTTATCCTCTTCCTCATGCCCGACGACCAGAATATTGATGTCGCCGCATTTCTCGATCAAACGGTCGGCGGCCGACTTGCCTTGCCAGAAACGGCGCTTCGGGCGGCCGACGACGATCTGCGTGACATTGCGTTCGCGAGCCAGTGTCAGCACTTCATCCACCACATCGTCGCCTTGCAAAACCAGCGTCTCGCCGCCCAATTGCTCGGCCAAGCGCATGGCCTGGGCGATGCGGTCCTTTTCTTCTTCCGACAAGGCATAGGCGCGGGTCGTTTCCACCGTCACCGCCATCCAGGCAGCGCCTCGGCGTTCGGCGGTTCGTTTGGCAACCCTAAGCAGGCGATCGGCATCGACCCGCTCGCCAATGCAGGCCAGAATGCGTTCGCGGGCGGGCCAGGGGCCTTCGATGGCGTGCGCCCGCATGTAATCGACCATCTGCTGGTCCACTCGTTCGGCGGCATGGCGCAGCGCCATTTCTCGCAGCGCCGTCAGGTTGCCGGGCGAGAAGAAATTATGCACGGCGCGCCTGGCCTGTTCGGGCACATAAACCTTGCCTTCGTGCAGGCGCTTAATCAAATCTTCCGCCGGCAAGTCGATCAGTTCGATCTCGTCGGCCCCGCTAAGAACGGCATCAGGAACGGTTTCGCGCACCTTGACGCCCGAGATGCGCTCGACGACATCGTTCAAGGAATCGAGATGCTGAATGTTGAGCGTGCTGTAGACGTCGATCCCGCCAGTCAGGATTTCTTCGACATCCTGCCAGCGCTTGACATGCCGGGCGCCTGGAACATTGGTATGCGCCAATTCGTCGACCAGGACGATCTTGGGCTTGCGGACCAGGATGGCGTCAAGATCCATTTCCTTGAAATCGTGACCGCGATATTCCAGGGCGCGGGGCGGCAGAACTTCCAGCCCCTCCAGCAAGGCCAGGGTTTCGCGCCGCCCGTGGGTTTCGACCACGCCCGCCACCACGTCGACGCCTTCGCGCTTGCGCTCATGCGCCGTTTCCAACATGGCGAAGGTCTTGCCGACGCCGGGGGCGGCGCCCAGAAATATCTTCAAACGCCCGCGCCCCTCGCGCTTGACTTCGGCGAGAAGGGCGTCTGGAGACGGACGATAGTCGTTGTCACTCATAACGTATGTTCACTTCATCGGCCACCGTTCGTCCAGGGCCTTGTTGAGGGTTTTGGCGTCGATTTTGTCATGGTCATGGGCGAATTGGCTAAGAAAGTCGCGGATGGCGAGCGGTGGGACGTGGCGGGCGCTGGCGATGCTTTTTGCCTGCACGAAGGCTGTCGAAAGCAGTATTTTGCGCTCGCCGGGATAGAGGTGGAAGTATCCTGGCGGGTCAGCTTGCGATGCTGGCTGCGACTCCCTTTTAGCAATGAGTGGATGAGCTAGCCAGACGAAGAAGGCCACGGCGCCCGCAATGGCCAGCATATTCAGCCAAGAGAGCGTGTTGCTGTTCGGCTTGTTCATGTCGGCCTCACTTCTTGATTGGCCATTTTTCGTCGAGCGCCAGATTGAGCTTGAGGACATTGACGGTCGGCTCGCCCAGCAAGCCCAGGGTGCGCCCCTCGGTCAGGCCTTCAACCAGCTTGCGCAAGTCCAAAACAGCCACGCGCCTTGCCGCTGCCACCCGCTTGATCTGCGCTTGCGCTGCTGCCGGGGAAATATGCGGATCAAGCCCGCTGGCCGAGGCGGTGACCAGATCGGCGGGAACCGGCCCCGTCTCGCCGGGATTGGCCTTCCTGAAGGCCACAACACGCTCGGCCACCGTCTCGGCCAGGGCCTTGGCAGAAGGGGGTAGATTACTGCCGCCCGAAGCCGCGGCGTTATAGGGCGCTTCGGCGGTCGCCGAAGGACGGCCCCAGAAATAGCCGGGTTTCGTGAAATTCTGACCGATCAAGTCCGAGCCGATCACTTGGCCGTTCCTTTCGATCAGGCTGCCCGCCGCCTGCCTTGGAAACAGGGCCTGGGCGGCGCCGGTGACGGCGAGAGGATAGGCCAGGCCGGTGACAGCGGTCAGCACGAGCAGGATGACCAGAACGGGGCGAAGTTCCTTCAACATGTTCATTCTCCGTTAGGCAAGGCCAAGGAAGGTAACGGCCAGATCGACCAGCTTGATGCCTGCAAACGGCATGACCAGACCGCCCAGGCCATAAACCAGCAGATTGCGACGCAGAAGCGCCTCGGCCCCCACCGGTCGGTAAGCTACGCCCTTCAGGGCCAGGGGGATCAAAGCCACGATGATCAGTGCATTGAAGATGATGGCCGACAGAATGGCCGATTGCGGGCTGGCCAGATGCATGACGTTCATCGCTTGCAATTGCGGATAGGCGGTCAGGAACAAGGCCGGGATGATGGCGAAATATTTCGCCACATCGTTGGCGATCGAGAAGGTGGTGAGCGCGCCTCGACTGATCAGCATCTGCTTGCCGATCATCACGATCTCGATCAACTTGGTGGGATCGCTTTCCAGATCCACCATATTGCCCGCCTCGCGTGCCGCCTGCGTGCCGGTATTCATCGCCACGCCGACATCGGCCTGGGCCAGCGCCGGGGCGTCGTTCGATCCGTCGCCGCACATGGCGACCAGGCGTCCGCCCGCCTGATACTGGCGGATCAGTTCCAGCTTCTTCTCGGGCGTCGCCTCGGCCAGAAAATCATCGACGCCCGCCTCGGCGGCGATGGCGGCGGCGGTCAGCGGATTGTCGCCGGTGATCATGACGGTGCGAATACCCATGGTGCGCAAGGTGGCGAAACGCTCGCGGATGCCGGGTTTTACGATGTCCTTCAGATGCACCACGCCCAGATGCCACCCGTCCCTGGCCACCACCAAGGGCGTTCCGCCGGATTTGGCGACCTTTTCGACCAAGCTCACCAAATCCCTGGGCGCGCCGCCCAGCGTCGATCCGGCGAGTTCGGCGACATAGGCCTGGATGGCGTCCCAAGCTCCTTTACGAATCTGCGAACCTTCAAAGTCGATGCCCGACATGCGGGTTTGGGCGGTGAAGGGAATGATGCCGATATCGGCTCCTTGCGGTGCCTTGAAGCCGAAATGATTGACCGCCAGCGCCACGATGGATTTGCCCTCGGGCGTATCGTCGGCCAACGAAGCCAGAAAGGCCGCCTGGGCCAGCTCGCGCTCGCCGACGCCGGGGGCAGGCAGGAATTCACTGGCCTGCCTGGCTCCCCAGGTGATGGTGCCGGTTTTATCCAACAACAAGACATCAATGTCGCCTGCCGCCTCGACCGCGCGGCCAGACTTGGCGATGACATTGAACTTGACCAGCCGGTCCATGCCCGCGATGCCGATGGCCGACAGCAAGCCGCCGATGGTGGTGGGGATCAAGGTCACGAACAAGGCGGTCAGGAAAACGATGGGAATTACCGTACCAGACCACGAGGCGAAGGCGGGCAAGGTGGCGACGACGATCAGGAAGATCAGCGTCATGCCGACCAAAAGGATATTGAGCGCAATCTCGTTGGGCGTCTTCTGGCGCTTGGCTCCCTCGACCAGGGCGATCATGCGATCCAAGAAGGTTTCGCCGGGATTGGCGGTGATGCGCACGACGATACGATCCGAAACGACGCGCGTGCCGCCGGTCACGGCCGAACGGTCGCCGCCCGATTCTCGGATGACGGGGGCGGATTCGCCGGTGATGGCGCTTTCGTCCACCATGGCGATTCCCGCCACCACATCGCCGTCGCCGGGGATGACGTCGCCCGCTTGGCAAGCCACCAGATCGCCCGCCTTCAACTGGCTGGCGGGAATCGTGGCCGCCCTCGTCGATTCGACGCTGTCGATCTTGTGCGCCTGGGCTTCCGTTTTGCTGCGGCGCAGGCTGGCCGCCTGGGCCTTGCCGCGACCTTCAGCCACCGCTTCGGCGAAATTGGCGAACAGCACGGTGATCCACAGCCAGATAGACACCTGAACCATGACGCCTGCAAAGGAAGTTCCTTCCATGGCGTCACGGGCAGACAGCAGAGTGGACAGCACGGCCACCACGGCGGTGGTAAACATCACCGGATTGCGGGCCAGGAGACGGAGATCGAGCTTTAAAACCGAATCCTTGGCTGCCCGGATCAGGATAGCCCGATCGAACAGGGCACGCGATTTGGGACGATGGACGGTCATGGAATGCTCCTAGAACAAGGTGCCAGCGGTCAGCGACAGATGCTCGACGACGGGGCCAAGGGCGAGAACCGGGAAATAGGTCAACCCGCCAACGACCAGGACAACACCGGTCAAGAGTCCGATGAACAACAGGCCATGGGTGGGAAAGGTGCCCACCGAGGGCGGCGCCGCCTTCTTGGCCGCCAGTGCGCCCGCGATCGCCAGCACGGGGATGACGAAGGCAAATCGTCCGATCAGCATCGAAAAGGCCAGCGCCGAGTTAAAGAAAGGCGTGTTGCCCGAGAGGCCGCCGAAGGCCGAGCCGTTGTTGTTGCCCGCTGACAGGAAGGCGTAAAGCAGTTCCGAAAGTCCATGCGGGCCGGGGGCGGCGACGCTGGTTAAAGCCATCGGCAGAACCATGGCTAGCGCCCCCGCGCCCAGGACGGCGATGGGGGTGGCCAATATGGCGATGACGGCCAGTTTCATCTCGCGGGCCTCGATCTTTTTGCCCAGATATTCCGGCGTGCGGCCAACCATCAGGCCTGCGATGAACAAGGCGATAAGGACGAAGACGATCATGCCGTAAAGACCTGATCCAACGCCGCCAACCACCACCTCGCCCAGCGACATGTTGATCAGGGGAACAAGGCCGCCCAGCGGCATGAAGCTGTCATGCATGGCGATTACCGCGCCGCAGGAGGTGGCGGTGGTGATGGCGGCGAACAAGGCGGACGCCACGATGCCGAAGCGCACTTCCTTGCCTTCCATATTGCCCATGTTCTGAAGGCCAAGCTGGGTCAGAACAGGATTGCCCTGCGCCTCCGCCCAGATGGCGATGACGACGCCTGTAATGAACAGAACGCCCATCGCGGCCAACAATGCCCAGCCTTGGCGCTGATCCTTGACCATGCGGCCAAAGCTGTTGGTCAATCCCGCTCCCAGCACGAAGATGCACACCATATGGATCAGGTTAGCCAGCGCCGAGGGGTTCTCGAACGGATGCGCCGCGTTGGCGTTGAAGAAACCGCCGCCGTTGGTGCCCAAATGCTTGATCATCATCTGGCTGGCCACCGGACCCTGAGCGATGATTTGCTTAACGCCCTCCAGCGTCATGACTTCGCGATAAGCGTTAAAATTCTGCGGCACCCCCAGCCAGACCAGCAACAGCGCGCCCACGAAGCAGATGGGCAGCAGCAAATAGAGCGTGATGCGCACCAGATCGACATAGAAATTGCCGACCGTGGCGGATTCGCGTCTGGCGAATCCACGGATGACGGCGGCGGCGGCGGCGATGCCCGCAGCAGCCGACAGGAAGTTCTGCACGGTGAAGCCCGCCATCTGAACCAGATAGCTGATGCTGCTTTCGCCGCCGTAATTCTGCCAGTTGGTGTTGGTGACGAAGCTGACTGCCGTATTGAAGGCGAGGTCGGGCGGCACGGCGGCCATGCCCGCAGGATTGAGCGGCAACCAGCCTTGCAAACGCTGCAAGCCGTAAAGCAGCAAGACGCCAGCCAGATGGAAGATCAGGAAGGCGCTGGCATAGGCGCTCCAATGCTGTTCGCGTTGCGGGTCTATGCCCGCCAGCCGGTAAAGCCCGCGCTCGACAGGCCCCAGCAACCGCGACAGCAAGACAGGCTGGCCATCGAACAGGCGCGCCATATAGCCACCCGCCAAGGGGGTCAGCCCCACGATCAGAGCAATGAAGAAAATGACCAGCAAAAGGCCGTAGGCGTCCATGACAGGCTCCTAGAACCGCTCGGGATGAATGAGGACATAGACGAGATAGGCCGCCAACCCGATGACCGAGGCGAGACCCAACGCCACATCCAGCGAAAGTCCGTAAGACATGGCCGTCTCCTAGATGTTCCGGCAGGCGCGCAATAAAAGGCCAAGGAGCGCGAAGGCGCCAAGGGCGGCGGCAATGAAAACGGCATCGAACATGGGGGTGCTCCGGTCAACTCTTAAAACCGGATCTATCCTCGCGCCGGAAGGCATAAGGGTTCCATATGGATTTTGCGCAGGCTTTTTACGATTCGCTTATGCGCCGCCAACCGCTTGCACGAGACCGGCTCATCTGCCTACTCTGACGGTAAGTTCGCGCTGTTTGGGAAGGAAACCGCCATGTCAGAGGCCAAGGAACCGATCCGCGCCCGCGACGACAGGGGCCGGGAAATCGTGATCGACCGCAAGACATGGCTCAGCGACGTTCTGCTGCCCAATATCGAAAAGGACTGGAACGAACCCGAAGCGCTCTATGGCCATATTCTGGGGGGGCTTGACGACGGTTTCGGCGAGGATCTGTTGCCAGCGGCCCAGCGCCTTAGCGAGATCGACCCTATGGCCGAGCGCGCCGCCTGCATCCATGCCATCGTGCTGATGCAGTTGAGGCTCTTCAACGAGGCGGAGATGCGCCTGCGAGGCCACATCGCCCGCTATGGCGAAGAGGGCGTCGTGCTGACCAACCTCGCCAAGGTTTTTTCCTTTCGTGGCGAAGAAGAAGAAGCCTATCGCCTACTTAGGCGCGCCCTGGCGCTTGATCCCAACCAGGACAATGCGCTGAACTGGTGGTGCGCCATTCACCACGAACGAGGCGGCGACGAGGCGGCGCGCCGTTCGCTGGAAGAAATCGACGCCGAGCCGGGCAGTTGGCGCGCCAAATTTGACCTTGCCAGCCTTTGCCTCAAGGAGAACAACCTTGAGGGAGCGCTTGCGCTTTACCGCCAGACGCTGGAGCTGAGCCGCGCGCCTGACGTTTTCCATCGGATCAGCGGCGAGATGGGGCAGGCGGGTCATATCGCCGAGATGCTGGCCCTTCTCGAGCCGCTCTTTGATCTTGACCAGCATGGCGTGGAGACAGGTCTCAATCTGGTCCGCGCCTATGCCCAGACAGGCGAGGCCGTGAAGGGACGGACCCTCTGGCGGCGCTTGAAGGCGCTGGGCCTCGCCCCCTTCGACGAAGTGCTGGCGGAACTGGAAGGACTTCTCAACAAGCCGGAATTTCTTCTGGCGGCGGCTCAATCGCAGGGCGGGTCGGATGCGTCGCCAGCGCCCGACGACAAGCAGCCGATGGAACTAATGATGGCGTCGGTCGATGGGCCGATCTGGACCCGAGGGCTTGACGACGCGGCCAGCTGGCTGATGGCTTCCTGTCAGGAAGGTCTTCGCCTTGAGATTCTGCCCCTGACCATCGCGCCCAGGGACGAGCAGGCCAAAAAACCCAGCATGGAGATCGAGGATGACGAAGGCCGCCAAAGCCGCGCCCTGCCGTTGTTTTTGGCCGAGATGCTGGGATTTAACGCAACCCTTCGGCCCAGAACCTTGATTCCGGCGCTGATCGGCAGGGGGCCGGTCGTGACGTCCGAACCCTGGCCGCTTGACCGTTTGCTTGACGATTTCGGACGCGGTGGCCCCCTATGGCTGGTGATGACCGGGCGCATGCCTGCAAAGGGGTTCGCAGCCAGGCTTGAAATCGACGTTTGGAATGGCGCCACCGGCGAAAAACTCACCACCGTCAAGCAGGTGGCGCGCAACGGCGCCGCGCTTGCGGCCCTCCAACTGGCAGCAAAGGTTCAAGAAACGTTGATCGCTCAGGGACTGGCGCAACCCCGTCAACCGCCGGATTGGTATGCGCCGCCGCAAGAGGCGGACCAGGAAGGCTGGCTTCTCGCCCTGGGACAATTGCTGGCGCAGCAGCATGCCCTGAACAAACTCATTCCGGCGGACCTGCTTTGGAACGAACACGGCATGTTCGAAACCCATTTTCACCTTGCCGAAACCACCTTCGGCTGGCCGCCCGCCGCCCTCTTGGCGGCAAGCAGCCTGCTGGCCGGTTTGGCCTATGGCTCGCCCGTCGCAAGCCGTTACACCAAGGCGCTGGAGCGGTTGCTGGACAGACATGAAGGCAAGGCAGACCCGGTCGACCGCCTTGCCCCCTTGGTTCGCTTGCGACTGAATGATCTGGCGGGTTTTCAAAAGGCCAAGGAGCGCCTGGCCTCAACGGGCGATCCGACTTATCGCCAATGGCTGGAGAAGATCGGTTAGTTCCCTATTTTCGCGGCGGACATCCGTTGCAGTCCCAATCTTGATACATGTCCAGATCGCGGATTCTTTTGTTCGTAACGTCGATCATGCAGGCGTTCCAGCCATAGGGATAAAGGCTGCCGTCCTTGCCGATGCCCGAATTTTCATAGGCGCAGGTCGCGTCCCTGAAACTCAGCCAAGCGATCTGCGCCTTCTTCAGGGCGGACGGATCCTCAAGCAGTTGCAGAAGTCGACGGTAGCTGGCGTTCAGCTTTTTATCAGACCGTTCATATTCCTGTCGCAGGCAGTCATTCATCTGCATCTGGCTGCCGTCCGAGCATTTTTCTTTGCTTTTCGCAGCAAAATCCCAGTCGCTGCCTTGGGCCATGGCGGAACCGGCGATCAAGAGCAGGATCAAGGCGAGCGGCGCGCGAGATATTTTCATTTCGTCCATCCAAGCAACAATCGACCCGCAACAGTGCAATATCCAGGGGCATGATTGCAAAGTGGAAAATGATGGAATGCGCCAAAGCCGGGAGAAAACGCCATTTTTCAGGAAAAGGCGGCCTTTTCTTCACTCCGAAGCCTCATTACACTTGCCGTGAATTTTCGGACCTGTTTCATCGCAGCAAGGAAGAGGCAGGTAAATGATTATGAGAAGGGCGCCGCTTCTACGAGCCTTGTTTCTTGCCCTGGGATTTGTGTGCGTGGCACTGGGTCTGCTGGGCGCCGTGCTGCCGGTTCTGCCGACGACGCCCTTCATGATCCTTGCCCTT
The DNA here is from genome assembly GCA_015231795.1 of Alphaproteobacteria bacterium. NCBI lineage: Bacteria > Pseudomonadati > Pseudomonadota > Alphaproteobacteria > Alphaproteobacteria bacterium. Next base: position 39,965 of record JADGAX010000002.1, on the reverse strand, counting down.
TGGTGCTTCGCCCGCAGTTCGCAGCGCTTCCATCGGTGGCTGCTGAACCATAAAATGTTTGGTCCGTCCCTGCAGAAATGGGAACGACACCGGGTTATCCCGCTGGCCGCCAAGATCGCATCCATCGTCGCCATGACGGCCAGCATGGTCTATGTCGTTTTCTTCTCGCAAGCGCCCTGGTACGCCATGGCTGGCATGGGATTGGCGGTTGCCTATGCGGCTTGGTACATCCTGTCCAAGCCCAGTCGAATCCCTTGCCCTAGGGGCTGATTTGTCCTAGCTTGCCTCTGTCATTGGGGAGTAGCCGCCTTCGCATCCAGAAGGGGGCGCGTCAACAAACTTGGGCAATGCCGCTTGGCTTGCCCATGGCGCGTCCGGCCCATCGCATCGGGCATGGCAAGACCTTTGGCTTCGACCGTCACCCAGGGGGCTGGGCGGGACGGCGAGCCATAGGTTGCGTCCGTCCGGCCCCTTTTGGACTTTCAATGGAAGCCTTGCTCATATCGTCCTTCGTGGTGGCCATCGCCGAAATCGGCGACAAAACCCAGCTGCTGGCCTTGGTTCTGGCGGCTCGTTTTCGCAAGCCCGTCCCCATCATCCTGGGCATTTTGCTGGCGACCCTGGCCAATCACGGTCTGGCGGCCTGGGCGGGCGGCGCCCTGGCCCAATGGTTGGGGCTAGACTTGTTGCGCTGGATCCTTGGCCTTTCCTTCCTGGCCATGGCGGCCTGGATTCTGGTGCCCGACAAGGAAGACGAAGATGGCTTCGGCCTGGGGCGGCGTTACGGCCCTTTCCTGGCGACCCTGGCCACCTTCTTCCTGGTGGAAATCGGCGACAAGACGCAGATTGCCACCATCGCCCTGGCCGCCCGCTTCAACGATTTGATGCTAGTTACGTTGGGGACCACGCTGGGCATGATGCTGGCCAATGTGCCCGCCGTTCTGGTTGGCGAGGCGGCTGCTTCGAAAGTGCCTCTCAAATTGGTGCATGGCTTGGCGGCCGCCATCTTCGCCATTCTGGGTCTGCTGGCTCTGGCGGGTTTTGGTTTGCCCAACCTGGCGGCTGAACCTTGAAATGAGCGTCTTTGCAAGAAGATGGACTTATTCTAAGGTTTCTAGAAGACAGGGCGGGGGGAAACATGTCCGATCCACAGGTAGCCAAGCGCGAAGAGGCGATCTCGCACATCAACCGCAAGCGCGAGGTGGTGGCCATCTCCTTGCTGTGGTCGCAGACGGTTGATTTGTTCGCAGCCAAAGTGGCCCATGATCTGCGCCCGGCGCTTGAGCGCCTGCGCAAACAGTCTCCCGACGCCGTCAAGGTGCCGGTGGAAAGCATCGAAAGGACGGATGCTGGCTGGCGGGTCATGATCGACGGGTCGACGGGCGAGGAGCTGACGTTTGACGATCAGTCCGTCGGCGAAGTGGCGCGCATGCCCGGCGGCGGCTTGTTGAACTTGGCCAGCGACATGAAAGTGCTGCTGGAGGCTTTTGGCAAGGAAGCCCATGTGCCGCCCATCGAGCACCTGTCCTGGGCGGATACCGCCCAGCAATTCGACGCCAAGCCGGTGCCGGGGCGCTCTAGAACCTCGCTGATCTTAAAGGACGAGGGATTCGCCAAGCTGATCCTGACCGAGAAAGGGCCAAGCTGGGACCGCGCCCAGATCGATCCTTTCAAGATCGAGCAGGACTTCTACGGCCAGCGCAACGCCTATATCTTCATCGGCCAGGAGCCGGTCGATTCCCACAAATTCGATCTGGTGCGCCGCATGAAGCTGGGCAATCCGTCCTTGAAAGTGTTCTGGCTGGTGGGCGGCAATCAACTGAAACAGTTGTTCACCGAATATCGCGATTTTCTGTCGGTCGTCGACGTGGTCAGTTTCAATCTGGCCGAGGCGGCGGGATTCTTCGGCTTCGAGGCCCTGCGCAAACATCACCAGGACGCTTCGGAATTGCGCAAGATGGTGGCCCGCGAAATCAGTCGGCGCACCCTGGAGCTGGGGGCTTGGCATGTCGTGATCACCGATGGCGCCCGGGGAGCCAGTCTGGCCCGCAAGGCCAGGGGCGGACAGGTGGATTTCGTCTATTCGCCGTTGATCCACGAAAACGTGGTGCAGGTCGATCCCAAGGTGCACGAGGATACCGGCTGCGGCGACAGTTTCGCCGCCGCGGTGGCCGCCTATTTCCTGTCGAACCCTGAACGTTTCAAACTGAACGAGGCGGCCAATTTCGCCCACTACGTGGCGGGCATCGTCTTTCAGCGCTCCAGGCCCAATCTGACGGCCGAGGATTTAGATTACGTGGTGGCGGCACTTGCCAAGGCGCGCGCCGGAGGCCCGCTGGTGGCTCAGCGCCAAACCTTCGACCGCACGCGCAGCCAGATCCGTCCCTCGACCGTTGCGCCGCGCGGCCCTGCCAAGCGGGTGCTGGTGCTGCTGTTGGGCGGCGATCCGGCCGATCCCACCCAGCCGCATGTCACTGGCGCGGCGGCGGCTTTGTGGCGGCTGGGCGAAATGATGCGCACCGACGCCTATCCCTTGTCGCCCCTGGTGCGCATCGTGCCCAGGATTTCCACCAATCCGGCGGCCAGGGGCAAGACATGGCTGCATTACGCCGACCGGGCCGAACTGGACGGCATGGTGGAGCGAGGCGTGTTTTGCAAGGCGGTGGGCAACCAAGAGGACGAACCCAGAAACGGCGTGCTGCTTAGCGACCTGAGCGGACCGGACGGCGTTTATCTGCTTCGCGTTGGCTTGTGGGAAGCCATCGAGATTCTGTCCAGCGAGGATTTTGCCGAGTTGTTCGGCGACATCAAATTCTGGCATTTCGCCACCGAAAATGTAGACGAGCGCATCGCTTGGCACGCCCGCCAATGGGGTGTGACGAAAGAGCAGGGCCAGGAGATCGTGCGCCAGCAATTGCGGGAATATGTGGTCGAGCATATCGGCCCGCAGGTGCGTTTCAGCCACGCCAGGGCGACCAATCTTGAGGAATTCTACAAGGAAATGACCGAACAGTTGATCTTTCGGATCGACGAAATGCTGGCCGGTATGTTCAGACAGTCGCTTCGCTGACGGATTTGGGGACGCTCAGTCCGGTGTTCTGCGTCAGCGGCAAGGTAAAGCGGAAAACGCTGCCCTTGCCCAATTGCGATTCCGCCCAGATGCGCCCGCCATTGCGCAGCACGATGCGCTTGCAGATGGCCAAGCCTACGCCGGTGCCGGGATAGCCGCGATTGGCGTGAACCCGGCGGAACAGTTCGAAAACGTCCTGTTCCTCGGGATTGAAGCCGATGCCGTTGTCGGCGACGGAGAATTCAAGGAATTCGTCGGTCTGTTTGGCGGCCACCGAAATTTTGACTGTTCGGCTGGGATGGCGGAACTTGATGGCGTTGGCGATCAGATTTTGGAACAATTGCATCATCTGCACTTCATCGGCGACGACGCTGGGCAAGTCGCCGATTTCAAGGTCGGCGGCGCACTCCTTGATGGCGCTGTACAGATTCTCGATCGCTGCCCTGCAGGCCTGCGCGGATGAGATCAGATGCGGCGGGTGCGTGGTGACGGCGGTGCGCGAATAGGTCAGCAAGTCGTTGATCAGGGCGTACATGCGCTTGGCGCCGCCGACCACCAGATCGAAATACTCCTTGCCCTCGGGCCCGATCTTGTCGCGGTACTTGCGGTCGATCAGTTGGGTGTAGGTGGTGATGTTGCGCAGCGGCTCTTGCAGATCGTGCGAGGCGATGAAGGCGAAACGTTCAATTTCGGTGTTCAACTGGGTCAGATTGTCCACTGCGGCTTGCAGGTTCTCGGTGGTCTTGCGCAGTTGCGCCTCGCTTTGGCGTAGGGACTTCTCGGCCTCGATGTTGGACACCAAATCCATGACAAAGCCCGCCATCTCTTGCACGATGGCGGCGTCGCTCTGGCTGTAGTCGGTCAGCTTGTTGCCGACGCCCGCGATGGCCACCACGCGGCCCTGGCGAACGACCGGCACGGTCAGCTCGCGCTCGACCTTGGCATGTCCTTCGGGCATGCCCCGCTTGTTGGGCAGGCTGGCATAGTCGTTGTGGATGATGGGGGCCTTCGTCTTGACGCAGTCGGCCCACACGCCAGCCTGGCTGACTGGATAATGAGCGCCCTGTCCTTCGGCCTTGCACATATGGGCCAGCGTATTGGAAGACCATGCCTGAAGGGTCAAGTTCTCATGGTCCTCGTTGACGAAATGGAAGAAGCCTATTTTGCTGCCGGTTAGGTCTTCGGCCATGTCCAAAGTGGCGCGCAGCAGCTCTTCGACCTTGCCTTGCTGGGCCAGTTGTGACAGTTCCAAGCGACCGCGCAGCATCAGATTGTTCTTGCGACGCTCCGTGATGTCTTGGATGGTGCCCAGCATGCGCAGCGGCGCGCCTTGCTCGTCAACTTCGACCTCACCCAATCCATGGACCCAGCGTTCGACGCCGTCTCCCATGCGGATGATCGGGTAATCCCTGTCGAAGATCTGGTGGCGGTGCAGCACGTCATGCAGATAGGCGCGCATGCTTTCCCGCTGATCCGGGCGCACGATCGACAGCCAGCCTTCCGCTCCGCGAAGGTAATTCTGATCGATGCCGAAGATTTCATCCAGGATATCGGTGCTTGTCCACAGGTCGTTTCGAGCGTCGTAGGTATAGCTGCCGACGCGCGCGACCTTCTGCGCCTCGAAGAAGATGCGCTCACGGCTTTTGGCATCAGTAATGTCGGTATCGGTACCGACGACGCGCGCCGGCCTGCCGTCGGACGTGTAGGAAAAGACCGTGCCCTGGGCGCGGATCCATCGATAGGTTCCGTCCTTGCAACGCAACCGATACTCGCCCTGAAACGTCTTCGATTGCTTGGTTTCCAGCTTTTCGACTTTACCCAGGCAGGCGGACAGGTCGTCGGGGTGAATACGGCTTACCCACTCGGTCATATCGTTGCCGATCTCGTGATCGGCATAGCCCAGATTCTCTTTCCATAGGCGGGAGTAGAAGGTCTTGCGGGTTTGCAGATTGGCGTCCCACACGCCATGCCCGGCCCCTTCCAGGGCCAAGATCCATCGCTGTTCGTCTTCGGCATGGCTGATGGCCATGCCCAGATCGGTGGCCATGGTTTCCAGAAACTGCGTCTCGACATCGTCGAAGGCGTGCGGCTTGCTGGAATAAAGGGTAAGTGCGGCCCGAAGTTCCCCCGAGACATTGACCGGCAGAGCCAATAAGGAGCGGTAACCGAGGTCGATGGCTGATTTTCGCCAATCGACGTCGCAGCTTTCCTTTTTGAAGTCGTCGCAGCGAAAGAGGCATCCTTGCAACAAGGCCGCGATTATGGGGCTGGGGGGCGAATTGACGGGGTTCAGCTCCAGTTCCAACTTGCGGGCAAGCGAGGCGTCGCCGCCCGCCGTCGCCACGATGTCGATCCTCTGGCGGGCTTCGTCGGTGCGCCCGATCCAGGCCAGCTGATAGCCGCCTTTGTCGATGGCGATTTGGCAGAGTTCTTGAAACAGCTCGGCCATGTCGCGCGTCTTGATGATGACCCGGCTGGCTTCGCTCAACGTGTCTTGAATGGCGTCGATGCTCTTGGACTTGTCTTGCAAGCGCGTCTGATGAATTTGCGCTAGGCGAATCAGGCAGTAGACGATCAGCGTGGTGACCGCGATATATCCCCAGCCTTTGTAGGTCTGGTAATTGGTCAGCTCGTAGGCGTCGTCGGCGAGCTTGGCGAAATACTGATCGCTGTAGAAAATCCACAGCAAGCCGGACAGGGCGTAGACCCCCGCCAGCAGAATGGCCCCCATATGCTGTGAGACGCGATGCATTTCAAAATATCTCTTTGCCGTCAGCGATCTTAAACCCTTTGACAGCGCCTGCAAGGTTTCTGGGCGATGGCGGAAAAAATTCACGCAGCGCAAGATTTCGTAAGCATATGATTATCTGCATATGCGGGATACGCTTGCAAAGCCGGTTATTCGACCGTTTGAAATTGATCGACAATTCTCAGCCACCAGCTTGCGCCGATGGGCAAAACAGCATCGTTGAAGTCATAGGCCGGATGATGCAATCCGAAAGCGCCGTCTGCGCCCGCTCCCAGCCAAGCATAGGCGCCGGGCCTTTCGGCCAACAAAAAGGCGAAATCCTCGGCCCCCATCGATGGCGGCAGGTTGGTCAGCACTTCCTCTTCGCCTAGGATCGAAGCGGCGGCGCGGGCCGCCAAGTCTGCCGGACCCTTGGCGTTGATGGTGGGGGGATAGCGCCGGTCATAGACGATATCGGCTTGCTGGCCAGCCGCCAAGGCAAGGGCGGAAACGATTTCGTGAACGCGCCGCTCGAGGAAGGCGCGGGTTTCGGGCTTCAAGGCCCTGACCGTGCCGCGCAGCAGGGCTTGGTTTGGCATGACGTTCCAGGTCTTGCCCGCCTCGATCTGCGTAATGCTGACTACGGCGGAATCCAGGGGATCTATTTCGCGGGCGACCAACCCTTGTAGGGCGGCAACAATTTGGGCGGCGCACAACACCACATCTTGGGTCTGATGGGGCATGGCCGCATGGCCGCCTTTTCCATGCAGGGTGATTTCCAACAGATCGCAGGCGGCCATCATGGGGCCCTCGCGGACGGCCATTTTACCGGCGGGCAGACCGGGCCAGTTGTGCAGGCCAAAGATGGCGTCGGTCGGAAAGCGGCTGAACAACCCCTCTTCGACCAGTTTTCTGGCACCCGCCTCGTTTTCCTCGGCGGGTTGAAACAAAAAATGCACGGTCGCGTCTGGATTCTTGCGGGCCGACAGGCATTTCGCGGCCCCCAGCAGCATGGCCATATGGCCGTCATGGCCGCAGCCATGCATGCGCCCCTGATGACGCGAGTGATGCGGGCGTTTGGAAGGCGCTTCGTCGAGCGCCAGCCCGTCCATGTCGGCGCGCAGCATGACGGCGCGCTGCCCTTTGCCCGGCAAGCTGCCTACGACCCCGGTGCCCGCCAAGCCGGTGGTGACAAGGCATCCGAACGAGGCCAGCAGTTCGGCCACCCGTCCGGCGGTGCGTCGCTCTTGATAGGCCGTTTCGGGATGGGCATGAAAATCGCGCCGCCAAGCGGTCATTTCCGGCAGCAGGTCGGCGATGGCAGGGTCCAGCTTCATGCGCGAAGGATAGGCTTTGATCGGCCCGCCGCCAAGTCCGCTGGCTTGCTTAATGCTGGAAGAGCGCTTGAATTTCTGTTAACATCTTATTTCGGTTTGGTTAATTGATCTGCATTTTGCGTGGGACCCAAGGGTGGTTATCGATCCCCTTTCAACCCAGGCGACATCCCGCGTTGTCGAACTGCAACGTGGCTCGGGCGACGAGAAGCGCCGTCAGGATTCAGCCGCCTCCTTTCTTCCCCGGCCCTTTGTCGCCGGCGGGAGCGGCTTTGCCGCCAACGATGCGCCAAAGCCCGGCGACGATCTGTCCGCAGTTGGCGGGCGGGCTAGGAAAAGCGGGCGGGCGACGGCGGCGGACAGCGCGCAAAAATCAGATTCCGCTTCGCCCGACGATAGCTTTCCGTCCTTCCTGCGCGAGGCGGCGGATCTGGTGCAGAACGATCGCCGATCGTTGTTCGCCGCCGTCGGTTTTTCGACGCAGCAATTGGCCGAGGAAAGCGGACAAGAAGACGAAACCAGCCTCGAAGCGCGCCAGGGCAAAAGCCTGGAAGCCAGCCTCGCCTATGGTTCGGTTCAAAAGCGCGGCGACGGCCGTCCGCCCCCCGTGACCGAGCCGCAACTGGTGACCGAGTCCGGGGTGTTGATGGGGTTCGGCGCCTTCGACGACCTGTCCAGGCTGGATGTAACCGTCTAAACCAATTTTATTTAGAAGAAGTCTAAACAGCGGCTGTTGCCAGCCGTCCACAAGCGAGCGAGTTTGAGTTGTCTATTCAAAGTAGAACATGATACCCATGGAAATAACCGGTAAGTCGGATTGCCTTTTCGCACTTAAGTTCGTACTAATTCCGGGCAGAGAAAGAATCTGTCCAGGGTTTTTGTCGACGAATTGAAAGATGGCCAAGAAAATGCCGAAGCAGGGAAAGCCGGCAAACCGTGCCGGAGACATTGATCGCCATGTCGGCGTGCGCATTCGTGAGCGGCGCGTCATGCTGGGCTTCTCGCAGCAGCAGATGGCCGACCTGATTGGCGTCACCTATCAGCAAGCGCACAAATACGAGCGCGGGATCAACCGCATTTCGGCGGGTCGCCTTTACGAGATCGCCCAAGTGCTGGGCGTGACGGTCAGCTTCTTCTTCGAAGGATTGGAAGAGCAGCGCGATCCCGACCTGTCGGCCCGTCAGCGCATGTGCCTGGAACTGGCCCGCAACTTCTCGATGATCAACAACGAGCGCCATCAAGACGTGCTGTCGCATCTGGCGCGCGTTCTGGCCACGGAATGCTGAACGGTTAACGCTTTTTTTCCGCTTGCCGTGCGACGACGGTCCTTCCCGTTCATCGAGGTTGCCGCCATGCGAAAATCGTTCCCCATTGCCGCTATTGCCGTGCTTGCCCTATCGGCGCCCCTGCGGGCCGAACCCGCGAAACTTCTGTCGCGTACGGGCGACTGGGAGGCCTACAGCTATGGCAGCGGTCAGGCCAAGGTTTGCTATGCCGCCAGCCAGGTCAAGAAAAGCGTCGGCGACGTGCCGGGCCGCAAGGGCGCTTATGTCATGATCACGCATGGGCCAGGCAAGGCTGCCAACGTGCCCAGCATCACCTTGGGCTTTGCCGCAAAGGACGGATCGGAGGCTGAGGCGGAACTGGGCAAAAGCGCCATCAGTTTTTACACGAGTGACGACACGGCCTGGGCCAGAACCGGCGACGACGAGCGTTTTCTCAAGGCCATGCTGAAAGAAAAGACGCTGACCGTCAAAGCGACACCCGCCAAGGGAAAGCCGGTCGCCGACAGTTACTCGCTTTTGGGCTTTCCCGAGGCTTACCGAGAAATCGGCAAGGCTTGCGGCGTCAAGTGATCCGCCTCGCACGGCAAACAAAAAAACGGCGCCCGAAGGCGCCGTTTTCCTTATGCGATAACGTCAAGCCTCAGGGCACGACGATCTCGACGCGACGGTTCTTAAGCTCGCGCGTATCGGCGGGCGTCTGAACCAGAAGCGACGTGTCGCCCTTGGCTGCCGTGGCGACGGCCTTGGCGTCGATGCCCTTCTTGACCATGGCGGCCTTGACGGCATCGGCGCGCTTGACCGACAGCTGCATGTTGTAGGCGCTGCCCTTGGGGCCGGAATTGTCGGCATGGCCCACCAGATGGATCGCCTTGGAACCGCGCTTCTTGGCTTCGGCCACTGCGTCGGCAATGGTCTTGGCCGCCTCGGCGGTGATGTCGGTCTTGTTCAGGTCGAAATAGACCTGGAAGCTCTTGGCGGGCAGCGGAGCGACGACGACCTTGCCGACGCACTGCGGAATCGCCTTCATATAGCCGTCCTTGGCCATGGCGATATGGTCGGCCTGATGGCCTTCCTCTTGCTGTTCCATCCAATGTTCGAACCAGGTCTGCGACAAGGCGCAAGCGTCGGGATTGACTTCCGGCGCATTGGTGGCCAGAGCGGCAGTCAGCTTGGCGTGGGCGGCCTTGATCTCGTCAACGCCAGCCTTCAGCGAACGCTGCTCGACCGGCTGCACGCCGACGGCCTTGCCTTCGCCAGCCATGCGAGCGCGGCTGTTGAAGAAAGCCACCGACGACCAGTCGCCTTCCTTGACTTCGAACGCGGCGCGCTCGACATAACGCTTGTGCAGAGCCTGACTGAAAGCGCTGCCCGTCGGCTTCATGGCGGCGACACCGGCGGTGTCCCAGTCGTTGGTTCCGGCGGCGCAGGCCGACAACAGAACCATTCCGGCGAAAGCCGGCAAAATGCGCGATAACTTCATGATTAACCCCAACTTAGAATAACTTAGCCTCGGAATGCTTCTTCGGCCTTCAATTTGAATATTAAAACAATTCTTAATAAATACCAAGCCGAACGAATCATGAATCATTGAATTAATTAGGTAAATTCCGGGGGATGACATGCGATTCTTCTTTTCTGCAGCATGGTTGCCACCTATATCCCCGTCATGACGAAGAACGCGAGCGTGCAAGATTTGATCGGGCTTGACCGGGAGGAACTGGCGGCCCTGCTGGTGCAGATTGGCGAGAAGCCTTTCCGCGTCAAGCAGCTTTGGCACTGGCTATATTATCAAGGGGCCAGCGATTTCGCCGCCATGACCAGCCTGGGCAAGAATTTGCGTCAGCGCTTGCAAGATGGATTCATCGCAGGCCGCCCCGGCGTGGCGCGCGATCAGCAATCGGTGGATGGAACGCGCAAATGGCTGCTGGGCTTTGAGGACGGCAATGAAGCGGAAACCGTCTATATTCCCGATATGGACGAAGAAGGCGGCGCACTTTGCGTCTCTACCCAGGTTGGGTGCACGCTGACCTGCCGCTTTTGCCACACCGGCACGCAGCTTCTGGTGCGCAATCTGGAAGCGCGCGAGATTTTGGGCCAGTTCATGTCGGCAAGGGACGCCTTGGGCGAGTGGCCAACGCCCACCGACGCCGTGCGCAAGATTTCGAACATCGTCGTCATGGGCATGGGCGAGCCTTTGTTCAACTACGACGCCTTGAAAAAGGCGCTGCTGATCTTGATGGACAATGAAGGTCTGGCGATGTCCAGGCGGCGCATCACGGTTTCAACCTCGGGCGTGGCGCCGATGATTTCCAGATTGGGCGCGGAGACCGGGGTCAATCTGGCCATATCGCTGCATGCCGTGACCGACGAGTTGCGCGACCAAATCATGCCCATCAACAAGAAATATCCGCTGGCCCAGTTGATGACGGCGTGCCGCAACTATCCCGGCCTGTCCAACGCCAGGCGCATCACTTTCGAATATCTGATGTTGAAGGGTCTGAACGACAGTTTGGCCGACGCCAAGGAGCTGCTGCGCTTGGTGGGCGACATTCCCGCCAAATTCAATCTGATTCCCTTCAATCCCTGGCCAGGGGCGCCCTTCGAGACCCCTTCCCTCGACAGTGTGAAGCGCTTCTCGGATTATTTGTTCGAACAGGGCTATTCCGCCCCCATCCGCAGGCCCAGGGGACAGGATATCCTGGCCGCCTGCGGCCAATTGCGATCAGAAAGCGTTCGCGAGCGCCAAACGCTGGCCAAAGCAAGGTTGTTGGCGGGAATCGAAGACGACCAACATGAGGGCAAGGGCGTCGCCTGAGACCCTCCTCCGTCCGCCTATTCCAGCCCTTCCAATTATATATTTCCTGAAAGAAGCCTTGCCGGGCTTGCAGTCTTGCGCCGTCGGCGTATAGTCATTGCCAAGTCACGATAAAAAATAATGCCGCGATAATTTTCGGCATGGCTCTTAAACTGTAATCAATCTGTAAATTAAATGAAATGCGGCAAGAAATTCAGCGTTCCATTTCTTGAAATGGACCTCGCCTTTTCCTGCGATCTGGCCTGTTCAGGCTGCACGCATTACTCGAATTATGGAAATAAAGGCCACGTTTCCTTCGACATAGGTGGGAAATGGTTGCGAAATTGGGCCAAGCGCCTGACCCCTGACACATTTTCCATGCTGGGCGGCGAGCCGATGTTCAATCCCGACCTGCTTTCCTATTTGCGTTTGGCTCATGAATTATGGCCCGAATCCGAACGGGTCCTTATCAGCAATGGGCTTAACCATGCCCGACATCCGCAGCTGTTCGAAACCTTGGCGACGACCCATACAAGGCTGGACATCAGTTTCCATTCCTACAAGGACGTCCCCTATCTGGACCGCTTCAACCAGTCGCTGTTCGAGATCGAGAAGGAACGCCACCGCCTGGGGTTCAAACTTGGGTTCAGGCCCAGCGAATTCACGTTTTACCGCACCTATCAGGGCGAAGGGGCCGCAATGCGGCCCTACGCGCACAACGACCCCCTGGCGTCCTGGACCGTCTGTTTGGGCAAGCAATGCATGACGCTGCACCGCGGACTGATGTGGAAGTGCCCCCCGCTGGCCTTTCTGGAACTGGTGGCGGGGCGCTTCGGCTTGGACGCGGTCAAGGACTGGCAACCCTATCTGGCCTATCAGCCGCTGGCGGCTTCGGCAAGCGACGTTGAACTGGGCGTTTTTTTGAGGCGAGAAGAGGAATCTTGCTGCGCCATGTGCCCGACGCGCTATGAGTATCAAGAGCATGGACTGGTTTCGCGCTTGGCCAAAAGAGTGGCCTAGCTCTTGCGCGCCCCCTAACTTCGCCTATACTGCCGCCCGGTTTTCATTCATCCGAAGGCAATTTCCTCATGGCGACAAAGAAAAGCGGCATCAAGAAGGTCGTGCTGGCCTATTCCGGTGGCCTTGACACCTCGATCATCCTGCGCTGGCTGCAAGACACCTATGCCTGCGAAGTCGTGACCTTCACCGCCGACATCGGCCAGGGCGAGGAGTTGGAACCCGCCCGCAAGAAGGCCGAGATGATGGGCATCAAGGAAATCTACATCGACGACCTGAAGGAAGAGTTCGTCCGCGATTTCGTCTACCCCATGATGCGGGCCAACGCCTTGTACGAAGGCGTCTATCTGCTGGGCACTTCGATCGCCAGACCCCTGATCGGCAAGCGCCAGATCGAAATCGCGCAAATGACCGGCGCCGACGCCGTCTGCCATGGCGCCACCGGCAAGGGCAATGACCAGGTGCGTTTCGAACTGACCTATTACGCGCTCAATCCCGGCATCAAGGTGATCGCGCCCTGGCGCGAATGGGACTTGAACTCGCGCACCAAACTGATCGATTACGCCGAGAAGCACCAGATTCCCATCGCCAAGGACAAGCGCGGCGAAGCGCCTTATTCGATGGACGCCAACCTCTTGCACATCTCCTATGAAGGCAAGGCGCTGGAAGATCCCTGGCATGAACCCGACGAGGACATCTGGCGTCTGACCGTGTCGCCCGAAAAGGCGCCGGATCAGCCGGAATATCTGGAAGTCGACTTCGTGGGCGGCGATGCGGTGGCGGTGAACGGCCAGAAACTCTCGCCCGGCCTGCTGCTGGCCAAGTTGAACGAAATCGCGGGCCGCCATGGCGTGGGCCGCCTTGATCTGGTCGAAAACCGCTTCGTCGGCATGAAAAGCCGGGGCGCTTACGAAACGCCGGGCGGCACGCTTTTGCACATGGCGCACCGCGCGGTGGAAAGCCTGACCTTGGACCGCGAGGCGGCGCATCTGAAGGACAGCCTGATGCCCCGCTATGCCGAACTGATCTATTACGGCTTCTGGTTCGCGCCCGAGCGCCTGGCGCTGCAGGCCCTGATCGACAAGACGCAAGAGCGCGTCACCGGCACGGCCAGGCTGAAACTGTACAAGGGCAACGCCCGCGTGGTGGGCAGGAAGTCGCCCCATTCCCTCTATCGCCTCGATTACGTCACCTTCGAGGAGGACTCGGTCTACGACCAGCACGACGCCGAAGGCTTCATCAAGCTGAACGCCCTGCGTCTGCGCCTGGGCAAGATGGCCGAGGGCAGGTAGGTAGGCTGCTGCCAGCCCTTTCAGCCTTCCCCTACGTGAAGGCTGAAGAACGTATTGGATGGCCGGGTTTGTCCCGGCCATCGACATTTGGGGGAAATTAGAACATCCTGATACATAAAATAATTTTGCCCTTATATTTTTTGTAGGGTGTTGACCCGGGAAGCCAATTTCGTTACCTGTTAAGGTGTTGACGTGCAGGGAAACAAGGGACGCAAGATCCCGGCCTGGACAGGGCATCAAGGTTTGAGGAGGAGGCAGCGTGATGGCTTTGTGCCGTATTGCGTGGTCCATGCAGGCGCGTCGCGGGACGGGCCGGGATGGGCTGAATGGTTAGGGGCGCGCCTGATCTTTCCGTTCACGACACTTTTCCAAAATTAATGCTCTATCACGCCGCCGTCCGGGGCACGCATCCGGCTTGGCGCGAAAAGGATTTCGGCATCTGGCAGACCTGGAACTGGAGCGAAGTGGCCCAGGAAGTGCGCGCCTTCGCCATGGGATTGAAGGCGCTGGGATTCAGGCGGGGCGACCGTCTGGCCATCGTGGGCGACAACCGACCCCACCTGTATTGGAGCATGCTGGCCGCCCAATCGCTGGGCGGGGTGCCGGTGCCGATGTATCAGGATGCCGTGGCCAATGAAATGCGTTATGTGCTCAGCCATGCCGAGGTGCGCTTCGCCGTGGTCGAGGACCAAGAGCAGGTCGACAAGCTGCTTGAAATCAAAGGCGACTGCGCCACGCTCGATCACATCATTTTCAGCGACCCCAGAGGCCTGCGCAATTATCCGCAGCCCTTTCTGACCAGTTTCGCCAAGGTGCAGGAATTGGGACGCGGCGAGGAATCGACCCATCCCGACTTCTTCGAAAACAGCATCGCCCAGGGCAAGGCCCAGGATCTGTCGGTCATTCTTTACACCTCAGGCACCACGGGTCAGTCGAAGGGGGTCATGCTGGCCTTTTCGAACGTCATCATGTCGGCCAAGGGCGCCATCGATTTCGACCGCCTGACCGGCGACGAGGAAGTGCTGGCCTATCTGCCCATGGCCTGGGTGGGCGATCACATCTACTCGTTCGGCGAATCCCTGGTCGCGGGCTTTTGCGTGGCCTGCCCGGAAAGTTCGAACACCGTCATGCACGATCTGCGCGAACTGGGTCCCACCTTCTTCTTCGCTCCGCCGCGCATCTTCGAGAATCTGCTGACCCAGGTGATGATCCGCATGGAAGACGCCGGGCGCATCAAGCGGTCGATGTTCCACTATTTCATGGCGGTGGCCAAACGGTGCGGCGCCGCCATTCTGGACGGCAACAAGCCGGTCAGCCTGAGCGACCGGTTGCTTTATGCGCTGGGACGCATCCTCGTTTACGGACCGCTGCTGAACGTGTTGGGCTTTACGCGCATCCGGCTGGCCCATACGGCGGGAGAGGCGATCGGTCCCGACATTTTCCGCTTCTATCGCTCGCTGGGCGTCAACATCAAGCAGATCTACGGCTCGACCGAGGCCAGCGTCTTCATCACCATTCAGCCCGACGGCATGATCAAGGACGATACGGTGGGCGTGCCCGTGCCCGGCGTGGAATTGAAGATGGCCGAC
Source organism: Alphaproteobacteria bacterium (assembly GCA_015231795.1). Taxonomy (NCBI): domain Bacteria; kingdom Pseudomonadati; phylum Pseudomonadota; class Alphaproteobacteria; species Alphaproteobacteria bacterium. The sequence continues at coordinate 24,855 of JADGAX010000002.1, read as the reverse complement.
AGCGGCGAGGTCTTGTTCAGAAGCCCCGGCGCCTTCCTGGCCTATTTCAAGAACGATGAAGGCACCAAGGCTACCAAGACCGACGACGGATGGGTCAGCACCGGCGACGCCGGATTCCTGGACGACGACGGGCACCTGAAAATCATCGACCGCGCCAAGGATGTGGGCAAGCTGAACTCGGGCGGCATGTTCGCGCCCAAATATATCGAGAACAAGCTGAAATTCTTTCCCTTCATCAAGGAGGCGGTGGCCTACGGCGATGGGCGCGATTACGTGGCCTGCTTCCTCAATTTCGACATCGAGGCGGTGGGCAACTGGGCCGAACGCAAGGGGCTGGCCTATTCGGGCTACAACGATCTGGCCTGCAAGCCCGAGGTTTACAGCCTGCTGGCCGATTGCGTCGATCAGGTGAATCGTGATCTGGCGAACGATCCGCACCTGTCCGCCTCGCAGGTCAAGCGCTTCCTGATTCTGCACAAGGAGCTGGACGCCGACGACGGCGAGCTGACCCGTACGCGCAAGGTTCGCAGAGGCTTCATCGCCGAGAAATACGCCGAGTTGGTGACGGCGCTTTATTCCGGCCAGTCACATTGCGACATCGAGGCGCAGGTCACCTTCGAGGATGGCCGCAAGGGCACGATCAAGGCCAATATCGCCATCCAGGACGCGCAGATTTACCAGCCCATGAAGAAGGCGGGGTGAGATGAATTCCCAAGCGACAAAGCAAATCGGCGACGTTATCTTGCGCTGCGACAACATCAGCCTGTCCTTCGGCGGCGTGCGTGCGCTCACCAACATTTCGATCGACGTGCGCGAGCACGAGATTTTGGCCATCATCGGCCCCAACGGGGCGGGCAAAAGCTCGATGCTGAACGTCATCAACGGCGTTTACCATCCGCAGGAAGGCACCGTGACCTATCAGGGCCAGACAAGGCGCGCCATGAAGCCGCACGAAACGGCCAGGCACGGCATCGCCCGCACCTTCCAGAACATCGCCCTATTCAAGGGCATGAGCGTTCTCGACAACATCATGACCGGCCGCTACACCAAGATGAAGCGCAACTTCCTGTGGCAGGCGCTGTATGTGGGACCAAATTTGAAGGAGGAGATCGAGCATCGCGAAGTGTGCGAGCGCGTCATCGATTTTCTGCAGATCGAAAACATCCGCAAGACCCCGGTGGGCCGTCTGCCCTACGGCTTGCAAAAGCGCGTCGAGCTTGGCCGGGCGCTGGCCGCCGAGCCGCAACTGCTGCTGCTTGACGAGCCGATGGCGGGCATGAATGTCGAGGAAAAAGAGGATATGTGCCGCTTTATCCTGGACGTCAACGACGAGTTCGGCACCACCATCGTGCTGATCGAGCACGACATGGGGGTGGTGATGGACATCTCGGATCGCGTGGCCGTGCTCGATTACGGCAAGAAGATCGCCGACGGCTCGCCCGCCGAGGTGCGCGCCAACCAAGATGTCATCGACGCCTATCTCGGCGTGGCGCATTGAGATGAGGGGATAGGCAATGACGTCGGACCTGAATTTCTTTTTTGAAGTCCTGTTCGGGGGGCTGCTCTCGGGCATCATGTATTCGCTGGTCGCCCTTGGATTCGTGCTGATCTACAAGGCATCCGGCGTCTTCAATTTCGCGCAAGGCTCGATGGTGCTTTTCGCCGCCCTCACCTTCGTTGGCATTCTGGAATTGGGCGTGCCCTTCTGGCCCGCCCTGCTGCTGTGCCTGCTCGTCATGATGCTGTTGGCAGTGGGAATCGAGCGCATCGTGCTGCGCCCCTTGGTCAACCAGCCGCCCATAGCGCTTTTCATGGCCACCATCGGATTGTCCTATCTGCTTGAAGGATTGGGCCAGGGCATTTGGGGCACGCAGGTGCGCGCCCTCGATCTGGGCATCGAAGACTTGCCCAACGAAATGATTCAGGAAGCCCTGGGCATTCAGGTCAGCACCTTCGATCTCTTCTCGGCCGGCTGCGCCGCCGTTCTGGTCGGCGGTTTGGCTCTCTTCTTCAACAAGACCCGTGTTGGCTTGGCGCTGCGCGCCGTGGCCGACGATCATCAAGCGGCCCTGGCGGTGGGCATTCCGCTTCAGCATGTGTGGGCCATCGTCTGGGCCGCCGCTGGTTTGGTGGCCTTGGTGGCTGGCCTACTGTGGGGGTCGCGATTGGGCGTTCAGTTCTCGCTGTCGCTGGTGGCGCTGAAGGCGCTGCCCGTGCTGATCCTGGGCGGCTTCACCTCGGTGGCGGGCGCCATCGTGGGCGGGCTGATCATCGGCGCCTCCGAGAAACTGGCTGAAGTCTATATCAGCACCTTCACCGGCGGCGCCGTCGCCGCCATCGAAAACTGGTTCCCCTACATGCTTGCCCTTCTGTTCCTGCTGGTGCGTCCGCAGGGCCTGTTCGGCGAGAAAATCATCGAGCGGGTGTAAGCATGCTCTATCGCGAATCAGGACAGTTCAAAACCAGCTATCGGGCCGATCAGGCCATCTTTCCCATTCGCCAGGACCGCATCGCCATCATGGCCCTGCTGGCGGTGGTTTTCATCCTGGTGCCGATTGTGGCCGACGAATATTGGTTGGGGTCGATTTTAACGCCGCTTCTGGTGCTGTCACTGGCGGCCATCGGCCTCAACATTCTGACCGGCTATGCTGGGCAGTTGTCGTTGGGCACGGCGGGCTTCATGGCGGTGGGGGCCTTTGCCGCCTACAACCTCAATCTGCGCGTTCCCGAACTGCCGCTGATCGTTGATTTCCTGCTGGCCGGCGTCTTCGCCGCCCTAGTGGGCATGGTCTTCGGACTGCCATCCCTGCGCATCAAGGGCTTTTATCTGGCGGTGGCCACGCTGGCCGCCCAGTTCTTCATCGAATGGGTCTTCACCCATGTCGGCTGGTTCACCAACTATTCGTCGTCGGGCGTCATTTCGGCGCCGCCGATGGTGATCATGGGCGTGACGGTCGATTCCGCCGTCGAGAAATACCTGCTGACCCTGGTCATGGTGGCGGTTCTGGCCTTGGCCGCCAAGAACATGGTGCGTTCGCGCATCGGGCGCTCCTGGATGGCGGTGCGCGACAAGGACGTGTCGGCTGAAGTGATCGGTATTCCCTTGCTGGCCACCAAGCTGTCGGCCTTCGGCATCAGCTCGTTCTATTGCGGCGTGGCGGGCGCGCTTTGGACCTATTGCTATCTGGGCACCGTTGAACCGGCGGCCTTCGATCTCAGCCGCTCGTTCCAGGTTCTGTTCATGATCATCATTGGCGGCGTGGGATCGATCCTGGGCAGTTTCCTGGGGGCGGGTTTCATCGTGCTGCTGCCCATCTTGCTCAACAACATCGCGGCGATGATCGGGCACGGCACGCTTCAGGCCGATACGATGGCCAATCTGGAACACATCATTTTCGGCGGCCTGATCATCTTCTTTTTGATCGTCGAGCCGCATGGCTTGGCTAGGCTTTGGCAGATCGCCAAGGAAAAGCTGAGATTGTGGCCGTTCCCGTATTGACGAATAGTAAAACAAGAGCAACATCACGAAGCAGGCGAATTAACTTTGGGAGGAAATAAAATGAAGAAGTCCGTATTTGCCAGTCTGGCCCTTGGGGTCGGACTTATCGCCGGGGCCAGCGTCCCCGCTCCGGCCGTGGCTCAGGCCATGGAACAGTTCATGCCCATTCCCATCTACCGCACGGGTCCCTATGCCGCGGGCGGCACGGGGTACTTCGGCGGCTTCATGGACTATATGGCGCTGATCAACGAGCGTGACGGCGGCGTCAACGGGGTCAAGCTGACCTGGGAAGAATGCGAAACCGCCTATGACAACGCGCGCGGCGTCGAATGCTATGAGCGCCTAAAGGGCAAGGGGCCCACCGGTGCGGCCATGTTCCATCCGCTGTCGACCGGCATCACCTATTCGACCTTCGAGAAGGGCGCTGCCGACAAGATCCCGGTCGTGTCTCTGGGTTATGGCCGCGGCGACGCCATGGTCGGTTCGGTCTTCCCCTATCTGTTCCCGCTGGTGACCACCTATTGGTCGCAGAACACGTCGAAGATTAAGTTCATCGGCATGAAGGAAGGCGGGATGGACAAGCTGAAAGGCAAGAAGATCGTGAACGTCTATCACGATTCGGCCTACGGCAAGGAAACCATCGACATCCTGAACAAGCAGGCCGCGACCTACGGCTTCGAAATCAAGCATTTCCCGGTGGCGCATCCCGGCCTTGACCAGAAAGCCATCTGGCTGCAGATCAAGCAGATTGCCCCCGATTGGGTCATCTTGCGCGGTTGGGGCGTCATGAACCCCACGGCGATCAAGGAAGCGGCCCGCATCGGTTTCTCGCGCGAGAAGATGCTGGGCGTCTGGTGGTCGGGTTCCGAAGAAGACATGCGTCCGGCTGGAACGGCCGCCAAGGGCTTCATCGCCGCTGGCTTCAACCCGCCCGGCAAGGACTTCCAGGTCATTAAGGACATTGAGAAGGCCGTGCATGCCAAGAAGAAGGGCAACATCGAGTCTGATCGCGTCGGCACGGTTTACTACAACCGCGGCGTCGTGACCGGCATTCTCTCGCTGGAAGCCATCCGCATCGCCCAGGAGAAGTTCGGTAAGAAGCCTCTTACCGGCGAGCAGATCCAGTGGGGTCTCGAGCATCTCAATCTCACGCCGGCGCGCATCAAGGCGCTGGGCGCCGAGGGTTTGGTGCAGCCGATCAAGACCTCTTGCACCGACCATGAAGGCGGCGGCGCGGTCAAGTTCTCGCAGTGGGACGGCAACCAGTGGAAGATCGTTTCCGACTGGATCGAAGCCGACAAGGGCTTGGTGCGTCCGCTGGCCGAGGAATCGGCCATGAAGTACGCCAAGGAAAAGGGCATCACGCCGCGTGACTGCTCGAAGGAAATGTAAGATCTAAGCGGGCGCGGGGCTTATTGGTTCCGCGCCCGCCTTTCTTCTTTAGGGAATCTCGAATGACAGAACCGGGAAAAGACCTTCTGGTCATCAACAACATCGAAGTCATCTACGACCATGTGATTTTGGTGCTGAAGGGCGTTTCCCTGACGGTCCATGATGGCGCGATCGTGGCTTTGCTGGGGGCCAACGGGGCCGGCAAGACGACGACCCTGAAGGCGGTGTCGAATTTGCTGCGGGCCGAGCGCGGCGAGGTCACCAAGGGCAGCATCATCTACAAGGACAAGCGCATCGATTCCCTGACGCCCAACGATTTGGTCAAGATGGGCGTGGTGCAGGTGATGGAAGGACGGCACTGTTTCGAACATCTGACCGTCGAAGAAAATTTGCTGACCGGCGCCCATACAAGGCGCGACGGGCGGTCCGAGGTGATGAAAGACCTGGAGATGGTCTATCGCTATTTCCCCAGGCTGAAGGAACGGCGCAAAAGCCAGTCGGGCTACACGTCGGGCGGCGAACAGCAGATGACGGCGATCGGCAGGGCGCTCATGGCCCGGCCCAACATGATCTTGCTGGACGAACCCTCGATGGGGTTGGCGCCGCAATTGGTCGAGGAAATTTTCGAAATCGTGTCCGAACTCAACAAGAAGGAAAAAGTCAGTTTCCTTCTGGCCGAGCAGAATACGATGGTGGCGCTGAAATACGCCGATTACGGCTATATCCTGGAAAACGGGCGCGTCGTGCTGGATGGCGAGGCCAAAAGCCTTCGCGAGAACGAAGACGTGAAGGAATTCTATCTCGGCCTATCCACCGCCGGACGCAAGAGTTTCCGCGACACCAAACATTACCGCCGCCGCAAGCGCTGGCTGGCTTAAGGACGATCTCATGACCGATTTCTACGACGCCCTGGAAACGCGGGCGACCGAGGCGCGCGAAGCCGACTTCTTCGCCAAGCTGCCCGCCCATCTGGCGCATGCCAAGGCCAATGCGCCCTATTGGGGCAAGACGCTGGACGGCATCGATCCCAAATCCGTCGCCAGCCGCCAAGCATTGGCCCATTTGCCGGTCACCAGAAAGTCCGAGCTGATCGATCTGCAAAAGGCCAACCCGCCCTTCGGTGGCATGCTGGGCGTTCCGGTTTCGCAACTCGCCCGTCTGTTTGTGTCTCCCGGCCCGATCAACGATCCCGAGGGAACCGAGACCGATTTCTGGGGATCGGCGCGCGGCCTGTTCGCCGCCGGATTCAGAAAGGGCGATCTGGCCATCAACTGCCTGGGCCATCATCTAACGCCGGGTGGGCGCATCTTGGAATGCGGCCTGATGGCGCTGGGCTGCCCGGTGATTCCCGGCGGCGTTGGCAATTCGGAACAGCAAGCACAGGCCATCGCCGCCATGAAGCCCACCGGCTATGCCGGAACGCCTTCCTTCTTGCGCATCTTGCTGGAAAAAGCCGCCGAGTTGAATCTGGACGTTTCATCGATCAAGAAGGGTTGGGTGTCGGGTGAATATCTGCCGCCAGCCTTAAGGGCCGATTTCGACGCCAAGGGCATCTCGGTGTTGCAAGGATACGCCTCGGCCGATCTGGGCCTGATCGCCTATGAGACCCCGGCTCGCGACGGCCTAGTGGTCAACGAGACGCTGCTGGTCGAAATCGTGCGTCCCGGCACGGGCGATCCGGTGCCCGAAGGCGAAGTGGGCGAAGTGGTTGTGACCAATTTGTGCGCCACCTATCCTTTGATTCGTTTCGCCACCGGCGATCTGTCGGCGGTGGCCAGTGGTCCCAGCAAATGCGGGCGCACCAATATGCGCATCAAGGGTTGGATGGGCCGCGCCGATCAGACCACCAAGGTCAAGGGCATGTTCGTTCATCCCCAGCAGGTTGCCGAATTGGCCAAGCGCCATCCCGAACTGCTGAAGTTGCGCTTGGTGATTTCGGGCGAGATGGGCAATGACGTCATGACCCTGAAGGCCGAAACCGTGGGGGGCGGCGAACTGGCTGCCAAGGTGAAGGACAGCCTGCATGCCGTGCTGAAACTGAAGGGCGAGGTGGAATGCGTGGCTCCTGGTTCGCTGCCCAATGACGGCAAGGTCATCGAGGACCAGCGCAAGTACGATTAGCAGATCAGGCAAAACCTGCTATAACCCCCGGCCATGAGCCGGTTTGCCGCGGAAAATCTGACCTGTGTGCGGGGCGGGCGCGCCGTTTTCGCGCGTCTGTCCTTTGCGCTCGAGTCCGGCCAAGCCCTGTTCCTGCTGGGGCCGAACGGTTCGGGCAAATCCTCGTTGTTGCGGCTGCTGGCGGGCCTGTTGCGTCCCTCGGCTGGGCGTTTGCTGTGGGACGATGTGGCGGTTGCCGACGATCCGGAAGCGCATGGCGCGCGCCTGCATTACGTGGGGCATCACGATGCCGTCAAGCCGGTGCTGACCGTGTTCGAAACGCTGCATTTCTGGGCCAGGCTGCATGGGGGTGATTCCGAAAAGCGCGTTCGCGAAGCGCTGGACGTCTTTGCCATTGCAAGATTGGCTGACGTGCCGGGCCGTTTGCTGTCGGCAGGCCAGAAACGGCGCGTCAATCTGGCCCGCCTGATCGCAGCACCCGCCCCCTTATGGCTGCTCGACGAACCCAGCGTGGCGCTGGACAAGGCTTCGGTCAAGGCGCTGGAAGCCGCCATGGCGGCGCATCGGGCGACTGGCGGCATGGTCATCGTTTCCACCCATGCCGACATCGATCTGCCGGATGCCGCCATTCTGCGCCTCGACGATTTCGCCGCCCCCGATCTGGAGGCGGCATGACAGCGCGGACAAAATATTTATCCGCGCTGAAGCGGCCAAGGGCCGCCGCGCCCCATGGCGCGAGAGCCAAGGGATGCGGAGCATCCCGCCCGGCGCTTGAGGGGCAACAGCAATGACCCGTTATTGGGAACTTCTAAAGCGCGAGTTGCGCCTAGCCCTGCGCCAAGGCTCGGACAGCATGATGGTGGTCGGCTTTTTCGTGCTGGCGGTCATCCTATTTCCCTTCGGCATCGGCCCCGAACCAAGCGTTTTGGCCCGCGTGGCTCCCGGTCTGGTCTGGGTGAATGCGCTTTTGGCCGCCATGCTGTCGCTCGACCGGCTGTATCAGGGCGATTACGAGGACGGTTCGCTGGAATTGCTGATCCTGACGCCCGCCCCCCTGGAAATTCTGGTGGGAGCCAAGGTGACGGCCCATTGGCTGACCACCGGCCTGCCTTTGATGGCGGCGGCCCCCTTGCTGGCCATTTTTTTGAACCTGTCGGCCTATGACCTGGGCGTTTTGCTGCTGACCTTGGCGGTGGGCACGCCCACCCTTAGCCTGATCGGCTCGGTGGGGGCCGCCCTGGTGCTGGGGGCCAGACGCGGCGGCGTCTTGATTTCATTGCTTGTTTTGCCCTTGTTCATTCCCGTGCTGATCTTTGCCGTGGGGGCGGTCGATGCTGCCCAGCACGCCTTCCCCTGGACCGGGCAATTGGCCATTCTGGGGGCCATTTTGCTAGGCGCGGTGCCCTTGGGCCTGTATGCCAGCGCGGCGGCGCTGAGGCAGGCGGCGGAATAGGGGCCGGATTCTTCTGGAAAAGCCGGTTTTGACCCGTTAAAACACCCCCCATGTTCGGATTGCAAAACCCAACCAAATTCCTGAAGTTCGCCAAGCTGACCGGGCCTTGGTTTGCCGTGGCGTCGGTGCTGCTGATCGGTGCTGGCCTGTGGTTCGGCCTGTTCTCATCGCCCGCCGATTATCAGCAGGGCGAGACGGTGCGCATCATGTATGTCCATGTGCCCTCGGCCTGGATGGGTATGTTCGCCTATTCGGTGATGGCGGTGGCCAGCGCCATCGCACTGGTGTGGAAACATCCGGTAGCCGACCACATCGCCAAAGGGTCCGCCCCGTTGGGGGCTGGCTTTACCCTGGTCTGTCTGGTGACGGGCGCCTTGTGGGGCAAGCCGATGTGGGGAACCTGGTGGGTGTGGGACGCCAGGCTCACCTCGATGCTGATCCTGTTTTTCTTGTATCTCGGCTATATGGCGCTGTCGGGGGCCTTCGACAATGCCGAGCGCGGCGCCAAGGCGGCCGCCATTCTGGCCGTGGTGGGCTGGGTCAATGTGCCGATCATCAAATTCTCGGTCGATTGGTGGAACACGCTGCATCAACCGGCCAGCGTGACCAAGGCGGGCATGCCCTCGGTCGATCCGTCGATGTTGCTTCCCCTCTTGCTGATGGGGGTGGGCTTCACCACCTTCTACGCCACGCTGCTGTTGTGGCGGGTGCGTTCGGAAATCTTGCAAACGCGCATCCGCAACATAAGGCTGGCCCAGATTCACGGTGAAGGTTAAGCGGCAATGAGCGATTTCTTCTCGATGGGCGGTTATGCAGGCTATGTCTGGCCGTCTTATGGGCTGGCCTTTCTGGTCATGCTGGGCTTGTTCGCCGACAGTTTCCTGCGCCTTAAGAAGTCCGAGGCCGAGTTCGAGAGGCTGGACGCCAGCCGCAAGGCCGCCAAGGAAAAGCGGTCATGACGCCCCGCAAGAAGCGCCGCCTGATGCTGCTGCTGGCCGGGCTTGCCTTCTTGGGAGGGGCGGCGGCCCTGGTCTTGACCGCCTTCCAGGACAATATCGTCTTCTTCTACAGCCCGACCGATCTGGTAACCAAGGATGTTAAGCCCGATCAGCGCCTGCGCATCGGCGGCTTGGTGCTGGAAGGCAGCGTGGTCAAGGATGGCAAGACGGTGCGCTTCAAGGTGACCGATTTGACCAATGCGACCGATGTCGTCTTTACCGGCATCCTGCCTGATCTGTTCCGCGAGGGCCAAGGCGTGGTGGCCGAGGGCCGTTTCGCCAACGGTCTGTTCACCGCTTCCGACGTGCTGGCCAAGCATGACGAGAAATACATGCCGCCCGAAGTGGCCGATGCCTTGAAAAAGTCTGGCCAGTGGCAGGGCCAGGAGACGGCGAAGCCGCAGGGGCAGATGAAGTGAGGATGCGGGCGCACCCAAAGATCGTCATGCCCGGCCTTGTGCCGGGCATCCACGGATTTTTCGGAACCCGTCAACCGATAGGCATGGATGGCCGGGTCAAGCCCGGCCATGACGTGGATAAGACGAGAAGGGGCCGCAAGAAATGATCGCCGAGGCCGGACATTTCGCCTTGGCCTTCGCCTTGTTCGTAGCCTTGGCCCAGGGCGTTCTGGGCCTTTATGGCGCGCAGCGCGGCGACAAGGCGATCATGGCGGCGGCCAGCGGGGCCGGGGTCGCGCTGATGATGCTGACCTGCATCGCTTTCGCCGCACTCACCTATTCCTATGTGATCTCGGATTTTTCGCTGGTCAATGTGGCGACCAATTCGCATTCGGCCAAGCCGATGCTTTATAAAATCTCGGGCGTTTGGGGCAATCACGAAGGCTCGCTGCTTTTGTGGGTGACCATTTTGGCCGTGTTCGGCGCCGCCGTCGTGCTGTCGGGGCGCAATCTGCCGCCGCATCTGAAGGCGCGCGTCATCGGCGTTCAGGGCTTGGTGGCGTTGTCCTTCCTGGCCTTTATCCTATTCACTTCGAACCCCTTCGAACGTTTGGCCCGCCCGCCCCTGGATGGCAACGGTCTCAATCCGCTGTTGCAAGATCCCGGTCTGGCCTTTCATCCGCCCTTCCTCTATCTGGGCTATGTCGGCTTCTCGATCGCTTTTTCCTTCGCCATCGCCGCTTTGATCGAAGGGCGCGTCGATGCCGCCTGGGCGCGCTGGGTGCGCCCCTGGACGCTGGCCGCCTGGGTGTTCCTGACCTTGGGCATCGGGCTGGGCAGTTGGTGGGCCTATTACGAATTGGGCTGGGGCGGCTGGTGGTATTGGGACCCGGTCGAGAACGCCTCCTTCATGCCTTGGTTGGCCGGAACGGCGCTGTTGCATTCGGCCATCGTGGTCGAAAAGCGAGACGCGCTCAAAAGCTGGACCATCTTGTTGGCTATTCTCACTTTCTCGCTGTCGTTGCTGGGCACTTTCCTGGTGCGTTCGGGCGTCATCACCTCGGTTCATTCCTTTGCCAGCGATCCCGGGCGCGGCCTGTTCATCCTGGCCATGCTGACCATGGTGGCGGGCGGTTCCTTGATGCTGTACGCCATCCGCGCCCCTTCCTTGAAGGCGGGCGGCCTGTTCGCCCCCGTCTCGCGCGAGGGCGGCTTGATGTTCAACAATCTGATCATGAGCACGGCGGCCGGATCGGTGCTGCTGGGCACGCTGTATCCGCTGTTCGTCGATGCGCTGGGCGGCGGCAAAGTGTCGGTGGGGCCGCCCTTCTTCAATTCGGTTTTCATTCCCCTGATGATTCCCATGATCGCCGCCATGGCTGTCGGCCCGATGCTGACCTGGAAGCGGGGCGATCTGCTGGGCGTGCTGTTGCGCCTGAAGTTCGTGCTGGCGGCGGCTTTGGTTTTTGCGGGTCTGGTCTGGATGTTGACCGGCGGCAGGATCGGCGATCTGGCTGCCCTTGGCGGCATGGCGCTGGCGGGCTGGCTGTTCTTCGGCAGTCTGTGGGAGTTGGGCGAGCGCGCCCTTCTGTTCAAGGCGCCCTGGGCCGAGGTGGGCAAGCGCGCCAAGCAAATTCCGCTGGCCGCCTGGGGCATGACGGTGGCGCATGCGGGCGTAGCACTGGTGATCGTGGGCATCGTCGGCTCATCGACCTGGATGGAAGAGCATATCCAGAACATGAAAGTGGGCGAAACGGTTCGCTTGCGCGACGCCGACGTCCGGCTCGATTCCGCCCAGGAAGTGCCGGGGCCGAATTACACGGCGCTGCAAGGCAATTTCGTCCTTAGCCGAAACGGTCAGGACTTTCTGAAACTCAGCCCCGAGCGCCGCCAATATCGCATGCCGCCCAGGCCGACCACGGAAACCGCCATTCAGTCAACCTTCCTGGGCGATTATTACACCGTGATCGGCGATCCCGTGCCAGGCGGCGGCTATGTCACCCGCTTTTATTGGCAGCCTTTGATTCCCTGGCTGTGGACGGGTATTTTGGTCATGACGCTTGGCGGGCTGATATCGCTGTTCGACCGGCGGCACCGCGTCGGCGTTCCTCAAGGAAAGCGACGCCCATGAAAAGCCGTCTTGCCTATCTGCTGCCGGTTCTGATTTTCGTGGGACTGCTGGGCTTCTTCTTCAAGGGCCTGTTCCTTGATCCCAAGGCGATCCCTTCGGTGCTGATCGACAAGCCTGTCCCCAACATCGATCTGGCCGCTCTGCCGGGGCGCGGCGACACCGGCCTGAAGACCGAGCATTTGAAGGGCCAAGTGTCGTTGGTCAATATTTTCGGATCCTGGTGCGTGGCCTGCGTGGCCGAACATCCCTATCTGATGAAGATCAAGGCGGAAGGCGTGGTGCCCATCATGGGCATCGACTGGCGCGACGATCCGGCGGCGGGCATGGCTTGGCTGCAAAAGCACGGCGACCCCTATCTGCGCGTGGGGGCCGATCCAGCGCCCGGCCACGCCTCGGTCGATTTCGGGGTGACGGGTGCGCCGGAAAGTTTCATCGTCGATAAGGATGGGCGCATCCGCTACAAACATGTCGGCATCATCGATGATCGGGTATGGAAGCAAACCCTGTTGCCGATCATCAAGGAGCTTCAGAAATGAAGCGCCTGATTCTGATTCTGGCCGCCATAGCGGTCTGCGCCCCGGCGCTGGCCGTCGATCCCGGCGAAATGCTGAAGGACCCCGCCTTGGAAGCGCGCGCCCGCGACGTGGGGGCCGAATTGCGCTGCGTGGTTTGCCAGAACCAGTCGATCGACGATTCGGACGCCGATCTGGCCAAGGATTTGCGTCAGATCGTGCGTGAACGCATCACGGCGGGCGATTCCAACGATCAGGTCAAACAATATCTGGTCGACCGCTATGGCGACTATGTTCTGCTAAGGCCGCCCTTCAACGCCAAGACGCTGCTGCTGTGGTTGGGGCCGCTGGGCTTGGCCGTCGCCGCCTTTGCCGTCGGTCTGGGCTATTATCGCAGGCAGAAGCGCGAGTCCTTGCCGCCGTCGCCCTTAAGCGCGCAGGAACGCCAGGAAGTCGAACGACTGATGAAGGACCGCAATTGATGTTGTGGGTGTTGGCCGGACTTCTGATTCTGATCACGGTCTTTCTGATCGCCAGACCGCTTCTCGCCAAGCCGTCATCGCATGACGGATCGCGCGCCGATTACGATCTGGCGGTTTTCAAGGACCAGTTGAGCGAGCTGGAAGACGAGCATGCGCAGGGCCTGATCGACGGGCAGGCCTTGGAAGCGGCCAAGCTGGAAGTGCAGCGCCGTCTGCTGGCCGCGGCACATGCCAGCAAGGAAGAAACGCATCCCCTGGGGCTGGCGCCCAGGCGTCTGCTGGCCTTGGCCTTGCTGTTGGTTCTGCCGCTGGCGGGTGGCGCGCTTTACTTGGTTTTGGGGTCGCCAAAGCAACCCGACCAGCCCTATCTCGACCGTCTTGCCATGCGCCTCGGCACCGATGTCTCGCAAGCCCAGCATCAGTTGGATGAAGTGGCGCGCTTGACCGAGCACCTAGGGCGTCACCCCGAGGATGGCGCGGCTTGGCGCGATCTGGGCCGCGCCCAGCGCATGTTGGGGCGTCATCCGGACGGCGCGGAAAGCCTGCGCCAAGCGCTAACCAATGGCGAGCGCGAGCCGGAAGTGATCGCCGAAATGGCCGAATCGCAAGTCTATGCCGATCAGGGCGAGGTTTCCATCCAGGCCAAGCGCGCTTTCGAAACGGTGCTGCTGGTCAGCCCCGATCACCCCAAGGCCCTGTATTTCATGGGCCAGGAACGCATGCAAGACAACGACGCCAAGGGAGCCTTGCATTTCTGGCGTCGCCTGGAAGCCGCATCGCCAGCCGGGGCGGGATGGTTGCCCATGCTCAAGCAGCGCATCACCGAAGCCGAGACGCGTTTGTCCGGCAAGGCGCCGCAAACCCAAAGCGGCGCGCCCGACATCGGGGCCATGGTCGCCAAGCTGGAAGCCAGAATGAAGGAAAACCCAAAGGACGTGCAGGGCTGGACCATGCTGGGCCGCAGCTATGCCGTTCTGGGCGAGATGGAAAAGGCCAGGGACGCCTATCAGAAGGCCATGGCCCTGACGCCCGACGATCTCGACCTGAAGCAATCCTATGCCGTGATGCTTTTTGAAGTGGCGCGCTCGGCCGATCCCAAGGCCAAGGTGCCCACCGAAGCGGCGGCCTTGATGAACGAGGTTCTAAAGCAAGACCCCAATTCCTTCGACGCGCTGTATCTGGCGGGCCAGGCCGCGTTGGACAATGGCGGCAAGAGCGAGGCCAAGGCTTTGTGGTCGCGGCTTTTGGATCTGCTTGATCCGGCAAGCGAGGACCATGCCGATCTGAAGAAGATGATCGACGGGCTTTAAAGCACCTGCGTGGTGAAGCTGAAGCGGTTGTCGGCGAACAGTTTCAGGCAGGCCTTGGCGACGTCGGCGTCGTACAGCCTGCCGCAGTTCTTGGAAATTTCATCGAGAGCGACGTCGATCCCCAGCGCCGCGCGGTAAGGCCGGTTCGAGGCCATCGATTCGATGACGTCGGCGACGCAGATGATGCGCGATTCGAGCAAGATGTCGTCGCCCTTCAAGCCGTCGGGATAGCCCGAACCATCCATCCGCTCGTGATGCTGGCGCACCATCTTGGCGATCGGCCAAGTGAATTCGACGTCCTTGATGATGTCGAAGCCGATGACGCTGTGGGTTTTGATCAGCGCGAATTCGGTGTCGGTCAGACGACCCGGCTTGTTCAGAAACGAGGACGGGATGGCGATCTTGCCGATGTCGTGGATCACGCTGCCCAGTTCCAAACCCTCGAGGCGTTCTTCTTCGAATCCCAACTCGCGGCCAATGGCGCTGGCCAGTTCGGCCACGCGCTGCTGGTGGCCCGCCGTATAGGGGTCGCGCTTTTCGATGGTCAGGCCCACCGCCTGGATGGTCTGCATCAGGGCGCGGCGCAACCGTTCCCCTGACTCGCGCTTTTCCTCGTCGGTGCGCATGCGCTCGATCGAATAACGGATCGAGCGGCGCAGCGTTTCTCCATCGCCCTGGCCCTTGGCCAGATAGTCCTGCGCGCCCGCCTTCATGGCGGCGATGGCCGTGGTGTCGTCGGCTAGGCCGGTCAGCACGATGATCGGCGTCGAGGGGGCGGCATCCAGCACCGACTGCACGGTGCCGATCCCATGCGAATCGGGCAGCGACAAATCCAGCAGGATCACGTCGAAGGGCTGCTTGGCGATGGCGTCCAGCCCGTCGCCAAGGCGCACGGCGAAAACATTCTGATAGCCGTCTTCGGGACGCTCGGACAGCATCAGCTCGATCAAGCGGGCGTCGCCGGGATTGTCCTCGATGATCAGGACATGAATTTGCTTAGGGGTCATATGAGCCATAATCATGGTTTGACGGAATAAGTTCAAGAACTCTTGCATTGACGCAGGTTTCTGGCTGGGGTCTTCTGTTCGCATGTCTGGTCCATCGAAACCCGATTTGATTTTGATCGAATCCAAAGCGCAGCTTGTCTCCTGGCTGGAATCGGGCTGCAAAACGGCCTCTGCTTGGCGCATCGGCACCGAGCATGAGAAATTCGCCTTCGAACAGGGCAGTTTCAGGCCTCTGCCCTATGAGGGCGAGAAAGGCATCCAGGCGCTTTTGGAAGGCATGCAGATTTTCGGCTGGAAGCCGGTTGTCGAGGACGGGCGGGTCATCGCCCTGTCCGGGCGCGATGGCTCCTCGATCACGCTGGAGCCTGGCGGGCAGGTCGAATTGTCCGGCGCGCCCTTGGAAACCATTCATCAGACCTGCGCGGAAGTGCACGAACATTTGCGTCAGGTGACGCAGGTGGCCGACAAATTGGGCATCGGACTGGTCGGCCTTGGCTTCGACCCCAAATGGCGGCGCGAAGACATCCACTGGATGCCCAAGGGACGCTACGCCATCATGAAGGCCTATATGCCCAAGGTGGGAACGCTGGGGCTGGACATGATGTTGCGCACCTGCACCGTGCAGGCCAATCTGGATTTCTCCAGCGAAGCCGACATGGTGATGAAGTTCAGAACCGCGCTGGCCCTGCAACCCATCGCCACGGCATTGTTCGCCAATTCGCCCTTCACCGAAGGCAAGCCCAACGGCTATCTAAGCTATCGCAGCCATATCTGGACCGACACCGACAATGCGCGTTCGGGCATGTTGCCCTTCGTGTTCGAACCCGGTATGGGCTTCGAGCGCTATGTCGATTACCTGCTCGATATGCCGATGTATTTCGTCTATCGCGACGGCCGCTACATCGACGCTTCGGGCCAAAGTTTCAAGGATTTCATGGCGGGCCGCCTGCCAGCCCTGCCGGGCGAAAAGCCTCAGATGGGCGATTGGGCCGATCATGTCACCACCGCCTTTCCCGAAGTGCGCCTGAAGCGTTACCTCGAAATGCGCGGCGCCGACGGCGGCTCGTGGAGCCGCATCTGCGCCCTGCCCGCCCTGTGGACCGGGTTGCTGTACGATGCCGAGGCCCTGGGCGAAGCCTGGGACATGGTGAAGGACTGGACCATCGAGGAAATGTCCCAGTTAAGGGCCGATGTGCCGCGCATGGGTTTGAAGGCGCCCTTTCGCAAGGGACTGGTGCGCGACCAAGCGCTGCGCATGCTGATCATCGCCCGCGAAGGCTTGATCGGACGCGCCAGGGAAGACGATGTGGGCCGCGATGAAAGCGGCTTCCTCGACCCACTGGACCGCATCGCCGAGCGCGGCGTCACGCCCGCCGAACTTTTGTTGGCCTCGTATCGCGGGCCTTGGCATGAATCGGTCGATCCGGTTTACATCGATTACGCTTTTTAAATTGCCTCTCAATCGCCGCGTGCAATGCACGCTAAGCAAATATCTGCCAGCAAAGCTGGCGGGCGCGATACTCCGTATCGCTTGGCTCACGCAAACCAGGAGGTTTGCGCGCTGGCTTTGCCAGCGTGGTTTAAACGCTTCTTTGCAGGCGGATACTACTTCGGCAAGGTGAAGCGGAAGGTCGATCCCTTGCCGGGTTCCGATTCGATCCAGATGCGCCCGCCATGCGTATCGACGATGCGTTTGGACAAGGCCAGCCCCAGCCCGGTGCCGGGATATTCGCTTTGGCCGTGCAGGCGCTTGAACATCTGGAAAATCTGCTCGAAATGCTTGGCGTCGATGCCGATGCCGTTGTCGCTCACTTGAAATTCCCAGACATTGCCCTTGCCGCTGACGCCGACATGGATCATCGGCGGACGGTCCTTGGCATGGAACTTCAAGGCGTTGCCGATCAGGTTCTGGAAGGTGCGGCGCAATTCGCTCTCGACGCCGCGCACGCGGGGCAGGGGATCGACGGTTACGACGGCCCCCGCCTCCTCGATGGCGCTTTTCAGGTCGGCCAGCACCGAGCCGACCAGCAGGTTGAGGTCGATGCCGTCCTGGGGTTCGCCGCGCCGCCCCACCCGCGAGAATTCCAAAAGCCCGTCGATCAAGGCGCGCATGCGCGCAGCCCCATCCAGGGCGAAATCCATGAATTCCTTGATCTCGCCGTCAAGATGGCCCTTCATGCGCCGCTCGATCAGCTGAAGATAGCTGGCGATCATGCGCAAGGGTTCGTTCAGGTCGTGGCTGGCGATATAGGCGAACTGTTCAAGCTCTCGGTTCGAGCGCTGAAGTTCACCCACCACGCGGTCAAGCTCGGCACGCTGGCGCTCGACCGTCTTTAGAAGACGGCCCAGGCCCACGACGCCGCCGACCATCAGAAGCGAAATGGCGAACGCCGTCAGTTCGGGCAACAAATCTCCAGCCAGGGGGCGGTCGGCCAGAAAGGCGCTGGACAGGGTGATGACGCGCCTAGCAGCCATCAGCAGCAGGGCCGCGGACAGGGATCCCCAGGCCCATCTGTAGGGGCCAGAGCGGCGCAAGTGCGTCAGCGCCAAGATAGCCGCCAGGGTCTGGAAGGCGATGGAAAAGCCCAGGATGGTCGCGGTAAGCATGAAAGCCCCCTCTTTCATGCATTATAACGCAAACCCTGCCGCAATATTAGTGGGCATCTGAGGGCGCTTTGCCCGCATCCACGCTTTTGATCCAGGGCATGAAGGCCAGGGCCAGGAAAAAGCCGAGCGAGAGCAGCAGAAAGGCGTCCGAGAAGGTCATCACCCAGGCCTCGCGCTCGATCAGGCGCGACAGGGTCTTGAGGGCGGCGGCGTCGGCGTTGCCAGTGATGCGGTCGGACAAATAGGCCGACATGCCCTCCAGCATCTCGAGCACGTGGCTGCGGCTGGCCGACAGCGAGTCGGCTAGGTGCGAGCGGTGCAACTCGAACCGTTCAATCAGCGCCGTATTGATGGCGGCCAGGCCGATGGCGCCGCCCAGATTGCGCATCAAATTGAATAACCCGCTGGCGTTGTGCACCTCGTCCTTGGGCAGGGTTCCCAAAGCCAGCAGATTGATGGGCAGGAAGCACAGCATCAGCGACACGCCGCGCACGGCTTGCGGCAAGAACAGTTCCCAGAATCCCCATTCGGCGGTCATGCTGGTGGTCAGCCACAGGCCGGTGCCGAACAAGGCAAGCCCCAATCCCAGCATCAGTCTTGGCTCCATCTTTTTGGATAGAATGCCGGCGATGGGGGCCGACAAGAACTGAAAGGCGCCGGTCACGACCATGATGACGCCGATATCGAAGCTGTTCATGCCGCGCACCCGGCCCAGATACAGCGGCAGCAGATAGACCGACCCGTAAAGCCCGGTGCCGATGACGAAGCTGAACAGGCAGCCGATCGAGAAATTGGCGTTTCTGAAGGCGAACAGATCGACCACCGGATGCGCATGCACCAACTCGCGCCAGACGAACAGAATGCCTGCCGTCAGCGTCAGCGCCGTCCACCAGACGATGGCGTCGGTCTGGAACCAGTTGTCGGCGGGTCCTTCTTCCAGCGTGTATTCAAGAGCGCCCAGGAATACCGCCATGAAGACGATGCCGGGCACGTCGATGCGTTTCAGCATCTCAAGTCTGGGCTGGTCGATGCGCACGAAAACGGTCACCAGGAACGATACCGCCAGACCCACGGGCAGATTGATCAGGAACAGCCAGTGCCAACTGGCCAGATCGGTGATCCAGCCGCCCAGCACGGGTCCCAGCGTGGGGGCCATGGTGGCGACCAGCCCGATGATGACGCCGATCATCGGGCGCATATGCAGCGGGAACAGCATGAACATCGAGGAAAAGACGGTGGGGATCATGGCGCCGCCCAGAAAGCCTTGCAGGGCGCGAAAGACGATCATGGAATTGATGTCCCAGGCGAAGGCGCAAGCCAGACTGGACAGCGTGAAGGTGAGCGACGAGGCCAGGAACAGCCAGCGGGTGGAAAAGACGCGGGCCAGCCAGCCCGACAGCGGGATCATCACCACTTCGGCGATCAGGTAAGATGTTTGCACCCAAGAGATTTCGTCGCGGCCCGCCGACAGCCCGGCCTGGATTTCCGAAAGCGAGCTGGAAACGATCTGGATGTCCAAGATCGCCATGAACATGCCCAGCACCATGGCCAGGAAACCGATCCAGTCGCCTGGGGTCAGTTTGCGGTGCTCGCCGGTCACGGCAGGCTCAGCGTATCGACCTTCACCACCGCCGACAGGCCCGGCGCGATGCGCCCCTTCAGCGGCGAATCAAGGGGCAGTGAGATGCGTACCGGCACGCGCTGCACCACCTTGGTGAAATTGCCGGTGGCGTTCTCGGGCGGCAGCAGGCTGAATTTGGCGCCCGAGGCGGGGGCGATGCTCTCGACTTTGCCTTGCAGATGTTGGTCTGGGAAGGCGTCGATCTTGATGTCCACGCTCTGACCCGGCTTCATGCGGGTCAGTTGGGTTTCCTTGAAATTGGCCTCGATCCACACCTTGTCCAGCGGCACGATGGACAGCAACTGGGCGCCCGCGCGGACATATTCGCCCAGTTGGGCCGAACGGTTGGCGGCCACGCCGTCGATGGGGGCGCGGATGACCGTGTTTTCAAGGTCGATCTGGGCCAATTCCAACTGGGCGTCGGCCTCGTCCGAAAGTGCTCTGGCCGTTGCCATCTCGGCATCCAACACGTTGGTCTGGCGCTTGGCGGCGTCTGCCCCGGCGCGGGCGCGCGACAGTTGGGCGGCGGTGCGTTGGGAATCGGCCTGCGATTGATCCAATTTCTGGCGCGAGGCGAATTCGTTCTTCACCAGAATCTGGGCGCGTTCAAGGTCGTTCTTGGCCCTTTGCGTATCGGCGGCGGCGGCCGCGACCTCCGCCCCGGCTTGGCGGATCTGGGCGTCTTGCAGGTTCAATTTCGCCTCGATTTGGGCCAGACCCAGGCGGCGGGCCTGCGCCAGGGCCTGCGCTTGGTCGCGCTTGGCCTCGTAATCCCTGGATTCCAGGCGGATCAGCACATCGCCAGCCTTTACCGGCTGATTGTCGGCCACCTCGACCGAGGCGACATAGCCCGGCACCTTGGCCGACATGACCGAAATGTCGCTGGCGACATAGGCGTCGTCGGTGGTTTCGATGTGGCGGCGCGACCACCAATAGCCCAGGCTGGCGGCGACGATGGCCAGCAGCAGCAGGGCGACGGCGGCGATTCGCTTCTTGACCGGGGGCGGCATGGGCGGCCTTGCAAGATTGAACTGAACGGTTTAGTTTAATACGCCTCGGGCGAGGAGGGGTCAAGACGGATGGCGACGGCAAAGGGCATTAGCGAGAAAACATCTTCCGGCAAGCGCGGCTTGATTCAGACGGCGGCCTCCCGTCTGTTTCTCGGCCAGGGCTACGCCAAGGCCAGCATGGACGCCATCGCATCCGAGGCCGGGGTTTCCAAAGCCACGCTTTATGCCCATTTCAAGTCGAAACAGGCCTTGTTCGAATCGATGGTCCAGGAGCGTTTCCGCCAGGAGATGGAGGAAAGCCTGCAACCCGCCATGCTGGGTGATGACCCCCTGGAAGGGCTTGCCGCCATCGGGCGGCGCTTTTTGGGACTACTGTTGAAGCCGGGCGCTCTGTCCACCTTCCGCCTTGTATTGTCCGAGGGCAGGCATCTGCCCGAGTTGAGCGAGTCCTTTTATCGGTCGGGTCCTGCCCGCACGCTGTCGATGGTGGCGGCGTATATAGAGCATTTGAACAAGCAGGGTCGGCTTTTGGTGCCCGACCCCGCCCTGGGGGCCGACCTCTTTCTGGGTTCTCTTAGAAACTCCAGCTATCTTAAATGCTTGCTGGGCGTGGAACCCGCTCCCGAGGCTGGCGAGATCGCGCATCTGGCTCAAGCCGCCGCCACCCTATTCGTTGCGGCACATCAACCACGCAACCCCAACAGCTAGCGTTATGAAGGCTATTTAGCCCCATGGCTGGCGGGATGCAAGAAAGCCTAATCTTTCCCTTGACGGGCAGCGGCTTGCTGCATAGGATGCGCGCCTCTTCGGGGAGCCGGTGGTAGGCATACGTCCTAGACGCGGTTACCTCGTTCAAAAAGCGCTGCGTATCGGCGCGGCTTTGAACGGCGTAACGCCTGACAACAAGGTTCTCGAACTAGGAAACGACCGGGCAAACCCGGTTGTTTCTTTTTGCTTCGCCCGGCTTCGGCCGGGCCGAATTCGCTTTGTCCGGCTTTGTCGGAGAAGCAATTGGCGTGTAGACGTAAGGCAGGCAACGAAGGAAAGACGAATGCCGACGATCAACCAGTTGATCCGCAAGCCGCGCGAACCGAAAGTGACGCGCAACAAGGTTCCGGCCATGCAGGAATGCCCGCAAAAGCGCGGCGTCTGCACCCGCGTTTACACGACGACGCCCAAGAAGCCGAACTCGGCTTTGCGTAAGGTGGCCCGCGTGCGCCTGACCAACGGTTTCGAAGTCACCAGCTACATTCCTGGCGAGGGTCACAACCTCCAGGAACACTCGGTGGTGATGATCCGTGGCGGCCGCGTCAAGGATTTGCCCGGCGTTCGCTACCACATCATTCGCGGCACTCTGGACACCCAGGGCGTCAAGGACCGCAAACAGCGCCGTTCGAAGTACGGCGCGAAGCGTCCGAAGTAAGGGGAGACTTTAGATGTCGCGTCGCCATTCCGCCGTTAAGCGCGAAGTGCAGCCGGACCCCAAGTTCGGCGACATTGTCGTCACCAAGTTCATGAACTGCCTGATGTACGACGGCAAGAAGTCGGTCGCCGAAGGCACCGTCTACGGCGCTTTCGAGCGCATCGAAGCCAAGGCCAAGGCGGATCCTTTGAAGCTGTTCCACGACGCGCTGGACAATGTGAAGCCCGCCGTCGAAGTTCGCTCGCGCCGCGTCGGTGGCGCCACCTATCAGGTGCCCGTCGAAGTGCGCACCGACCGTCGTCAGGCCCTGGCCATCCGTTGGCTGATCGACGCGGCGCGCAAGCGCGGCGAGAACACCATGGTCGAGCGCCTGTCGGGCGAATTGATGGATGCCGCCAACAATCGCGGCGCCGCCGTCAAGAAGCGCGAAGACACGCATCGCATGGCGGAGGCCAACAAGGCCTTCTCGCATTATCGCTGGTAAGGACTGTTTTAGATGGCCCGCACAACTCCCATCGAGCGTTACCGCAATATCGGCATCATGGCCCACATCGATGCCGGGAAGACGACGACGACCGAACGCGTCCTGTATTACACCGGCAAGTCCTACAAGATCGGCGAAGTGCATGAAGGCACCGCCACCATGGACTGGATGGAGCAGGAGCAGGAGCGCGGCATCACCATCACTTCGGCCGCCACCACCTGCTTCTGGCGCGACCATCGCGTCAACATCATCGACACGCCCGGCCACGTCGACTTCACCATCGAAGTCGAGCGTTCGCTTCGCGTGCTGGACGGCGCCGTGACCGTTTTCGACTCGGTGGCCGGCGTCGAGCCGCAATCCGAGACCGTGTGGCGCCAAGCCGACAAGTACAACGTTCCGCGCATCTGCTTCGTCAACAAGATGGACCGCATCGGCGCCGATTTCTATCGCTGCGTCGATATGATCAAGGAACGTCTGGGCGCGCGCCCGATGGTTCTGCATATGCCGATCGGCATCGAAAGCGACTATGTCGGCTTGGTCGACGTGCTGCGCAACAAGGCCATTCTGTGGAAAGACGAAAGCCTGGGCGCTGAATTCTACGACGCGCCGATTCCCGCCGAGCTGGCCGAAAAGGCCGCCGCCTATCGCCACGAGATGATCGAAGCCGCCGTCGAAATGGACGACGAGGCGATGGAAGCCTATCTGGGCGGCCAGGAACCCGACGAAGCCACGCTGATCAAGTGCATCCGCAAGGGCACGATCGCCATGACCTTCGTGCCCATCCTGTGCGGATCGGCCTTCAAGAACAAGGGCGTGCAGCCCCTGCTCGACGCCGTGATCGACTATCTGCCCAGCCCGGTCGACATTCCGCCCGTGCAGGGCGTCAAGCTGGGTTCCGACGAACCCATCACGCGTAAGAGCGACGATTCCGAACCGTTCTCGGCCCTGGCCTTCAAGATCATGACCGATCCTTTCGTGGGTTCGCTCACCTTCGCCCGCATCTATTCGGGCGTGCTGGAAGCCGGTTCCTACGTGCAGAACACGGTCAAGGACAAGCGCGAGCGCATTGGCCGCATGCTGCTGATGCACGCCAATTCGCGCGAAGAAGTGAAGGAAGGCCGCGCTGGCGACATCGTGGCGCTGGTGGGCCTTAAGGACACCACGACCGGCGATACGCTGTGCGACACCACCAAGCCGGTGATCCTCGAGCGCATGGAATTCCCCGAACCCGTCATCGAAGTGGCGGTCGAGCCGAAGTCGAAGGCGGACCAGGAGAAGATGGGCATGGCGCTGGCGCGTCTGGCCCAGGAAGATCCCAGCTTCCGCGTGTCGTCGGACGGCGAGTCGGGACAGACGGTCATCAAGGGCATGGGCGAATTGCACCTTGAGATCATCGTCGATCGCATGAAGCGCGAGTTCAAGGTTGAGGCCAATGTGGGCGCCCCCCAGGTGGCCTACCGCGAGACCATCTCGAAAGTTTACGACTGCGACTACACGCACAAGAAGCAGTCGGGCGGTTCGGGCCAGTTCGCCCGCGTCAAGATCCGGTTCGAGCCGCTGCCCCCGGGTTCGGGCTATCAGTTCGAAGCCAAGGTGGTTGGCGGCACCGTGCCCAAGGAATACATCCCGGGCGTTCAGAAGGGCCTCAATTCGTCGATCGAGAACGGCGTGCTTGCCGGTTTCCCGGTCACCGATTTCAAGGCGACGCTGACCGACGGCGCTTACCACGAAGTCGATTCGTCGGCCCTGGCCTTCGAAATCGCGGCCCGCGCTTGCTTCCGCGAAGGTCTGCCCAAGGCGGGTCCCAAGCTGCTCGAGCCGATGATGAAGGTCGAAGTGGTGACGCCCGAAGACTACATGGGCGACGTGATCGGCGATCTGAACAGCCGTCGCGGTCAGGTGAGCGGCATGGATTCTCGCGGCAACGCCCGCGTGATTACGGCCCAGGTGCCGCTGGCCAATATGTTCGGCTACGTCAACACGCTGCGCTCGATGAGCCAGGGACGCGCCCAGTACAGCATGCATTTCGACCATTACAGCGAAGTGCCGAATAACGTTTCCGAAGAAATCCGCGCCAAGCTGGCCGGTTGATAGATAGAAGGTTGGGAGAGCAGGATCATGGCAAAGGCGAAATTCGAGCGGAACAAGCCGCATTGCAACGTCGGCACGATCGGGCACGTTGACCATGGCAAGACGTCGCTGACGGCGGCGATCACCAAGGTCCTGGCCGAGACGGGCGGCGCCACATTCACGGCCTACGACCAGATCGACAAGGCTCCTGAAGAGAAGGCGCGCGGCATCACGATTTCGACGGCGCACGTCGAATACGAGACGCAGAACCGCCACTACGCGCATGTCGACCGCCCGACAAACCCGCCTTGGCGAGATCGGCTGCCGCAGTCCTGAC